>NZ_JAGPYU010000004.1:0-170655 GCF_024453945.1 Corynebacterium sp. CCUG 61414
ACTTCGTACCCTCCGGAAGATCACCAACATTCTCGATGTTCTTCTTCGGATCCGGCGTCTCCCCAACCTTGACAGGCTGATCCTGACCCTTCGGATCGTACTTCTCAGCATCCTTAGCCTCCGGCTTCGGAGTCTCGGACACCTTGAACAGGGCCTGAGCACGAGCAACAATACGCGTCTGAGTCTTCTGCTTACCATCTTCACCGTTTACCGGATCGCCGTTCTCGTCAAAGACCGGCACCTGCAGAGCCTCATCACGCATCACAACAGGGAACGCGAGACTCTTCCCCTCCTGCGCAGCAGTCGGCGTAAACGTAACCACACCAGTGGTCTCGTCAACCTTGACCTGATCAGCAGTCACACCTTCAGGCAACGCACCAAGCTCAAACTTCGCCTTCTCAGGCTTGGTTCCTTTAACATCCTTGGTAGCCGGATTATCAAACTCCGGTTGAGAGGAAGCCGACTCATCCTTCTTTGCGTCCTTCGGTTCATACGCAAGGTAAGCACGCGTTACCGCAAAGGAATCCATCGCCAACACAAGATCGCCATCAGCCGGCTCACCAGTAGTAGCCTTCAAACGAGCAGTAAACGTATCACCCGTCTGCGCATCAGCAGGAACCGGCAACGCACAGCTCGGAATCCTCGTAGCAGCATCAGCCGGGACAGGATCACACTTCTTGACCGACTTGCCATCCTTATCGAACCACTCAACGTAGTACTTCACGTTTTTAGCAAGCGGCAGACCAGACGTATCCGTCTGCACCGTATCACCAATCGTGGCCCAATTATCAGACGTGTTCTTATCCACCACATCAAACTTCAACGCCTGCGGAGCCAGCGCAATATTCCAACCGGTGTAGCTATCCGTGGTGTCACCAATCAGGCTACCTTGACCACCAAAAAGCTGCGCCCAAGCGCCAGCGCCCAAGTTGGCACCGAAGCCCGGACCAGCCCACTGGCCAAGCGACCACGGATACAGCGCACCGATATTGTCCGGCAGCGGCTTGCCATCCTTGCCCAAGATGCTGACGTAACTCCAGAACATATTCACATGCTTGGAGCCAAGGTTACCGTTCTCCCAGGAGCCTTCATCGTGTGAACCAGCCAGCTTGTGCAGTTTTTCTGCAGGCGGGTTAATACCGCCGCCGCGGCCGGTGTGGTTATTGCCGTAAAGACCCTTCCAGCGCAGCTGGAAACGCCCATCAGCACCAGTCGTGGTGGTCATGGTCTCAGCGATCCACTCTTGTGGGTTCTTAGCAATCTGCTCGTTAATCCACTTCTGCAGACCAGCCTCATCAACAGCGGTCCAACCACTACCGCGCAGCGTCTTGCCTGCAAAGTTATTCTTCGCGTACTCCTCAATCTTGGTCACCGCCTCATCCGTGAGGTAGGAACCAACCACCTTCAAACCAGCAGCAGGAATATCCTTAGGGTTAAAGGCACTCACGTCATTGTGGGTCTTACCGCCTTGCAGAACGTCAAGGTTCCAAAACGCCTGGCCAGCATAGGTACCACCGTTACCACCCGTACCAGTGCTTTCTACCCACTGGTTTTCCGGCAAGTGCTGCGGCAGCTTATCCTTCTGCGCGTACTGGATAGTCATACCCGTAATCTTGTTGCCACCCCAGTCGCCATCACCCTGAGTCGTCGGCGTCGTATTCGCGCCGATACCCGGGAAGATGCCAGCTGCCGGCTGATGCACCAGACGGTACTTATCCGTCATATCGTCTGGAAGCTCAGTCCACACGCGGATCTTCTCACGGTTCTCATCCCGGCTCCAGTCGCCATCACCAGGGGTACCAACGGATGCGTCCGCACGGAATTCACGAGTCACACCATTTGCATCGACATACGGCGCCATCTTAAGGGTGAAGTTACCGTTTTCATCCGACTCGGTGTAGTACACCGGCGACGAGTGCTGAGTGTTCTCACCCTCGTACCACTGGGCGTACACCTTAACACCCTTAAGGGCTTTACCAGTGGCCTGGTTTTTCGCAAAACCATTACCAACAAGCCCACCGGCCTCGACAATCTCCTTCACCGAGCCGGAGATCGTACCTTTCTGGCTCGCATTACCCGGAGAGTAAATCGCCTTCTCGTCACCGCCAACGGCAGGTGCGTCAACCTTTGGTGCATCCGCATTCTGATTCTGTACAGCGGCAGGCTTTTCCTGAGCGAACGCAACTGGCTGCACCAGTGGCGCTACCAACGCAAGCGACAATGCGGCTGCAGCAATCGAGGTGCCACGGCGCGCTTTATATGAGCTTCGCATGAAGATTCCTTCCATTGATCCAAGCGGTATGACTTTCAATTCACCAACCAAATCGCTGAATAAACTTCCAGACAAAAATGATTTTGCATGCCAATTAAAAGCCATTCACCAGGAATTGTATCAATCCATACAGGCCACAGATTACGTACAGTTGTTTTCTAATCTTGCAGGTCATAGACTTACAAACGTCGATTTTCGGCCTTCATATAGCCCATTTTTGAACCAATTAGTACGTTTTTGTACATCTAAATACATACCCCCCCCCCCGAAACGTCATCACACCTGGTTTCTAGCCCAAAATTACATATGTGGCGTACCTCTTCCCCAAATAGTCCAATTCATAAAATAAATAAGCTGTGGCCCGTTACACATTCCGTAACGGGCCACAGCTATAGCTTTTCTTAACAGACCTTCAGGTTTGCTTCACGCAACCTGGCCCCCTACTCGGGGGTGTAAGCGGGTCGCGCGACAACTTGCTACTTTGTCAGCTTGCCATCCTTCGTGGTGGACTCCGACGACAGCTTCGTCGTCTTACCGGACGAC
Source organism: Corynebacterium sp. CCUG 61414 (assembly GCF_024453945.1). Lineage (NCBI taxonomy): Bacteria > Bacillati > Actinomycetota > Actinomycetes > Mycobacteriales > Corynebacteriaceae > Corynebacterium > Corynebacterium sp. CCUG 61414. The sequence goes on from NZ_JAGPYU010000004.1 coordinate 2,816, forward strand.
CCCTTCAGCTCCAGGTCCTTCACAGAGGAGCTTGGGCCGCCAGGCTTGCAGGCGTCGTAAATGAACGTGCCTGCCAGGACACCAGCAGCGATCAGCGCGATGCCTGCGACAACCATGCCGAGGTCCGCACCGACGGTGCGCAGCTGCGCGTTAATACGCTCAGCCTGGCGTGCCATCTCCGGGTTGAAGATGCCAGCCTGCTGCTGGATGCGAGTGTTCGCAGCCTGCAGCTGCGCCTCTACCTGACCAGCGAGGTCACTCAGGACCGGGATCTGGATCTGGGAAGCCAGACCCAGCGGCAGCAACGCGATCAGCGGCAGACCGAAGCCCACAGCAGTCGCTGCGCAGGCGCCAGCGTTGACCTTGCCAGCAACCGTGACGGTCTTCGCCTTATTGCCATGGCCGTCCCTCACGTTGACCTTGTCGCCCTGCTTGAGCTCAACACCCTTTGGCAGGTTCACGGACCAGTTGCCGTTCGCGTCGGTCGTGGCCTCAAGTTCCTTGCCATTCGGCAACGTGACAATGATCGTCTCGTTCGGGCGGTCGCCCTTGCCGGAGATCTTCGTGTCACCAGCCGTAATCGGGTTCACCGTCGGCGCGGTGGTGTCCGGCTTCTCGCCGTCGTTTGCCGGGTCGGAGCCAGCCTTGACCTCAGCTTCATTCGTGACGCCGTCACCGTCGAAGTCGCCATTCGGATCCAGCAGCGACTTGCCGTCCTTGCCGATCAGGTCGAAGTTGGCGGTCGCGCTGTTCGTCGAGTCGTCTTCGTAAGTGAAGTCAACCTCGACAGCCGGGCGGGCGAACGGTGTGAACGTCTCGAAGAACTTATCCCAACGCTTCTCGACGTCAGTGCTCTTGAGTTCCGGCAGCTTCGCCTTGAACTCGTCAGAGACATCCTTCATCGACGGCGCCTTCGCCTTGAGCACACCGTTTTCCTGCGGGGTGAACGCCCACTTCTCAGCGCCCTCAGGCTTCTTCGCCTCAGCACTCTTCACCGGAGCCTTGGTACCGAACGGGTCGTTGGTGTTCTTCTCACCATCAACCGGAACACCCGTGACCTTGTCGTACTCCGGCACGAAACGCTCAGCGTCGGTGCCGACAGTGACGGTCGTCTGCACCTCGTCGGTGGAGCCGTCCGGGTAGGTCACAACAACAGTGACGTCGTAGACGCCCGGCTTCGAGGTATCCGGGGTCTCCTTGTACTTGAACGACGTGCCCTTTGGCAGACTGTCGGCGTCCTTGATGTTGCCCTTCGCGTCCGGGGTGCCGCCCTTCTCGACCTTCTGGTCCTGGCCCTGCGGGTCGTTCTTGTCGGCGTCGGTCGCGTTCTTCTGCACCTTGACGTTGGCGTTGACCTTGTCGGTGGTGCCATCCGGGTAAGTGACGACGATGGTCACCGGCTTGTCGCCCTCAGTGGAGGTGTCCGGAACCTGCTCGTACTCGAACGTCGTGCCCTCCGGCAGCTCGTCGACGTTGGTGACGTGATCCTTTGCCTCAGGGACCTCATTCGGCGCGACGGTCTTGTCCTGGACCTGCGGCTCGTACGTGTCAGCGTCAGACTTCTTCGGCTGCTCCGGCTGTGGCTTCGGATCCTCCGTCTTCGGATCCTCCACCTTCACGGTGGCCTGTACCTCGTCGGTAGAACCGTCCGGGTAGGTCACGATGACGGTGACCGGCTTGTCACCAGCGGTAGAGGTATCCGGTTCCTTCTTGTATGCGAACGTCGTGCCCTTTGGCAGCTTGTCCGCATCCTTGACGTTGTCCTTCGGCTCCGGCTTCTTGCCGGTCTCAACCGTCTGGTCCTTACCTTGCGGATTATGCTGGTCAGCCTGCGTGACCTTATCCTGAACAACGACCTTGGCTTCAACCTCGTCGGTGGAACCATCCGGGTAGGTCACGATGACGGTGACCGGCTTATCACCAGCGGTAGAGGTATCCGGATCTTCCTTGTACTTGAACGTCGTGCCCTTCGGCAGCTTGTCCGCATCCTCGACGTTGTTCTTCGGTTCCGGCTTCTTGCCGGTCTCGACCGTCTGGTCCTTGCCCTGCGGGTCGAACTGCTCAGCCTGATCCTTAGCGACCTTCACCGTCACCGGCACCTCATCGGTGGTGCCATCCGGGTAGGTCACAACAACGACAGCTGGCTTGTCACCGGAAGTGTCGGTCTTCGGAGCATCCTTCCAGGTGTACTTGGTGCCCTCCGGAAGTTTGTCCTTGTTCGCGATCGAATCCTCAGCCTTCGGCTCAGAGTTCTTCGCAACCTCCTGGTCCTTGCCCTCCGGGTCGAACTGCTCAGCCTGATCCTTAGCAACCTTCACCGTCACCGGCACCTCATCGGTGGTGCCATCCGGGTAGGTCACAACAACGACAGCCTTCTTGTCACCAGAGGTATCAGTCTTCGGAGCATCCTTCCAAGCGTACTTGGTGCCCTCCGGAAGCTCGTCCTTGTTCGCGATCGAATCCTCAGCCTTCGGCTCGGAGTTCTTCGCAACCTCCTGGTCCTTACCCTCCGGGTCGTACTTGCCAGCCTGGTCGGTTACCTTCAGCGGCACAACGTCGGTGTGCTCGGTCTCGTTGCCGTCCTGGTCCACCAACGTGTAGGTGACGGTGACGTTCGGCTTTTCCTCAGAAGCGTCAACTGTCTTCTTCGGCGTACCGATGATCTTGCCGTTCTTGGGCTCCAGCCCCTCCGGAAGGCCCTCAACCTTGATGGAGTCCTTCTTCAGCTCGAAGCCCTGTGGCAGTTTGTCAAAGCCTTCCGGCTTCACTTCCTGCTCGTACGGCTCACCGACAACACCGTCGGACAGCTTGGTGTCCGTCACCGTGATCTTGGTGACTACCTGCTCCTTACGCTTCTGCGCGACGGGCTTCTTCTCGGTCTTCTCAACGCGCTTTTCCGGATCTTCTTCGTCCGGGTTCTTGTAGACCGGGTTGCCGTCGTCGTCAAGCACCGGCACTTCTTGCTCGACCATGACCTCGACCTCGCGGGTCACGATGACCTCGGTGGTGCCCGGGGTGGTCGGCTTGCCGGTGATCTTGCCGGTCTTCGGGTCGATCTCCAGGCCTGCAGGCAAGTCGTTAGCCGAGTAGGACGGTTCAGCGCCCTCCTTCATATTGTCCGGCAGATCCTTGAACAGCGGCGTGACGTCGTTATCCGGGAAATCGGTTCCCACCGAACCCAACGGCAGCGGCTCAGGAACAACAGCGGTGAAGGAGTCTGCGATCTCCCATCGATCAGACGGCTCACCGGAAGCCGGGTCAACAGAAACCAGCGCAGCGGTGTAGACGGTTGTCTCCTTCAGGTCTTCAGGAGCCTGGAAATCACAAGACTCGAGCGCACCCTTGTCATCGCTCTTGATCTTGCACATCGCGTCCTTGATCTCGGTCTGGGTGCCGTCCGGGGCGGTGGCGTACCAACGGATTGCGTACTCCGTGTTCGGCAGCAGGCCGGACGTCTTCGTGGTCACCTTGGAGCCGGGACGACCCTTGTTGTCGTAGGAGTTGTACTCCGGAATATCGAAGATCGGCTGTGCAGTCATCAACGGGAACTGCAGACCGTTCATGTTCGCGCCAGCAATAACGGTGCCCTGGTCGCCGTAGTTCATGAACATGTTGGCGACGAACGCAGAGTTCTTCACGTCGCGACCGTCGATGTTCGGGTAGATGTACATGTAGTCAGTGTTGATGTGGCGCACGTCGTACAACGAAGCACCGGTAAACACGTTGACCCACTGGTTCTGATAGTCGTCGGCGACCTTGCCCCAGTCTTCGTCGCTGACCACATTGTTCACACCGAAGTTGGCCTTGTCGCGCGAGTAGCCCAGCGTGCCCTTGAACGGCAAGTAAATCGTGCCGTCGTCCTTAGACGGGGCAACCACGGTCTCCGCAATGTGGGAGCCTTCGCCGTGCTCATCCTGGTACGCCTTGATGATGCGTTCCTGGTTCGCACGCTCCTGCTCAACGGTGTAGTTCGGGTTCTCGTTCTTCCAGGCGTCAATCTGACGCGCGACTTCGTCGTTGAGGTACGACGCGACAATCTCGATTCCGCCAGCGACGCGATCGCCGCGGCTCGGCTGGTACTTGTAGTAACCCGGCAAGGTACCGGCAGACTCACCAGTCTCCCACCACACCATGGACTCGTTCGGGTGGGCAATGCTCTTGATCGCGCCAAAGTCTCCGTAGTACGGGAACTGACCATCAACCGTCGGCTCACCAGTCTCGCCATCGAGGGCTCGGGTCCAATCCTTCTCCGGCTTAGCCAACCAACCAACGTGGTTCGGCTTCTCTTCCAGCACAAAACGGCCGTTGGTAATACGGGAACCAGCAGGGCCTGCAGTAAAGTTCCAAGATTCCTGCACACGGTCCGTAATCGAGGTGTAACGACCCGAGTTGAAGTCACCCGCGGCAACCACCGAGTACTTGCTTGGATCCGGGTTCTCGCCCCACACGCGGACGCGAACGCCACCGGCGGCCAGCCAGAACGGCGGCGCGTCGACCTCGTTGGTCACGTTTTCAGACAGGTCGAAGGAGAAGCGACCCTCGGAATCGGTCGTGGTATAGAACGTCGGCGAGACCTCACCGTTCTTGGTCACGTACTGCAGGTAGATGACATTGCCCTTGAGCGGCTCATTGTTCGAAGACAAGTCATCGTGGCGGCCATCCTTATTGATGTACGCCCAGCCGTGGTAGCCATAGAAATCACGCCAGCCACCCTTAGTAAAGATGGCGTTTGGCACCTGCTTGTTCTTACCCTCGCCTTGCTGGGCGCCCTTGTCAGCGCTTGAGGCAGGAGCAGCAGAAGCCGGCGGGTTGTCTTGTGCAAACGCAACAGGTTGAGCCAGCGGGGCCACCAGTGCAAAGGACAACGCCGCGGCGGCAATCGAAGTGCCGCGACGTGCCGTGATGCTCTTTCGCATATGTTTCTTCCTTCTTCCCGAAGATCTGAATGTCCAGAAAGTTGTGTCCGTGCCCGTCAATAAGGTGCACAGACCTTTCCCGAAACTAAACAATATCGACAGGAGTGCACCGTTCCGGGAATCCTTTTTCGCAAGAAACTTGCGCAATTCCACCCGTATTCAGCGCCTATTCGGCCGGAATCCACGGCAGCCTGCATCGACTCAAACTGAAGCCCCATCTCCGGCCAGTTACTTTTCTTTTGGTTAAAGCGTTTTAAGAATGGATTGATAACGGCCCTATTTCTTTTGACTTTCAACAGCAGTCAAGCGGATTACCGCCAAACATTCTTTAAGCCCCAACGGGAATAGAGCCCAAACACATCCGCCGAAACACAAACGTAGCGCTCACGACATTTGTGCCAGACCTTAAGTTCAGCGCCTTACCCGGTAATTGCCGAAATGAGTTCCTTCCTGAGTTTTTCCGGACAAAGATCTGTCAAAGGGGTGGCGAGAAATCTCCAAGAAGCGCGAAACGCCCCCTAATAGGGGCGTTCTAATAGTTGATATAAGTCGGTCTACTGCGCGTTTTCCACGCAGAAGCTGAGGTAGACCGACGGAAACTCCGGCGCTTTCGCCTCAAGCGTTTTGAGTCGCGCCCTCACAATCTTCTGGCGTAGCTGGCGTCGGCTCACGTTGTGGTGCTTGCGCGACTGCTCTTTGATCGCACTAACAAGGCGTTGTGTCAAGAGTGCGTACAGCTTTGCCCTAGCCCCCTTCAGCCAAACGGCGTTGAGGTTGAGTACATCGTTGAGAACGTCTTGCGCGGCCTTCATTTCCTCTTCGCCGGGAAAATATGCCGGGTTAGGGCGCACCGTTCCGTCCCTTTCCATGACAACCAGGCTGCCCAACTCAGGAGCCGATGGATCGCGCTGTTCGGCGGTGTTTGGGTTTTTCAACTGGGCGCAAATGTCAGTGTTTGCCTTACTGGTATCACAATGGCGGCTCACCGCACCTGCGAAGTCAGTCTGCCCTGCACGCACCGTCAGCAAGTTGGTGAGTTCCAGAGAAGATTCGTGTAATTCGTTACATCCCGCAGCAGCCCTGCACTCATCACTAGCAGCCTCACTGCTCTGAGGGTGAAAGTGCTCAATCTTATTCGTTGGAGCGCGGCGCGTGTGTGCTTGAGATTTCTTTGAAGTGCGTCGCTTGTCGTTGATCCTTCGTTCACAATAAGCACACCGATGGCCCTGGCGATTCAGCAGAAATGCGCGGAGCTTATCCTTGCCTGAGTAATCATGGAACTCCAAGCCCTGGCGAAGCGCACGTTGAAGCTCTGCGCGCAGCTGCTGTTCTTCTTGGTTGTCCTGACGGCGCTGAATAAACACTGTCGGTTCCCCCCTAACCGTCACCTTCAAGAAACAGATACGCATCTGCTTCCAATAGTTCTGGTACAAGGTCGAGGCCGCCGAGGGATTCCTCAATCCGTCGGCGCAATCCAAGGGCTTCCTCACTATTGCCTTGCCCGGCGTGAACCATCTCCATATAGGTGGTGAGCATCCTGCGGTTCGCTGTATCCGGTGTAGGATCCACCCCCTGGACTCGTTCGATTACCGTCTCAATATCAAGGCCCTGTGCATACTCGGGTGTGTGCGCCTCATTGTCAACGAGAGCCCGGACTGATGCCGTCTCCGCGTTGGCAATGACCAACGGGCTGTGCGTCGTCACGATGAACTGTACGGCGGGAAAGGTTTCCAACAGCGTCGGCAAAATCTTCCTTTGCCACGATGGGTGTAAGTGCATGTCCACTTCATCAATGAGCACGATGCCGGGAGTCTGGCGCCGCAGCTCCTCACCAGAAAGGTGTGGGTTGAGTCGGCCCATACGAGTAGCGATATCAAGCGCTAGACCAGCACAAATCTTCGTGCCAGTTGCCATCAAAGAAAGTGGCAGGGTCCCATGTTGCTTGTGCGTAAGCACCACGGACTTCGCCTTCCGGTCCCACCGGGCATTCCCCCACCCTGTTGGCTCAAGGATGCTATTGCACGAGTCAAAGATGGACTGCAGCTGCTGTGCATCGGCATTCGTCTTAAGAGACTCGTCAGCGCTGAGCGCGTCGAGGCGCTGCGCGTCCAGATATTCAATGTATGACGAAAGCTGGTTCAAATCCGAACGAGGATCCAGCACATTGTCGTAGGCCGATAGACGGGAAGTGGGCACAGACGCCTTGCGCGGAATCTCCTTCACTAAGCGCTCGACACCATACGCTGCAAGGAGCGGAGCGGTCTTCATACTCGCGTCCGCGATAAGCTCCTCTTTCAAGGACTCACAGTACTTCCGGAATTCAGAATTCGCCCCAACTGTTTTCCGCTTCGGCCCGTTGAGTGAGCGCGTCATCTCAAAACGTTCATTGCCACATACCAAGTCAGCATTGACGGACACCGGGTAGTACGGTTCCACCTGAGACACGCGGTTGTTGTTTCCCAACTGTGGCGCTAAGTGCGCGTCGTCCTGCTTGATTCCAACTGCTTGGTAGCCGAAAACCCCAACTGGCACCGAAAGGATGATTTTCAATGCATCCAGCACTGCAGTCTTTCCGGCACCGTTCACACCGGTATGAACAGTCAAGCGCTCGTGAAAGTGGAGCGAGAACCGTTCGTAGTTACGAAAGTTCTCAAGCTCTAGGGTTTCAAACCTCCACTCAGACATGCGCTTGACTATACCGGAACCGACCTCTACTTCTTACTGCTCAGCCCGTCCTTGTTCACCTCTGGCCCACACTGCGTGTAGATCAACGCGCTGAGCGCCACGCCGAACGCCAGCAGGCCCGCGCCAGCCAGCGCGATCTCCGGGTTCTTCACGCCGGACTGGCCGCCAGGGCCGAACGCGTCGGCCATCGCCTTGCGCATCGGAGCAAGCGCCTGCTGCACACCAGGGATCTCCTGCGCCGCAATACCCAACGGCAGCAACAACAGCAGCGGCACGCCGGCTGCGACGGAAACGGCGATGCACTTCTCCACTTCCCAGCGCTCCGAACCTGCATCCGGTGCCTGCGCCGTCGTAGGCACAGACGTAGTGGTCTCGGTTGGCTGCTCCGGCTCCGTGGTCGGGGTCGGGGCTGGCGCGGCAAACGGGTTCGTGCGTTGCTCCAGCTCATCGAGATTGGACACGCCATCACCATCGGCGTCTGCTGTGCGGTCGAGCAGTGGGTGCTTGTGGGCGTCGAGAAGCTCGAAGGCAGCTGTGGCCAGCTCAACACGGCCGTCCTCGTGCTCGACGATGACGTTGACCGCCGGGCGAAGCACGTGCTGGAAATCCACCGCGAACTGGGCCCACACAGGCGGGCGCAGCTGCACCACACCGTCGCGGGCGCTGCCGTAGGCCTCCTCGAAGAGCGCGGCCAGGAACTCCTGCGACGGCGCGACCGCGTGGATCTGGCCGGTGTTCTCGTCGAGGGTGAACTCCCAGCCGTGCGCGCCGGCCGGGGCGTGCATCTCGTAGCTGCGCACCAGCGCCAGCGAGTCGGCGAACGGGTCTCGCGTCATGGCGCGTCCGCCCATGTCAACCGGCACGCGGCCGAGCGCGCTGTTCGGATCCGCGTAGTTCGCGCGGGCGTCCCCCGGCGGAATCGGGGCCGACGAGGTGGTCGGCACTGGGGTGGTGCCCGGCGCGGTCGCTGGGGTGGTCGGAACCTGCGAGGTCGCCTCGCTTGTCGACGTCCCCTTCGTCGTCACCGGCGCTGGTTCAGGCGTCGCGGTGGACGTCGACACCGTCGCCGTAGGGGCAGCTGAGGTCGGTGTGGTGGAGGTCGGCGCTGTCGTCGTGACCGGGGCGGCCACGCGGACGCGCACCGGGATCACGTCGGAGGAGCCGTCCTTGTAGCGCACCGTGATATCGAAGACCACGGTGCCCGGGGTCGCGTCCTTCGGCGCGTGCAGCTTCACCGCGTCGCCTTCGACGGTAACGCCCCAGTCCAGCGGCCCACTGACGGAGACCACTGCATCCTTCGGCAGGGCATCGCCCAGGTTGTCCAGCGTGATATCCCCGTTGGCCTTCGTCGTCGCGCCCTGGTACTTCGGCGTGTAGAGGTCCGCGACGTTCTCGGTAACGCGCAGCGGAATGCGGCCGATCTCTTCGCCGGTAGAGAGCGCGGAGACGACAATCACGTAGTCGTCGCCAGGCTTGGTCTCCACCGGAACGGTCAGCAGCATCGCGCCAGAATCCAGGTCCAGGTCTACTGAGGCACCCTCAACAGACTTCCCTTCGGCACCGATGCGCTCCAATCGAGCCTGTGCGTTGCCGGCGTGCTCCACCGTCGGAACCAGACGCTCCTGGTGGGCACCCGCAGCTACTGACTGCTGCTCAACCGTGCTCAGTACCGGCAGCGGCATGCGGAGGCGAACCTTCGCCACGCCGCGGATCGGATCCTCGTACGGCACGTGCGCCACGACCGGGACCTCAACATCAGGAAGCTGGCGGTGCGAAACATCAACCGTGAGCTCGCCGGTGTCGGCGTCGATAGTGACGCCCTCCACGGGGCGCTCCAGCTCGAACTGGGTGCCCTCGAACGTGAGCTTCTCATGCTTCTTGGTCGCGCGGTCATCGAACGTCGGTGCCGGGAACTTCGCCGTCTGCCCCGGCTCCACCTGCTGCTCCTTGTACTCCAAGGCGTACTGGGCAACGTGCGGCACGAATGTCGCAATCGCGGCCGAGACCGGACGCGAGCCCGTGCCCTGCGAACCCTGCGCATCATAACGCTGGATCTTGTTACTCGGGTCCAGCATCTCCACCGGGATCTCAATGCGCTCGCCAACCTGGTCCATGCGAGGCGTGAAACGGACCACGCCATCATCGTCCACGCTCACCTGAGACGCATCAACCCCGAACGGCAACGAACCCAACTGGAACTCCGCGCGCTCCGGCTTCGCCTCCACCGGGTCCGAATCCGGGTTATCAAAGCTCGGCGTCGCCTCCGCCGGTCTACCGACGGCCGCTTCAACCGGATCCCCGTACTCCAGGAACATGTGCGTCACCGCAAAGGAATCTTGCGCCAGCATCGCCTGCACATTGCCAGCGTCCGACGCGTAGAACAGGCGGGCAATGTACGTATCGCCCTTCTTCGCATCATCCGGCACCTTGAAGTCACACGACTCAATGCGCGCCTGGTCATCCGGCGTCGTTGCCTTGCACTCGTGAACCCGTTCGCCTTCATCGTCATACCAGACGATTTTGTAACTCAATCCCTTCGAAAGCGGCACGCCCGAACCAAACGTGCGAACCGTCTCCCCCGGAGGCGCCCAGTTATTAAACGTGTTCCGCTTTTCCACGTGGAACTTCAAGGGGGCCGTCGATAAGGCGTAGCGCGGCGAGCTCACCAACGTCGATCCCGCGTACGCCGAGCCTGCCCAGGCCTTCAGCCACGGCACATCCGAGCCCGACCAGTAGTCGAAGTAGCCACCACTCGGACCTGGGCCACCCCAATAGCCCAACGCCCACGGGTGGATCGCACCAACATTGTTCGGTAGCTCCTTGCCGTCCGGCGTCAAAATCGAAATATAGGTCCATTCCCAGTTGATGTGCTTGGAATACATATTGCCCTTGGCCCACGAGCCTTCATCCCAAGAATCCGCAACCCTGTGATGCCAGCTGCCCACCAGACCGGGATAGCTGTAAGTGTCACCGTAGGTACCCCGCCAGTACAGGTTAAAGTCACCATTCTCGTCCGTCGTGGTCACGGCGGTTTCCGCGATCCAGCTCTGGTCCTTCGCAACCTGCTCATTAATCCACAGCTGCAGCTGTTTCTCATCCTCCGGAGTCCACGATCGGCTACGCACCTTCTTGCCGAACTGCTTCTTGCCATACTCGAGCGTCTTCGCCACTGCCTCATCCGACAAGTAGGAGCCGACCACCATCATCCCAGCAGCCGGCGCATCCCCCGCATTGTTCGTCATCGACTCCTGGTAGCGCCGGTTATACGGCGTATCCACCGTATTCCAGAACATCTGCCCCGTGTACACACCAAACGGAGTTCCCGAGCCGTCATTCTCAACCCACTTCGAACGGTCCTTCAGATGCTGCGCCGAGTTCCTCCGGTCCTGGTACGCCACGAAGAAGCCATTCACCTTGCCGCCACGCCACCAACCATTCGTTTCATACGAAGGCGTCACATTGCCCAACCAATTCGTCGGCGGCACAATACCCGCCGGTTGATGAATCAGGCGGTAGTCATCCCGGACGCTCTCCGGCAGCTCCACCCAGACGCGCAGCTTCTCACGCAACTGATCACGCCCGCGATCACCCGAACCAACCACGCCGACCGTCGCATCCGCCAAAAACTCACGCTCCACCCCACGCGCATCCACATACGGCTGCAGCTTCAGCGAAAAGTTCCCGTTCTCATCCACCTCCGTATAAAACGTCGGCGACGAATGCTCCGTATACACGCCCTCATACCACTGCGCGAACACACGAATCGGCTCCCGCCGCACCGGCGCCCACGTCCCCGGATGCAACGCCGGCGTCAAATTCCCCGAACCATCATCAACCATCACCGGCCGCCCCAGCGGCTCCCCCTTGCGGTTCGTCAGCACCTTCGCCGACGCACTCACCGTCCGCGCCGAACGCGCCACCTCCATCGGCAGCTTCACCGAACCACTCACCGTCGCCGGATCATCCGGATTCCCCGGCGAAAACAACGCCTCCGTCGAATGCAGCGCCTGCGCATAATCCGGCGCAACCACGTTCAGAAACGGCTTCGCGGCCTCCACATCAATCTGCGCCGACGCCTGCGGCACCACAATTGACGACGCCACCACCGCAGCAACCACCGCCATACCCAACCGGGAAGTGTTCATGCGCAGACAACTCCATCTCTACAAAAGATTGCAGTAATCTGTCAATTAAACCAGTAAACTAGTCCAAATCCAACACGGGCCCGGTTCAGAGGCGCGACGCAGCCAGCGTCGCCCGGTCCCGCGCCTCCTGCGCCGACTCACCCGTCGACGTCACCACCGCAGCACCATCCACAAAACGCACACCAGTCTCCGCCACCGACATCGCCTTCGCAAGGCCATCCACGCTCGGCGCCACGTCCTCCACCAGGACCATTGCGCCCGGGCTGACCAACGTGGCGTCAATAGGCAGACCAATCACCGCCCGCGCATGCAGCGAGCACTGGTTCAGGCGCTGCGTCGCACGCGTCAACAACCCATCCAAGGACGGCCGCGGCCGCGCATCAGAAAAGTACACCTCATCACCGGCCACGAACATCTCCACCGCGTACACACCCTGCCCGCCGAGCGCCCCCGTAATCCGCGCCGCAATCGATCTCGCGTTCCCCGCCGCAGCCTCCGACAACACCGCCGGCTGCCACGCCTCCACCAAACGGCCGCGCTCATGCCGCGTACCGATCGGCTCACAGAACCACGTCGCCAACTCACCCGTCGCCGGATCCACCGAACGAGCCGCCAAAATCGTCAACTCAAAATCAAACTCAATAAACCGCTCCACGACCACCGGACCCTCCGGGTCCACCTCCGCAGCCGCCTCCCACGCCTTGACCACCTCGACGTTCAGGTCCGGCTCGCTCCGCAGCACCGTCTGGCCCTGCCCCTCCGACGAGCGCCCCGGCTTCACGACGACCGGCAAACCCAACCGCAACGCCGCCTCCTCCAGCTCCTCCGGAGAACGAACGAACTCACAACGCAACGTCGGCAAACCCAAGGAATCCGTCGCCGTCGCCCGCACACCCTCACGCGAACTGCACAGCTCCTGCGCCTCCACCGACGGCGCCACAATCGACCCGGCGCGCTCCTCCAGCTCCTTCAGCACCTCAGAGTCCACGCCGGCGCCCGCCACCGTCAACGACGGATACCGCTGCTGCATGTCTTCCGCTGCAATTTCGGAGGTGTGCAGGTGCGTCACGTCAAAACCGAGCTGTTTGAAGGACCACGCGAGTTCCTCCTCAACCACGCTGTCACCCAGCACGAGCACCTGACGAGGATCGCACCTCAAATCCCGCGCGGGGTCGAGCTGAGTAATGGGCTCGTTGTCGAGCTGCTGTTGCTGCTCTGACTGCTGCTCTTCGGGCATTGCTGCGTTCATAGTGGTCAGCATATTCAGCCGCGTATGTGGCGAGCAAACTTGAAGGGGCCTGCATGAGCCCTGAAGGGGGAAGGTGTGCTCTCGAGCGGAGTCGGGAAATTGTGAACAAATTTGCTTGTGTGCGCGGTCACAAAAAGCGCAATTTTGTTCACGATTTTCCGAACAAAGTTGAGAGGCATATATCCACCCCTCGCCCCGAGCAAAAAAGAGGACCTGGGAGCGTCTCCCAGGTCCCGAACTTCGGAGGAAGCAGAAAGCTAGCGGTCCATCACGTCGAAGCGGACGATGGTCTGATCGCGGCCAGGGCCGACGCCGATGTAGCTGATCGGCGCGCCCGAGAGCTCCTCGAGACGGAGGACGTAGTCCTGGGCCTTCTGCGGGAGCTCCTCGAAGGTGGTGCAGCCGGTGATGTCCTCGTCCCAGGCCGGCATCGTTTCGTAGATGGGGGTGGCGTGGTGGAAGTCGGACTGGGTCAGCGGCATTTCGTCGTGGCGGACGCCGTCGACGTCGTAGGCGACGCAGATCGGGATTTCGCCGATGCCGGTGAGGACGTCGAGCTTGGTCAGGAAGTAGTCGGTGAAGCCGTTGACGCGAGCGGCGTAGCGGGCGACGACGGAGTCGTACCAGCCGCAGCGGCGCTTGCGGCCGGTGTTCACGCCGACTTCGCCGCCGGTTTCCTGCAGGTACTCGCCCCACTTATCAAACAGCTCGGTTGGGAACGGGCCCGCGCCGACGCGCGTGGTGTACGCCTTGACGATGCCCAGGGTCGCCGTGATCTTGGTCGGCCCGATGCCGGAGCCGACGCAGGCGCCGCCGGCGGTCGGGTTGGAGGAGGTCACGAACGGGTAGGTGCCGTGGTCGACGTCGAGCATGGTGGCCTGGCCGCCCTCCATGAGGACGTGCTTGCCTTCGGCGAGTCCGGTGTTGAGGACGTTTTCGGCGTCGATAATCATGGGCTTGAGGCGTTCGGCGTAGGACATGAAGTAGTCCATCATTGCGTCGGCTTCGATGGCGCGGCGGTTGTACATCTTGACCAGCATTTGGTTCTTGACGTCCAGCGCCGATTCGATCTTCTGGCGGAGGATTGATTCGTCGAGGATGTCTTGGACGCGCAGGCCGACGCGGGCGACTTTGTCGGCGTAGGTGGGGCCGATGCCGCGGCCGGTGGTGCCGATGGCGCGCTTGCCCAGGAAGCGTTCCTGGACGCGGTCGAGTGTTTGGTGGTAGGGCGCGACGAGGTGCGCGTTGCCGGAGATGCGGAGGCGCGAGGCGTTGGCGCCGCGGGCTTCGAGGCCGTCGATTTCGTCGAAGAGCGCTTCGAGGTTGATAACGACGCCGTTGCCCAGGATCGGGGTGGCGTTCTCGCTGAGCACGCCTGCCGGCAGCAGTTTCAGTTCGTACTTTTCGCCGCCCACAACAACCGTGTGGCCTGCGTTGTTACCGCCGTTGGGTTTGACTACGTAGTCGACTTTCCCGCCGAGGATATCGGTGGCTTTGCCTTTCCCCTCGTCGCCCCATTGGGCGCCGACAATGATGATGGCGGACATTCTCTCTCCTTTAATAGGCACTAATCCGGGCTTATTGTAGCGTGAATGGCATGCGTCTTCTTCATTGTGCGTGTGCTAGCTCCCTCACAGTTCCGGGTGCGGAGGAGGTCACACTGTCGGAGGTGCCGTCGAGAAGTGAGCTTTCTTTTCTTCTCGACGCCGCCAGCTCCGCCCTCCCGCACGACCCGACGCCGAGCTTGGCGGAGATCCAGAAGTCGCCGTCGGTGGCGCACCTGGGTGCCCCGCAGCTGGCGCCGCAGCGGCCGGAGGAGCGGCTGCGCGTGATCGTGTCTGGCAGTGATGCCGCGCTGAGTGCGGTGCTGACGCGGCTGATGCGCGCGGACGTGATGTGGGTGGAGGTGGCCTACCTGCCCACCGATCCGACATCGCCGGCGGCGGTGGCGTGGGGCGCGGGGTCTGTGGACCTGGCCGTGGAGGGCCCGGTGGTGCCGTCGCCGTGTATTAGGACGGACACGGGCGTGGTGGTGGCCGGTTCAGCGACGCTCTCCCACGGGGATGGGCGCAGCGAGTACGTGGGCGAGATCGTGGTGGATTCGCAGCAGCTGGTGATGCGCACCGGCGAGGAGCCGTTGGCGCGGTTCTTCGGGCAGTTCGGGGCACGCCTGGTGCCCACACCGGATGCGCCGGGGCTGGCGGCGTCACGGCTGGTCACGCCGCTCGTGGTGCCGGAGGGGCGTCGCGTGGACCCGCAGCGCCTGGAGGGGTTGGCGGGCATGCCACTGGGTGGGATGTTTGTGAAAGGCAAAACGGTCGCCCCGGCTCTCACGGACCCGGCGACCGTTCTGACTGGCCGGGCTCTACAGTCCGGAGGGGAGGACATCACGCTGGTGGTGGACGGCGTCGCCCACCCGCGGCCGCTGCAGCGGGTGACGTTCTACCGCCACCTTCGCGACATCCAGTCGGTGCGCGGTTAGCGCAGGAACGGCGGGACGCCGCCGTTTGCGTTGAGCCAGCCGACTACCGCTGCCGCCGCTCCGCCGAGCGCGAGCAGCACGCCGACGATGATCGGCCACGGGCTGCGCTGCTCCGGCTGCTGGTCAGGAGCAGGAGCCGGGGACGGCTTCGTGGTCGGGGCTGGCTTGGCCTCCGGCTGCTTCGGCAGATCCTGCGCGATGCGCTGCTGCTCCACCTTCAGGTTCGGGGCCTTCTCCAGCTCCTTGCGGACCTTGGCTGCCTCGTTGGCGGTGTAGTCCAGCACCGGCAGGGTGAAGGTCTCCTCGAAAACGACCTCGCCCTCGTCGTTCTTCACGCGCAGGTCCAGCGGCATCGTCTTGCCGGACACGCCGCGAAGAGACTTCAGCGGGATGGTCACGTTGCGGGTGTAGTTCGCCTTATCGGTCACCGAGCCCAGCGAGATCGGCTCCGAGGTGTACGTGTTGCCCGCACCCCAGGCGGCCTCGACGATGAAGTCGGAGGCGTCGATGCCCTGGTTGTCCAGGATGGCGTGGACCTCGTTGTTCCGCTTCTGCAGGGAGATGCCGTTGCCGCCCTTGGTGGCGTCGTCAAGCTTGAGGCCGGCCTTCTTGTTATTGTCCGCTGCGGCGTAAACGGCGAGGGTGTAGGAGTCCTTGTCCTCGTGGTCGTCGACGTGCGGCACGAACTTCTCACGCACCACGCCATCAGCCTTACCGATGTCCTTGCCGTGGAATTTCAGATTGTCCCAGTCTGCCGGGATCGAGTAGGTGCCCGGGTAGCACTGGCGTGCCTGCTCGCACTGCTCGTACTGCTTGCGAGCCTGCTCCTCGGTACCGTAATTCCTTTCGTTGGCCACCGGCGAGTGGGAATAATCCGGGTGAGCGAACTGGTACAGGTAGTTCATCACGGACTTGTACTCCGGCAGGAAGTTGCGGTCCCCGCCCGGGTGCTGCTTCGACCACTCGCGGGACTCCGGCGTCGCAGCGCCGTCGTGACCCAAGCCGAGGACGTGGCCGAACTCGTGCAGAATCGTGCCCTCGAGCTGCTTATCCGTGGTCAGGTTCGCGCCCTTCGCCACGAAGAACGCGCTACCCTCGCGGCCAAGGCCGGAACTCATGGTCTTCGCCGACTGACGGTCCCCAATCACACCAACGTGGAACACCGCCGAACGGTCGCCGAGCAGCTCCTTCTGCCAACGACCCAGCTGGTCATCATCGTCGAGGCCCTTGTTCTGCACGAAGGAGAACTCCTTGTAGCCCAGCTTCTCGTGCTGGCCACCGGCCGTATCCTTCAGCACAATATCTGGCGAGTACAGCGGGCCCGCATCAATGTGCAGGCGCACGCCCGCATCCGCGAACGTCTTCTCCAAGTTCTTCAGCACCTGGCGCGACGGGCGGTACACGTTCTTATTGAACTGCGCGCACTCCGCGTACGTTAAGTAGCCCTCAGTAGTGGGGTCGAAACGGTCGCCGGTAGCACAGCCGTGGTGCTCCCACTCGGACGGCATCCAGTTCAGCTGCAGGAAGATGTCCTTCTTGTGCGGGTCCGCGCCCCACGCCGGAAGGTTCAAGAAGCGGCCGTCACTGAGCATGACGCCTTCCTCTTCCCAGATGTCCGGCAGGCCGTCACCGTCGGAGTCGGCCGCGTCCGCCTGTGTGATCATCTCCATCGTCATGCTTGCGGAGATGTTTCCACCGTACGCGTTAAACCAACGGCCGCGCTGGTTGGATGCGCCTTCCGGGTCAACGCCGTTATGGGCGCGGTCGTTGAGGGCGCCCGCCAATCCGTCCCATGTGGCAGCCACGCCCGTCGCGTACGCGCCGTCCCCGTACTTCACCGTCGCCTCATAGCCAGGCGCGGCCGGCGTGAGGTGGTAGGCGCCGTCGCGGAACTCGGCAGTGTACTCGCGGTCCCGGAACACCGATGTCAGATCAACCTGCGTCTGGACGCCGGCCGGGGCATCGACTTCCACGTTGACGGTGACGGAGTTGCCGTCGAAAAGGAAGGTGCGGGTGATAGTTGCACCCTTCTCCTTGGTCACGAGCGTGACGGTGTTGCCCTGCTTCGACACCTTCGTGTTCGAAGCGTCCATGTTCACCCAGCTGCCGTCAAGCGCGACGCTGTTCTGCACAGAGACGGCCATGCGGCCGCCCGCCGAGAACGGGTGCGCGTACCGCATGAACGTCGTCTTGGACTCATCAATATTGAAACCAGTGAACGCGCCCGCCGACGCATCCTGCTCCACGGAGACCTCCTCCGCCCGAGCCACAGGCATTGCCGGAACAGTGACGACACCGCCGAGCAACGCAGCCGACGCAGCGATAGCAATTGCTTGTTGTTTCATGTCTACGTTTTCCTTCTTCGCTCGATCAGTGCCTAGATGTGGATACCCATGTCACGCAGGACCTTGCGGATCTGCGGCTCGTTCATCTTCAACGCCCAACCGACGCCACCAATCAGCGCCAGCAAGCCGACCACGATCCCGATCACCGAACCCGCCGAGGAGCCATTCACACTGCTCTGCGAGCTACCCGCCGGCGCTGGCTTCGGTGTCGGCGTTGGCTTCTCGACGCCCGGCTTCACAGCCTTGACCTGCACGTCTACGACCTTGCGGGAACCATCCGGCAGCGTGACCTGCACCGGGACGGTGCGCGTCGCGTTCGGCTTCACGGTCTCGTCCGTCTTCACCGTGAGGGTGCCGGTCGTCTCGTCGATGGCGACGGTCCAGCCGTCGCCGGTGACCTGCTCTGCCAGCGCGAACTTCGTGCCCTTCGGGGCCTTGGAGAACACGTTGCTTGCCTCTGTTTCACCAACGCCGACCTCCATAGTGGTCTTTGTCGGCTGCAGCTTCGCCGCCATGCTATTCGTTGAGCCGGGGTCAACAGTGGCCTTGATTGTCTGCTCGGATCCGTCGAAGTAGGACACCTTCACAGAGAGTGTTGCCCGCTTCGCGGCGTTGTCCTGCGGTGCGGTCGCCTCGATGACGCCGGTCTCCGGATTCACGCGCACGACCCAACCGTTCAGCTCACTCTGCTTACGGTCCAGCTCAAACTCAGTGCCTTCCGGCAGGGACTCCTCACCGGTCTGATGCACCAGCACGGTCTCGCCCGGGGAAGCGTTGACGCCCAGCTCGTACGCCGGGGCGTAGTTCTCAGCGGCATCGTTCTCACGCACGACGAACTTCGCGTTCGTCGTCGCCGTAGTGCCATCGGCGAAGGTCACGGTCACAGGGACCACGACCTCGTCGACACCCTTCGGCGCCATAATCGTCAGCGCGCCATGCTCATCGAAGCTCGCGCCCCTGTAGTCAGTGCTGAACTTCGCGCCCTTCGGCATCGGCTGGCGGGTGAAGTCGAACCCATCATCCTTCACCGTCACATTCGGACGTATCGACGTCCCCTTCTCCCCCGCCCGCACATACGACACCGGGTAGACCAGCACGTACTTCGACGTAGCTTGCTCGGACTGGTCCGCGGCTGGGTTCGCGGGGCGTGGCTTCGGCTGGACCGCAGCCGTCGACTTGTTTCCTGCCTCGTCAGTCACCGTGATCTTGTCACCCGGCTTCAGCTCCGTACCAGACGGAACATCCACCTTCCACTTGCCGTCCTGATCAGTTGTGGTTGCAATGACCTTGCCGTTCGGTAGCGTGACTGTGATCATCGAATTCGGACGATCATCCTTACCAGAGATCGTCTTATCGTCCGGCTTGATCGGGTTCACAGTCGGCGCAGTGGTGTCCCGCACCATCGGCACACTGTAAGGATCAGCAGGGTTAGAGCCCTTCTTGATCTCGTCACGGTTAGCAATGCCGTCACCATCGAAGTCACCATTCGGATCCAGCAAGGACTTACCGTCCTTACCTACGAGTTCGAAGTCGGCGGTTGCGTGGTTCTGCGAACCGTCGTTATAGGTGAAGCTCACACTCACCGTTGGGCGAACATAAGGAGTAACGATCCTCTTGAACTTCTCCCAGCTGCTGTCAATCTGCGGCAACTCGGAATTGATCTTGGCAGCGACTTTATCGTAGCCAGGAGCGGTTGCATTGACGACACCGCTCTTGCCAGTCTCAAACGTCCAGTCCTCCGCACCAGCCGACGGAGTACCGTTTGCTTCCTTCACACGAACATCGGTCTTACCAAACGGATTCGTCGACTGCTCAGTCTTACCAGCCTCAACGTTCTTCCGATCACCGTAATTCGGAACGAACTTCGAAGCATCGGAGTTCGGGTCAACGATCTTCACATCGATCTCACCAACAGTCTTGCCGCCCTTATCGGTGACAACGACCTTTCCATCCTGCGGATCAGTACCCTTCGGCACCGTCACCTTAACGTTGCCGTCCTCGTCGATCTCTACCTTGGAGCCTGGGATCTCATTGCCGTCCTTGTCGACAAGCTTGCCGGACTCATCACCCTTCGGGTTCTCAACCGTGCCAACCTCATGCGGCGTGTTATCAGCCGGAACCGTCGTGTTATCACCAGGGACGACCGAAGGATCCTTCGGCTGAACCTCAACCGTGACGTCAAGTTTGTCGGTGGAGCCATCCGGGTAGGTCACAACAACCGGAACAGTGATCTTATCCCCAGGCTTGGCATCCTCCGGAGCCTTCACGCTGATGGAACCATCCTCGTTCACGGTCACGTTCTCCGGAGCACCCTCGCCCTTCTCGAACTTCGTGCCCTGCGGCGGAGTGGTCTCGTTGCCGTTCTTATCCTTAAACGACGGAGCAGGAACCGCCACGTCCGTACCAGGCTTACCCTTACCATCCGGGTACTCAGGCTCAAAGGACTCATTATCCTTCGACGCAATATTCAATGGCACAAGATCCATGTGCTCCGATTCGCGACCATCCTGATCAACCAGAATGTACTTCACCGTCACGTTCGGCTGCTCCTCAGAAGCCTCAACCGGAGTGGTTGGGATGCCGGTGATCTTGCCGTTTTCAAACTTCAAGCCCTCCGGAAGACCCTCAACCGTAATCGACCCCTCCTTCACCTCAAAGCCCTGCGGCAGAGGACCGAAGCCCTCCGGATTCACTGCCTGATCGTAGGACTCACCGACCGCACCATCCTTCAGTGCGGTATCTGTCACCGTGACCTCTACAGCTAAGCGCTCGAGTCTCTTCTCAGGCACAGTGGACTTCTCAGTCTTCTGAATGCGTCGCGCTGGGTCTTCCTCATAAGGGTTCTCATACACCGGCTCACCGTTTTCGTCGGTGACACCAACATACTTATCAACCATGACCTCAACCTCACGGGTCACAGTCACCTCAGTGGTACCAACCTTGGTTGGAGTACCAGTGATCTTGCCGGTCGCCTCATCAATCGCCAGGCCGTCCGGCAAACCCTCAGCAGAAAACTTCGGAGCTGTGCCCTCAACTTGGTTGTCCGGGACATTGTTAAATAGCTGAGCTACGTCTTCAGCCACGTACTCGTCATACCGCGAACCCAGAGCTAGCTTCACAGGAACAACGACGGTGAACGAATCCGCAACCTCCCAACGACCAAAAGGCTCACCCGATGCAGGATCCACACTGACCACAGCAGCCGTGTAAACAGTGGTTTCCTTCAGATCTTCAGGAGCCTGGAAATCACAAGATTCCAACGCGCCCTTGTCGTCGCTCTTGAACTTGCACATCTTATCCTTGAGCTCAACCTGATTGCCCGAAGGATCAGTTGCGTACCAACGGATCGCGTAATCCGCATTCGGCATCAACCCTGCAGTCTTCGTGGTGACCTTCGAACCCGCGCGACCCTTATTGTCATAGGAGTTGTACTCCGGGATATCAAAGATCGGCTGCGCAGACATCAACGGGAATTGCAGGGCGTTCATGCCCGCGCCAAAGAGAACGCTGCCAGAATCAGCGTAGTTCTGGAACATGTTCATCGGGAACGCCGAATTCTCCACATCACGACCCTCAATACGAGGATAGATGTACATATAATCCGTATTAATGTGACGGCGCTTCGCCGAGTTAATCGTATTACCAGTAAACGCACCAAAACGAGTACCGCCATCATTTTCAGGCATAAACGACTCAGCAACCTTGCCGAAATCCCCCTCAGCAAGCTTGTTGAAAATCTGCGCAGTCTGATTCTCCTGGGTACGCGACACACCGTAGGTGCCCTTAAACGGCAGGTAAATCGTGCCGTCATCCTTCGACGGCACAACGACCGTCTCAGCAATGTGGGAGCCTACACCATGCTCAGCCTGGTACGCCTTGATAATGCGCTCCTGGTTTGCACGCTCCTGCTCAACCGTGTAACCTTTGTTCGCTTCCTTCCACGCATCAATCTGACGCGCAACCTCATCATTGAGGTAAGAAGCAACAATCTCTACACCACCAGCGGCACGATCGCCCAGGCCTGGCTCGTACTTGTAGTACCCCGGCAAAGAACCGGCGGTTTCACCGTTTTCCCACCACACCATCGACTGGTTCGGCGCAGGAAGGCTCTTGATGGTGCCAAACGCACCGTAATCCGGGAACTGACCATCCACCGTCGGCTGGCCAGTCTGGCCATCAAGTGCGCGGGTCCACTGATCTTCCGGCTTCGCCAGCCAATCAACCTGCGCTGGCTTCTCCTCAAGCACGAAACGGCCGTTGGTAATACGCGACCCAGCAGGACCAGCCGTGAAGTTCCACGACTCCATAAGACGGAAAGTGCGGGAGACGTAGCGGCCGGACTGCCTGTCACCAGCCATCACCACCGAGTACTTCTCTGCGTCGGGGTTTTCACCCCACACGCGGACCTTGAAGTTGGAATCGCCTGCCAGGCTGAACGGCGGAGCACCAACCTTATCCGTCACTCCACGAGTCAAATCAAAGGAGAAGTGCCCCTCAGAGTCTGTGGTGGTATAAAACGTCGGAGAAACCTCACCGTTGCCCGTCACGTACTGCAGGTAGATGACGTTGCCTTTCAACGGCTCGTTACTATCTTCCAGATCGTCCGCAGCGCCTGACTTATTGATGTAGGCGTAGCCGTGATAGCCGTTGTAGTCGCGCCAGCCGCCCTTTGTGTAAATTGCGTCAGGGACAAGCTTGTTCTTGCCCTGTGCCTCAGCAGGTACATCGGAGTTCGACGCAGCAGGCTTAACCGTAATATGCTCCGTGGAAGTATTATCCTGAGCGAACGCCACCGGCTGCGCCAGTGGAGCAACCAACGCAAACGATAACGCCGCAGCGGCTAGTGAGGTGCCACGGCGGCGTCGATAAGTAGAAGAATTCGGACGAGACGGCGAAGGCAAAGCAGAGTCCTTTCAAGGAAACCCATCGTTCCCACGCACTGTGCGGAAGCTGGGCAATCAGTAACAGTTACCACCAAGAATACGGACTACACCGACAAATGCCAACCAATACCCCTAGTCCAAGTCGAAGGTTTCCGGCGGGTACGCCGGCGTGTCAGAGGTCGGGGCCAGCGCCGCCAACGCCGACTCCCGCGACATACCGCACACCTGCAGCAAGTCCACCGTCAGCGAACGCGTCTGCGCCAGAATCGCGTACTCCGACAACACCGCGTCCTTCTCCAGGAGGTCCACCGACGAGCCCTGCGCCACCGCCCGCAACTCGTTCACAATCTGCGGGATCACGGTGGCCTGCGCACGCCGCGACTTCACCTCGTACACCTCAGAAATGTCCAAGCACGCCTTCGCCAACACGTCAATCAACTCAATCTGCTGCGGCGAGACGTGGTCACCGTCCTCGCACAGCACCAATGCGCGACGCGCCAGCACCCGGCACGAGCGCACCGCGTTATCCACCGGCGGGATCACCAAGCTCAGGGAATTGATGTAACGGCGCGCGCCCCACAGAAACGGCGAAATCTTCGTCGTCTCCTTTCCCGCGTTCACCGCCGACGCCATATCGTCAATATCCGTCTGCGACCCGCGGATCGCCTCCAACGCATCATCGATTACTTGAGGATCGCGGTCGGTGAGGCCGGAGGCGACGTCGTCAAGCACTGAACTCATCAACCCCATCAAGTTCGAAATCTCCGCGCGCACCGGCTCCATCGGCCCCTGCGGAATCAGAGCAATCGTGGCCAACGCCACCATGCAACCCACCGCCGCGTCAATCGTACGGTCAAAACCCGTCACCTCCGCACCGGGCGGCATAATCGTCGCGATCAGAATCGAACCAATCGCCACCTGGTTATTCACCAACTGCGACTTCGAAAAGAACGACGCAATCAGCAAACTGCCCGACACAATCGCCGCAATCTGCCAACCCCCATCCCCCAACCTGTAAAACAGCGAATCCCCCACCAGCACGCCCAACGCACAACCAATCGACAAATCGATCGCCTTCGTAATGCGCTCCCCACCCGACATGCCAATAATGATCACCACCGAAATCGGGGCAAAAAATGGCTTCGCGTTGCCAATAATGTCCCCCGCGATCCAATACGCAATACCCGCCGCGATACCCATCTGCAGAATCGGCAACAGGCGCTTGCGCACACGCATCAACCGCGCCTGAATCGACTGATCCACCGACGCCAACCTGGCACGCGTACCCATTCTCTCTTTCGCCATGCCATAACCATAGCGCCCCGGGTGGTCGTGCCGTTTTCGTTCGCTTTTCGTTCCGGTCGACCTCTTAGCGTTGACCAATGCAGGTCAGCGCGAAATCGGGATTTTGGCGTCGAAAAGCCTCAAAACGCCGTGACCTGCGCTGGTCGACCGGAGGAGGTCGACGGGAGCGGCGCGGGTGAGGGCGGTCCACTACCTATAAATTTCTCCACGGTGCCCAACATCAACCACCAACACCGTCACGATGTCATCTTGAATCTCAGCAATTACCCGATAGTCCCCGATACGCCACCGCCACAACCCTGACATTCCACCTACAAGGGCTTTACCGCGGACGCGTGGATCATTCAACCGCGACAAATCACCCAAGACTTGAAAAAGCCGACGCTGTACCTGCTTGTCTAACCGCCGCACCGCCTTTCGTGCCCTAGGCGAAAACTCAATCTGCCAGGCCACACTCGGCCTTTAGCTCATCGAGGGTAACAGTTTCCAGCTCGCCCCTACGAACAGCTTCCGCCTCAGCCTGAAGCTCGTAGATGTATTCAGCGTCATCAAGATAGGCCTCAATTGCCTCACGGATGTAGAACGCCTTTGGCCTACCTGTCTTTGTAGCAAGCTCGTCAAGCCGACGCTTCTGGACTTCGTCCATTCGCAAACTAATCACTGATCCACTCATGTATACATGTATACACAAGCCTGCCAAGCCTGTCACCCCAGGCCAGCAGTCCCTCGACAGCAAATACAAAATAGTCACATTTCAAGACACCTAACCGCATGAAGTGTGAACTGCTGGAACCTTCCAGACGCTTTCAGTGCCAATAGACGCACCGCATTTTTCGCGACCTGGGCTTTTGGCAGATTCGGCGGAAGGGATTGCGTCCTTTGGCACTTGCGCGAAAGGAAGCGACACCAGATTCCAGGTTTTTGGAGAAGCGGCTTCGTAAAACCCCAGGTCGCGGGGACCAAGAGAGGGAATTTGGTGCGCGGGCAAAAGGCCAAGACACCAAATTCCCGGATTCCAGAAAACCGCCACGACAAAACCCCAGGTCGCCCGGCCACGAATAGGAATCTGGTGCACAGCAGGCCCCCAAAGGGCCCCAAAGGGGCCAAACCACCCCACACACGAAGAAACCCCCAGGACCGCGAGGGCCCGAGGGGTTTCAGAAAAAGCAAGCAGTACGACTACTTGGACACGGAGGTGCCAACGGAGCGCAGGTCCTGGCAGGCCTCGATGACGCGGTCGGCCATGCCCTGCTCAGCCTTCTTCATGTAGGAGCGTGGGTCGTAGACCTTCTTGTTGCCCACTTCGCCGTCGATCTTCAGGACGCCGTTGTAGTTCTCGAACATGTGGGAGACCACTGGGCGGGTGAAGGCGTACTGGGTGTCGGTGTCAACGTTCATCTTGATGACGCCGTAACGCAGGGCCTCCTCGATCTTCTCCTTCTCGGAGCCGGAGCCACCGTGGAAGACGAAGTCGAATGGGTTGGTGCCGGCTGCGAGGCCGAGTTTCTTCTCGGCGACCTTCTGGCCCATGTCGAGGACCTCTGGGCGCAGCTTCACGTTGCCTGGCTTGTATACGCCGTGGACGTTGCCGAAGGTTGCGGCCAGCAGGTAGCGGCCGTTCTCGCCGGTGCCGAGGGCATCGATGGTCTTCTCAAAGTCCTCTTCGCTGGTGTACAGGTTCGCGCCGGCCTTAGCCTGGACGCCGTCTTCTTCGCCACCGACGACGCCGATCTCGACCTCGAGGATGATGTTGGCCTTGTGTGCCTTCTCCAGGAGCTCCTGGGCGACCTCAAGGTTGTGGTCGATTGGGATGGCGGAGCCGTCCCACATGTGGGACTGGAACAGTGGGTTCTCGCCGCGGTCGACGCGCTCCTGGGAGATCGCGATGAGTGGGCGGACGTACTCGTCGAGAACCTCGAGCTGGCAGTGGTCGGTGTGCAGCGCAATGTTGACGTCGTAGTGCTTAGCGATCTCATGTGCGAACGCAGCAAGCGCCTGGGCACCCGCAACCTTGTTCTTCACGGACAGGCCAGAGCCGAACTCTGCGCCGCCGGTCGAGAACTGGATGATGCCGTCAGACTCGGCTTCTGCGAAACCACGAATTGCGGCGTTGATGGTCTCAGACGACGTGCAGTTGATGGCCGGGTATGCGAACCCGCCCTTCTTTGCAGTGTCGAGCATCTGGTTGTAGACCTCAGGGGTTGCAATTGGCATGAAGATAACCTCCACTAGAGCTTCTTAGGTACGCCAACCAGTATGCCTGCTTTACTGACTATTTGCAGCCGCCACCCGCGCAGCAGCCTCCAGCAGCATCCACCCAGAAAGCTGTACCGAAAGGTCCCTCTCATCAATTCGGACCAACCCGACGGCTTCGCTCAGGGAGGATGGGCCGAGCCCGTAATTGTGGGGAAGGCGGGCGTCTTCGGTCCATCGCGCGGAGAAGATCGGCAGTCCGTCGACCTCCAAACGATGGGACCAAAGGGACTCCGCCGAGGCCATAATCAGCCTTGATGCTATCTTTTTGGTCGCGATGTTCTGGCGGGAGTCTTCCGGCAGGCGCACCGCAACATCTGCGAGGTAGCGCGCGAGAATTCCCTTGAACAGGCCGCCGTCACCGTCGCCGGATTCGTAGGGCTTGTTCAGAATTACCCCCTGGGGGGTAGCCATATGCAGGACAATCGCTTCTACGATTGCCCGGATATGTGTGATGTAAAACACGGAATCGTCGGCGCGTTTTGAGTACGCGAAAGAGTCGATTGGCTCGTCGTCGCGAAGTCCGACGTCGGCGCGCAACGCCAGCGCGATCTCTAGGCTCGCGCCGAGCACCGTGCCCTGGTTGTACGTATACAGCTTGTCGACGACCTCCGGGCCATGCATCCGCATCCGGATCCCGTCCTGCACCAGGCCTGATTCGGTGACCAGGTTGTCGAACGTCCAGTCAAGCAGCTCGCGGGCCTTGTCCAGGCGGCCGGTGCGCGCGAACAAGAGGGCGGCCGGGCCGTTCGAGGGCACGTTGTAGAAGGTTTCCTCCGTGCGCCACGGCAGCACACCCATCACCGGGTCGATGCCTGCGAGCAGGTCGAACTCCAGGGCGTCAAGGGCCTTCGTGCGGCGTGCCAAGCCCTCGTCGACGGCGCGGTTCCACGCCAGGGCCAGCCAGGCCTTGTCGTCGTAGTACTTGTTCTTCGTCAGCTTGCCCAGGTTGCGGCGCTGGATGCCACGCAGGGTGTCTTTGAGGCGGCGCTTGTGGGTTTTGGTGGGGCGTCGAAGAGCGGCGTCGATCTGGCAGTCCAAATAGTGGGCCTGCCACCAGTAGTGCCAGTGCCAGTAGAGGCGATCCTTCGAGCCCGGTGGCCACGTGACCACCGCGAGGTTCGTCTTCGGCAGCCCCCACAGGCGCGAGGCGTGCCGCTCCTGCACAGCCGATTGAGCCAGGTCAGCGCGGTGCGACCATGTTTCCGCGGCGGATTCTTCCACAACCTTCACCTTTCACCAAGCAGTACTCAAGTCGGCGTGCTGGCGTATCCACGCGTGCATCGCGATGCCCGCGGCAACGCCCGCGTTAATCGAGCGCGTCGAGCCGAACTGCGCAATCGAGCACGTCATCGACGCCTCGCGCTGCGTCTCGTCCGTAATGCCGGGGCCTTCCTGCCCGAACACTAACACGCAGCGCTGCGGAAGTTCCGCCGTTTCGAGCGGCACGCAGCCGGGCGTGTTATCGATCGCCACAATCGGCAGGTCGTGCTCCTTGGCCCACTGGGCGAAGTCCTCGATCATCGCGTGGTGGCGGATGTGCTGGTAGCGGTCCGTCACCATCGCGCCGCGCCGGTTCCAGCGCCGTCGCCCAATAATGTGGACCTCCTCGGCGAGAAACGCGTTCGCGGTGCGCACCACGGTGCCGATGTTGGCGTCGTTCTCAAAGTTCTCGATCGCAACGTGGAACGGGTGGCGCCTTTTGTCCAGCTCCTCGCGGATCGCCTCCAGCGACCAGTAGCGGTAAGCGTCCACTACGTTGCGACGATCCCCCTCCTCCAAAAACTGCGGATCCAGGCGGGGGTCATCCGGCCACGGGCCCTCCCACGGGCCTACGCCGTGGCGGCCCTCATTCCACTCCGTTGGCCCTTTTGCCTGCTCAGTTGAGTCCAAGGTCCTCGAGCCCCAGCAGGAATCGGTACTCTAGGCCGGCCTCGTGCAGGGCGTCGGCGGCGCCAGTCGCTCGGTCCACTACGGTGGCCACCGCGACGACCTCCGCGCCCTCGGCGCGCACGGCCTCCACCGCGGTCAGCGGGGAGTTGCCCGTCGTGGTGGTGTCCTCCACCACCAGCACCTTCTTCCCAACAATCGACGGCCCCTCAATCCGGCGCTGCATCCCGTGCTTCTTCGCCTCTTTGCGCACCACGAACGCATCGATCGGGCGGCCGGCGGCGTGCATCACGGCCGTGGCCACCGGGTCCGCGCCCAGCGTCAGGCCACCAACCGCGTCGAACTCCAGGTCCGCCGTCATCTCACGCAACAGCTTGCCGATCAGCGGCGCCGCCTCATGGTGCAACGTCGCACGACGCAGATCCACGTAGTAGTCCGCCTCCTTCCCGGAGGAAAGCGTGACCTTGCCGTGCACCACGGCCAGTTCCTTGACCAGCTCTGCGAGGCGTGCTTTATCGTTCATGATCGGTTGGCTCCTTCTCGGTGTCCGGGGTGTCTGACGAGTCGTTGAAAATTGTGGAGGGCTGCTGCTCGCGGCGCACTCTGGTCAAATCATAGAGCTGCGCGCCGTCATCGGCAGGTGAACCGTCCGCGATCGGCGCCACAGAATCCGCACCGACCTCGTGGTCCTCCAACTCGCCGAATCCGCCGCCGGTCACGCGGGTCGGCAGCTCAAGTGGTTCCTCCGGGCGCTGCACCTGCGGGGTCTCCGGCTCAGGTGCCTCCTCGGCACCGAGCGCCGGCGCAAGCGCCGCCGCCTCGCGCGGTGGCAGCGTGCGTGCCGCGTCCGCCAGCAACGCCAGTGGCGCGAACGTGTCCTCCCAGTCCTGTGGCGTCGAACCGCGCTCCAGCTGGGCCAACACCCAGTCTTGCTCGCACCACACCGCGCACACACTTTCGGGCATCTCGCGCAGGGCGGTGCGCACGCGCACATCGATGAAGCGCAGGACGGGACCGGGCTCGTTCGTGAATAGCTCGAAGCCCTCGACGGTTTCCACCGGCACCAAATCCGCCGAGGAATCCGCCTGGAACTGCGGGCGGCGCATATCCACCACGATGTCGCTGACCTCACCCGTTGCGACGGCCACCACCGTCACACCGCCAAGGTCCACCACGCGGACATCATGGCCGTAGACCTGGCCCGCTACGACGTCGCGCGGCTCCGCACCGGACGCCGCCGCACCCCGGTGCCACTCATCGACCAGGTACTCATCCACCTTGGAGAAGCGGAAGCCGTGTTGTTCCGCCCACAGGCGGCGCTCCCGGCGCGACGCGCCCGGCAGCTGCAAGCCCGACATGCGGTGTGGACGCTTCGGGGCAGGCTCGGGCTCCGGCTCTGGCTCCGGTTCCGGGGCCTGTTCCAGCTCTAGCTGTGGCTCTGGCTCCGGCGCAGGTTCCGGTTCGGGTTCCGGTTCCTCTTCCACCTCGAGCGCAGGCTCCTGCTCGGCCTCAGGCTCCACGTCCTGCTCGGCCTCAGGCGAGGGCTCGGCTGGTGGCGGAGGGGGCGTCGATAAGGAAGAAGACGCAGGTGCAAACCACAACCAGACAGCCGCGACCACGAGCAGCGCGGCCAGCCCAAACAACACGTAAGCAATCATCGAGGACTGATATTACAGTGCCGTGGCGACCTTATTCCCCAACCGTGCACTCCACTGCGACCAGCCACCCACATAATGCGTGGCCACCGGCAGGCCAGCGTGCTCCATCGCCGCGATGAGCAGCGCGGAGTGGTTGCCCGAACCCGAGTACGTAATCATCTTCGCCGGGTCCGTATTCTGCGTCACGCCCAGGCTTGCGAAGCGGTCGCGGATGTAGTCCGTCTCCTTGATCTTCCTGGTCTCTTTGCAGAACAGGTCCGCCGCCGGCAGGTTCAGCGCCGACGGAATGTGGCCCGCCTTCAAGTCCAGTACTTCTCGACGCCCCGCAAAGCGCTTCTCATCACGCGCATCAATCAGGATGCCCTCGAAGCGCTGTACGTCCTCCAGCGTCGCCACCGGAAGCTTGCTGCCTTCCAGCTCCAGGTCACGCGGGACGACCACGTTGCCCGGGCCGGCGATGGTCTTGAGGCCCTCGGCCTCCCACTCGCGGAAGCCGCCGTCGATAATGTGGACGTGCTCCAGGCCAGCCCAGCGCATGATCCACCACGCGCGGGCGGCGAAGACGCCGGAGCCCTGGTCGTAGATGAAGATCGGGCGGTTCGCCTCGACGCCCCACTCCTCGAGCGCCTCATCGATCACGGCGAGCGACGGCAGCGGGTTGCGGCCCTCGCGGCGGCCCGGCATGCCCACGAGGTGGCCCTCCAGGTCACCGTAGACGGCAGTCGGGATGTGCTCGGACTGGAACTTCTGCCAGGCCGTGCCTGCCTCCGGCTCCCAAGAAACATCGAGCACCGTCTGCTTCTTGCCGGACTTAATACGTTCGTACAGCTCCTGCGGAGAAATAAAAACAGTCATACATAACACCATACGCGTATGCCTCACGCTGTATAGCCAGGTGCGAGCTGGATCACTCCAGACGCGGCCAAACCCTCCAGCCATTCATCAATCCCGGCCTTCGGACAATCCGCACCTATCGACGCCGCCAACATCCCACCCGGGCCCATCTCCACCCGGCAGCCAAACGCCAACAACGTCTCCGCCAGCGAAAACGGCGACTCCCCCTGCGGCAAAATCCGCACCGTGGACGCGCCCCCGCGCACCACGACCTTATTCACGTGGAACATGCCGCCAACACGCACGCACTCCACGATGTCCCCCACCGCCAACGACACATCCACAAACGGCACCGATGCCACGACGAAGTGGCCGCCGCCAAGCTGGTGAGCCTCAAGTTGCTCGTTCTCCACGCCTGGCACGGCCACCCGTGTGTAAATCGTCGTCGTTGGTTGCATGGACAGCAGTGTAGCCCGAACGCTACTTCGCTGCCGACACCGCCAACTCCTCGCCGCCTTCCGCGACATCAACCTGCACCACGTCACCGTCGCGGATCGCGCCGGCCAGCAGCTCCTTCGCCAACCGGTCACCGATCGCCTGCTGGATCACGCGACGCAACGGGCGCGCACCATATGCAGGGTCGTAGCCGCGGTCCGCGAGCCAGGCCTTCGCGGCGTCGGAGACGCGGAGCTGGAGGCGTCGAGAAGCAAGGCGATCGGCGAGCGTGCCCAGCTGAATATCGACGATGCCCACCAGCTGCTCCTTCGTCAGCGGCTCGAACACCACCACATCATCCAGGCGGTTGATGAACTCCGGCTTGAAGTGCGCCTTCACCGCGTTCATGATCTGCTCGCGGTCGCCGCCCGCACCCAAGTTCGACGTCAGGATGATCACCGTGTTGCGGAAGTCCACCGTGCGGCCCTGGCCGTCGGTCAGGCGACCCTCGTCGAGGACCTGCAGCAACACGTCGAACACATCCTGGTGCGCCTTCTCTACCTCGTCGAACAGCACCAGCGAGTACGGGCGACGTCGCACAGCCTCGGTGAGCTGGCCGCCAGCGTCGTAGCCGACGTACCCCGGAGGGGCACCGACCAAACGCGCGACCGAGTGCTTCTCGCCGTACTCCGACATATCGATGCGCACCATCGCAGCCTCATCATCGAAGAGGAATTCCGACAGGGCCTTCGCAAGCTCCGTCTTACCCACGCCAGTCGGGCCCAGGAACAGGAAGGAACCAATGGGGCGGTTCGGATCCGCAACGCCCGCACGCGAACGCCGCACCGCATCCGACACAGCCACGACAGCTTCCTTCTGGCCCACAACGCGACCAGCCAGGATTGCCTCCATGTCCAGCAGCTTCTCGGTCTCACCCTGCATCATCTTGCCCGCAGGAATGCCCGTCCACGCCGACACAACCTCAGCAATCACCTCAGGAGAAACCTCCTCCGTGAGCATCGTCCTTGACGACGCCCCCGTCGCCTCCTCAGCGTCCTTGACCTGCTGCTCCAGCTCCGGAATGCGGCCGTAGCGCAGCTCCGAGACCTTCGCGTAATCGCCCTCGCGCTCCGCGATCTCGGACTCGTTGCGCAGGTGCTCCAGCTCCTCCTTCGCAGCCTGCACCTTATCGATCTCCGCCTTCTCATTCGACCAACGTGCCTTCAGCTCACCGAGCTTCTCGCGCTGATCCGCCAACTCCTGGCGCAAATCCGTCAGACGTTCCTTCGAAGCCTCGTCGGACTCCTTCTGCAGCGCGATCTCCTCGATCTCAAGCCTGCGAACGATACGCTCCAGCTCATCAATCTCCTGCGGCGAAGAATCAATCTCCATCCGCAGCCGCGAACCCGCCTCATCGACCAGGTCAATCGCCTTATCCGGCAAGAACCGGTTCGTGATGTAGCGGTTGGACAGCTCCGCAGCCGCCACCAACGCCGAATCCTGGATCCGCACGCCGTGGTGCACCTCGTAGCGCTCCTTCAGGCCACGCAGAATACCGATCGTGTCCTCCACGGTCGGCTCACCCACGTACACCTGCTGGAAACGCCGCTCCAGCGCCGCATCCTTCTCGATGAACTGGCGGTACTCATCCAACGTCGTCGCACCAACCAGCCGAAGCTCGCCGCGCGCCAACATCGGCTTAATCATGTTGCCTGCATCCATCGCGCCCTCGCCCGTGGCGCCAGCGCCGACGATGGTGTGCAGCTCGTCAATAAACGTGATGATCTGCCCGTCGGACTCCTTAATCTCGTCCAACACCGCCTTCAGGCGCTCCTCGAACTCGCCGCGGTACTTCGCGCCCGCAACCATCGACCCGAGGTCCAGGGAGATCAGCGTCTTGCCCTTCAGGGACTCCGGGACGTCGCCCGCCACGATGCGCCTTGCAAGGCCCTCGACGATCGCCGTCTTACCGACGCCCGGCTCACCAATCAACACCGGATTATTCTTCGTACGACGGGAAAGCACCTGCACTACACGTCGAATCTCCGAATCGCGGCCGATGACCGGGTCAATCTTGCCCTCACGCGCACGCGCCGTCAGGTCCGTCGAATACTTCTCCAGCGCCTGGAACTGATCCTCCGGCGACTCAGTCGTGACCTTCTTATTGCCGCGCACCGACTGGAACGCCGCCTTAATCGCCTCAAACGTAGCGCCGCGCTTCTTCAGCAGCTCCGCCGCGTCATCATTCCCGCGCGCGATACCCGCCAGCAGCACCTCAGTAGAGACGAACTCGTCGCCGAGTTCGCCCGCCAACTCCTGCGCCGCGTTCAACGCATTCAGGCCGTCACGGTTAAAGTTCGGATTCGCCATATTCTGGCCCTCCGCCTTCGGGTAGGAGTTGACCAGCTCAGCCGCCTCCTTCGCGACCGTCTGCGGGTCCACACCCGTCGCCTGCAGCACCGGCGCCGCGATGCCGTCCTCCTGCTTCAGGATCGCCTCAAGTAAATGCGCCGGGCGAATATCCGGGTTGCCCTTCGCCGACGCCTGCTGCAGCGCCTGCTGCAACGCCTCCTGCGTTTTCGTAGTTGGGTTAAACGAAGACATGTCCGTTTTCCTTTCTCTTTGCGTTTTGTTTTGTTGTTCACTCTCCCTAACGCACGAGAAGTTGAGTCTGTTCCACTCAAGGTTGGGTGTGGGGCGTTTTCGGGGGTGGCGCTGACTTTGAAGCTCCGCAAATCGCTTGGAAACGCACTGGAAGCGCACGTCAAAACGCAAATGGTAGTAACAGGATTGTAGTAATCCCCGAAATCGGCCCAAAAAAGCGGATTACTACATTCCTGTTACTACCATCTAGGAAAATGCCGGCCCTATTCCTGGGCAGCCACGGCTCCCGAGCCGTATTTCTTGGCGGGCACCCACTTCAGCGCGAACGCCACGACCACCACCGCAACGGCGATCAGGAACGACACCCAGCCGAACGCGGTGGTGAACCCGGCGATGATGGCGATTGGGGCGAGGATAGTCATACCGATCTCGAATGGGGCGAAGCCGACGTAGGCCACACCGTATTCGTTGAGAGTGCCGGACTTCAGTTTGGGGTCGACCATCTTGAGCAAGGCGATACCGGTGGCGACGGCGGCGGTTGCCCAGCCCCAGCCGAAGATGCCGCGCTCGAGCCAGTTTTCACCGAAGAAGAGCGGGCCGGCCCAGGCCATCCATACGACGCAGAAGACGGTGCCGAGCACGAACATGATGAGCAGGGCCTGCCAGTATCCGGCGAGTGCTGCGGGGACGATGGAGGCGATGCCGAAGGCGATCATGAAGTCGGTGGCGGCGCCGGAGACGGTGGAGATAGTTTCTCGGTCGAGGTAGTTGGGCCGTTTGAAGGCGACGAGCAGGCCGCGGCCGATGAGGCCGATGACGAAGGCCATGGCGAACAGTGGGATGGAGACGTTGCTCCACATGCTCTTGATCCAGGTGTTGACGGTGTAGGCGATCAGCACGGTGATGAGGATGAATCCGGCGTGGAGTGCCAGCGGTTCGATGGAGGATGGGTTGGTGGTTGCGCGTCCGATGGAGGGGCGCTCGGACTCAGCGGCGATGTAGCCGGTGCGCAGGTCTTCGGGGAGGGTGCCACGGAGTTCGGTTGCCTTGCCTTTGCGGATGCCCCAGTTTGCGACGATGACGCCACCAACGATGGCCACCAGGGTTCCCACGGTGGCGGAGGTGAATCCGATGGAAGACGCTTCGGCGATGCCGATGTCCTCAAGTGCAGAGCCGACGGCGGCGGCGGTGCCGAAGCCGCCGACGAAGCCGACCGGGAGCATCATGCCGAACCATGGTTCGGTGCCGAAGAATGGCGCGAAGAAGTACAGCCCCAGGAGGATGAAGATGCCCCACTGGCCCATGAACATGGCCGTCGAGTAGCCCCACATGCTGCGGGCGCCTGAGGCGACGGAGCCGCCGAGGTTCATGGAGTAGGCCATGGAGGCGAACACGACGGCGATGAGCAGCGTTGTATAGGTACCGACTTGGTCGGACCAGTGAATGACGCCGAGGACCTCTTGCCCGAGGATGAGCCCGAGCAGCCCGGCGGTGATCGGTGCCGGCAGGAGCAGCGCCTGTAACACTTTCAGTCGGTTTCGGAGCACGTTTCCGATGATGAGCAGGATGGAGATCCATCCGATATCCGTCAGAAGTGTGTACGGCGTGTAGTCCACTGCGGCACCTTTCTCTCTAATTGTTTCCCTGCTCACACTAGTCCACCTCACCGAGGCTGAGAAACAGTACCCTGG
Source organism: Corynebacterium sp. CCUG 61414 (assembly GCF_024453945.1). Lineage (NCBI taxonomy): Bacteria > Bacillati > Actinomycetota > Actinomycetes > Mycobacteriales > Corynebacteriaceae > Corynebacterium > Corynebacterium sp. CCUG 61414. Next base: position 38,191 of record NZ_JAGPYU010000004.1, read on the forward strand.
CCCTATGAGAAAGTTTGCCCCCGTCACGGATGGCCCGAATGCGGCCGCATTGCAAGTGCTCGCGGAGCAGGATTCCGAGGTGCGCGCCACGCTGTTTGCGCGGATTGTGGAGCAGTATCCGCAGGCAGCGATGGTCTTTCCGGAAGGTGCTACGGAGGTGCCCCAAGTACTTGTCGACGCCACTTCGTTCACCCTCGCGTCCACCCAGGAGTCCGAGTCGGCGGGGGCAGCAATCCCTGAAGCAACCCTTATCCCGCTGCGCGAGTGGGCGTTGGATCTGCGGCGCACTGGGTTTCCGGCGTCGGAGTTTCCGGCGGTGGCGGAGATCGTTGGTGGGGTTGTGGGCGTCGATACGCAGGTGTTGGTGCGGGCGGCCCGCGAGATGGAGCGGGTGTCGCGGGAGGCTGACGAGGCCGGGATGGCCGCGGCGTCGGTGGCGCAGGTGACGCAGGTTGCGCAGGACGGGTCGGCGTGGGTCGTGCGGGCGGAGGCTTCCGCGGCGGTGGGCTATGCGGCGGGGCAGGCGCTGCCGGTGATGCGAGCGGGCAACCAGGGCGTGTGGTGGGCGTTGGCCCCGGCGGTGCCGCCGAACCGGTTCGGGCAACTGGAGTTCCACCTCGACGGGCCGGATGTGGAGGTCGGCGACTACCTGACGTTGGGGGCCGCGCGAGGACCGGCGGTGCGGGCGAACCGGCCAAAGATGCTGCTCGTGGCCGTGGGCACGGGCTGGGCGGCTGCGAAGTCGGTGGTGTTCGGGCTCATCGAGGAGCGCATCCGCTCCGAGGTGCACCTGGTGCTGTGCGGGGACGACGTGGACGATCTTTACGACACCCGCACCATCAACTCGCTCGCAGATTCGCAGCCGTGGCTGCAGGTCACGCGCGTCGCGCCGACCCCGGGCGAGTTTGGCGAGAGTTCCGCGAAGGCCATTTGGGTGCCGGGGTCGGCGTTCGTGTCGGCGCCGGGCACGTGGTGGGACCACCAGATCGTGCTGTGTGGCAAGGGCGCCGAGGTTGCGGAGTACCGCGAGGCCCTCGAGGCCGCGGGGGCTCGTGGGATCCTTACATGCGCGACTGACGCAGCGGTCCAGTTTCCGACAGCCTAATAAGAGGTACGTCCTCCTGCACGACCGCGACCTGCGCAATGTCGATGTCGGCGTCGAGGAGCTCGGGGCCGTAGCCGGCCTCCACGATCCGGTGCCCGTCCGGCGCCACAACAGTGGAGAACCCGATGCCGGTCGGGCCGGACTTCTCGCCGGCCTCGGTCTCGTGGTTCGGACGGGACTGCCCGGCCGCCGCGATGAACGCGCCGGAGTCGAGGGCGCGGGCGCGCGTCAATAAGCGCCACTCCTCGAGCTTGCCTGGGCCGTCCGCCCAGCTCGTGGGCACCACGATGACGTGCGCACCCATCGCCGCCAGCTCCTTGAACTGCTCCGGGAAGCGGATGTCGAAACAGGTGGCCACGCCGATGGTGGCGTCACCGTGCCGGAACGTGAGCAGGGTGTCGCCGGCCTTGACGGTGCGGGACTCGTGGTAGCTGTGGGCGTCGTAAAGGTGCACCTTGTCATAGGTGAGGATGCGTGGGGTGTCGCTGTGGCCGTCGAGGATCAGTGTGGTGTTGTAGACGCGGTTGATGCTGCCGACGGTGTCCGCCGGGCGGAACGAGCCCGCCACGATGGTCACGCCCAGCTCCTTGGCCAGCGAAAACAGCCCCTGCGTGAACGGCCCATCGGTGTCCTCGGCCTGGTAGTCGAGGCGACCGGCCCCGAACGCGTGCGAGGCCGCCTCCGGCAACACGATGAGCGTCGCGCCCCGGCGCGCGGCCTCCCTGACCTGGGGTTCTATGCGCGAAAGGTTGCGCATTTTATCAGGTCCACTGGTGAATTGTGCCAATGCGATACGCATGTGGATAACTTTAGCGAATCTGAAATTTTATCCACAGGGTTTCAGGGTTTTTCCTTGCCCTGCTTCGGCGGGTTTTCGAGGATGGGTGCATGCATCTCTCAACGACTATCCCGTCCCTCGCCCGATCCCACCGCGTCTCCCGCACGTCGCTCCCCCGCGCTGAGCTGCGCGACAGCGCCAGCGCCGCCGCGTTACGCTCGCTGGAAAATCGCGCCCAATCGCTTTTCGACGCCTCCACCACCGCCCTCAACACGCACTTAGAATCCATCGCCTCATTTGCGGACGACTGCATCCACTGCGACACCCGCCTCGCGGAGGCGTTGCGCCATGTCTGATGCGTACCGCCCTGCCCTAGACGCCGGGCAGCTGATGGTCGCCGCGGGCGTGTTGGAGGGCGCCGTCGCCGAGTTCCGCGCGCGATCGCAGGCGTGCCACGTAGCTCGGTCCGACCTGGTAGGGGCGGGTTTTCGCGGGTCCGCACCTACCGCGGCCCTGCAGCGCCTCCAACGTGTCGACGCCACCTTCGCCCACCCTGTCGACGACCTCACCCAGGCCGCCAAGGTGCTGCGCCGCTACGCCACCTGGCAGGCGCGTCTCGACGCGATGGCCCGATCCCTGCGCGGCAGCCCCGTCTACGCGCTGGCCGTACAGGTGCTCAACGGGGTTTCGCGGACCTTCGACACGCTGTGCGCCGCCGAGCTCGAGGCCCTGTGCAAGGCGCACGAGCGGGACCTGGAGGCGGCGCGCGGACACGTGCCACTCATCGCACGTCACGGCATAGACCTTGGCCAGGTACACCGGACAAACCTGGCCACGCTCGACCCGGCGCGCCGCGAGCTCGTTGAGTCCGCGGGCGCGACCGTGCTCGAGGCCGGACCCGTGTCGGCGACGCTGGCGGTCGGTGACGTCGTGGACCCGGCGCGTGTGATCACCATGGTCGCCGGCGTGTCCACCGGCCGCCCCGAAGGCTTGAGCGGTGAGCTTGCCCGTGCGCAGTTCCTCGCCGAGCGCACCGGCGCCACAGTGATCCTCTGGCAGGGCTACGACCCGCCACCCAACGTGGTCAATGGCCTGGACCCCGGCCCGGCGCGCCGCGGCGCCGACGACCTCTCCGCCTTCCAACTCGCGCTCACCGACCGCTTCCCCAACGCCCACCGGGTGGTCCTCGCCCACAGTTATGGCACACGCGTAGCCACCGAGGCCGCCGTCCACCACGGCCTGCTTACCGACCAGCTCTGGCTCGTCGGCAGCGCCGGCGTCGCCGGTAGCCACGTGAGCGACCTACGACTGGCAGGGCCGGACTCGCGGGTGGTCGCCGTGGATTCTCCGGACGATCCGATCCTGTGGACCAGGTCCGGTCCGCAGGCGGTGCTGGGGGCGTCGCCAACTGATCCCGCCTACGGCGCACGCATCCTACCTGGGGTGACGGGCAGTCATAGCGCCTACTTCACAGACGAGGCCTTTGTGTCAGATCTCACACAATCTTTCGAGTTCCAGGAGGAACAAAGGTAACATGATAAGCGGTTAATTTATTCTTCAAATAAAAGGAGATTTTAGGAATGGCTCAGAACTTCGCCTCGGCATTCGTTGCCAAGCTGAAGGAGCTCGGCGTCAAGCGCATCTACGGCCTCGTCGGTGACTCCCTCAACCCGCTTTCCGACGCCGTCCGCACCCAAGGCATCGAATGGGTCCACGTCCGCAACGAAGAAGCCGCCGCATTCGCCGCCGGCTCCGACGCACTCGCAACCGACGAACTCGCAGTGTGCGGCGCATCCTGCGGCCCAGGCAACACCCACTTCGTCCAAGGACTCTTCGAAGCGCACCGCAACGGCGCAAAGGTCCTCGCGATTGCCTCACACATCCCGTCCTTCCACATCGGGTCATCCTTCTTCCAGGAAACCCACCCAGAAATGCTCTTCCAGGAGTGCTCCTCCTACTGCGAGATGGCAAACTCCGCCGACCAGGGCATGCGCGTCGTCCACAACGCCATCCAGAACACCATGTCCGGCAACGGCGTATCGGTCGTCGTCGTCCCAGGTGACGTCTTCGCACAAGAAGTCACCGCCGACGCCCCAACCCTGTCCGGCAACTACGCCACCGGCGGCAACAAGCGCGTCTACCCAGACCCAGCCGAAGCCGCCCGCCTGGTCGAAGCCATCAACGAGGCAGACACCGTCACACTCTTCTGCGGCTACGGCGCCAAGGACGCCCGTGACGAAGTCTTCGCACTTGCCGAAAAGATCAAGGCACCAGTCGGCCACTCCTTCCGCGGCAAGATGTACATCGAGTACGACAACCCATACGACGTCGGCATGTCCGGCCTCCTCGGCTATGGCGCCTGCCACGAAGCCTCCGACAAGGCAGACCTCTTCATCATGGTCGGCACCGACTTCCCATACACCGACTGGCTGCCCAGCAAGAACGTCGCCCAGATCGACATCGACGGCGCCCACATCGGCCGCCGCACCAAGGTGCACTACCCCGTCATCGGCGACGTCAAGAGCGTCATCGAAAACATTCTCCCGCACATCGAGGAGAAGAAGGACCGCTCCTTCCTGGACGCAATGCTGAAGCGTCACGCTGAGCTGCTGGAGTCGGTCGTCGGCAAGTACACGACGGAAGCCCGCGAAGCCCGCACCCCAATCCACCCAGAGCTCGCCGCCTCCGTCCTCGACGAACTCGCCGACGAAGACGCCTACTTCACCGTCGACACCGGCATGTGCAACGTGTGGTCCTCCCGCTACCTCACCCCCAACGGCAAGCGCGACGAATCCGCATCCTTCCTGCACGGCACCATGGCCAACGCCCTCCCGCAGGCCATCGGCGTCCAAGCCGCATTCCCCGACCGCCAGGTCATCTCCTGGTCCGGCGACGGCGGCCTCGGCATGCTGCTCGGCGAACTGCTCACCGTCAAGCTGCACAACCTGCCAGTGAAGACCATCGTGTTCAATAACTCCTCACTCGGCATGGTCAAACTCGAAATGCTCGTCCAAGGCTTCCCCGAGCACGAAACCGACCACGACGGCGTCAACTACGCCAACATCGCCGAGGGCGTCGGCATCAAGTCCTTCCGCATCGAAGACCCCGCCGACCTGCGCCCGAAGCTCAAGGAGGCCCTCGCGTACGACGGCCCCGTCCTCGTCGACATCGTCACCGACCCGGACGCCCTGTCCATGCCGCCAAACATCACCTGGGACATGATGAAAGGCTTCACCGCCGCTGCAACCAAGACCGTCCTCGACGGTGGCGTCGGCCGCATGGTCGACCTCGCACGCTCCAACCTCCGCCACATCGGCGGCGCAGCGTCGATCACGTTCAAGTAATGATGCGCTAGGTTTTGCGGCTTTGTGGCCTCGGGTTTTTGCCCGAGGTCACTTTGCGTTTTGGGGGTTTGTGGCCTCGCCCGCGTCGACCAGCACTTGCGTTTCCCCAGGTCGCGCCGTCTGTCTACGGAGAACGTTCCCCCAAGCCTTGTATCTCCGCACCAGATTCCGGGTTTTCAGCGAGCGGATTTACAAAAACCCAGGTCGGACAAACCCGATGTAGGAATTTGGTGCGCACCCTCCCCTGCCTGGCGCCCTCAAACCATTCAAAGCGTGGGCTTCAAAGCGTGCGATGCAGGTCGCGCTCTCTCACCCAACCGGGCCGATTTTCGGCGACCAGCATCGCACTCCTTAAACACCTCGACACGAGCACTGCAAGCAAAATCCCGCAGCCCGACCGAACTCCAACGCCACTCGGCCACGAGGTGCACAAGCACTTACACCGCATAGTCGTAGATCTCGCCGAATGCAGAAGCCCGATGAGATTTATCAAAGCGGGACCAACCCAATCGTGGGATTCGGCTCCAAATACAAAACCATGCTCGGCCTTCTCGGTAACGTGGTAAAACTCGAGCGGGCAATCATCTGCGAACACCAGGCCAATGGGATCGCGAAAGCCAGCTCCCCGACGGCGAACAGGTGACTCAGGCGCGCGAGTGGGGTAAGTGAGAGGTCTGCACCAGCGACCTATATGTTGTCAGGATTCCCATGTCTGCTTCTGCGGATTCCATACCCCGGCCACGATTGACGCACTAAGAAGCGGGTTTAAGCACCCTCCGACGACGCCAAGTGCGGTTGCAAGATCGTGATACTCCGCAGGGAAATCAGCTGCTTGCCGCGCCTGCTTCGGATAGGCCTGGGACCACTGCGGACCAGGACTAATCATCTCCTTTGGAAGATCAAGACCGCGGTGGGTGGCTTCCTTTGTCATGAGTGTTTGCAAGAGCTTCGCATCGATGGATTGGCTGGTCACAATCCGGACCAAGTCGATGAGATCGTGGTACCGCGTTGATGGTTCTGCCCCGTGCAATTCGTAGCAGGCGCATAGTTTGTCGGCAGCAACGTTTTCAACCGGAACCATTCGGATAACTGCACCGGATGGAAGCCCCTCGTACTCAATGACCGGATTGATCGTCACAGAGTCAATCGGGGCGTCGAGATGCTGCTGCGTAGATATATCCACGCTGAAGGATACGACCTGCTGCGCCCCGATCCTGAGAATGACTTTGAATGATCCTCTGGTCCGGTCCATCGGGTCCTGATTATCCCTTGCCGGCTCTTGTAACTCGAAAGTGAAATCGGGATCTGTCGGGCCAGGCTCATCAACTAGCACCTGCAGCTCTCGGAGCGCTTCTGCAGGAGGGACTTGCTCCCGGCGCGCTAAGTCGATGTCGCGACTGCGTCGACCAGACCCGATCCGTAAGAGAAGGCTCGTCCCTCCTTTGAGGACCCACACACAGTCATCATGAGCAAATAATCGGGTCAGGAACATATCGAAAGCGAACTGGTGTTGGATATTCTCCACTGTCACTGACTGTCGGCGGGCTTCGTTACGAAGCTTCGCCAAGAGTTGCGTCCGCTTGCGAACAATACGGCTGACTGGTGATACCGCACTCATGATTCACCACCATCAGCAGAGTCTGACGCAGGGTGATGTTTCTTAAACAAAGCATTCACTGGAGCCTGGATCGCTTCCAACGTGGCGTGATCTAGTTTCCAGTCTTTCGAACGGAGGGTTTGCTGCGACGCGCCCTGCATCAACGTCGCTTCCTGCCCAGGGGTCGTATGCTTTCTCGATAACAACTCATCCGACAGTTGGCGCATCAGTGCTGACGCTACTGCTTCTCCAACGTCCTCCATCATGTTGGCCCAACCATCAGGGGTCGATTTCCTACTGTAGGCCCTAGCTTCTGTTGCGCTGTCGTGCTCAGGGAAGCGTCGCAAAGCTTCCGCCACCATCTCATCGCCCGAACTGCTGCCGTAGGAACCAGCATAGGGATCAACTACCCGCGCAACCTCCGAGGGACTAAGGCGCCGTTCGTGAATTCCGTCCGCAATTACGTGGTAAAGCTGGTCCCCATCAAGGCGATCTTTCGCCAGGTCGCGGATCGTACGCGCCACGGTCGTCACTGGAAGGCCACGAACTATCATCCAGTCCTCATCCTGAAGATCAGCAGTGCGATGAGACATGTCAGTCGCGGATGATTGCTTCCGTTTCGAGGACGTAAAAGTATGCGTTGCCGGGGTGATATCACCCAATTCAAGCACGCTGGCAGCCGAGACATGGGAGACAACGATCGGGTTTTCTGCATGGAGACGTTCCTCAGCGAGAATCCCCGGCCTGGTCGACAACCATGCCGCCCGGATCTCCGTCAGTGAATCTTCCGCCACACTAGAAAGGATGTACACACCTCGACGGATACGACGTATGTAATCCCCCTGCGCCAATCGTGTCATCGTCGTGGTATCAATCCCCTCCCTTGCCGCTTGGGCAGAGGTAACCAATCCATGTTGCAGATAGGAATACGCTGCCAAGATAGTCTGAGCTTCAGAAAGCTTCATGTAGCAAACATATCAAATACAACACTAGGAAGCTATGTTTACTACAGTAAAGATGTAGCAAACATAACATTTACGGACATTCAGCGATATGAAGACCAGACCCTCTCCATCCCAGGCTTGCGCTACACATTCATCAGATCAAGCACTTCAACAACCCCTCAGTGTCCTCACTTCTTGAGCACGACGCCCCCACGAGGCGACCCGCCTATCCACGACTCAACTGGGACTGCCAATCAATCAGCATCCTTGAAATAGTTCCCGCGCCCGGGAACCATTTGGCGTTTCAGGCCTGTTCCCGTCGACCAGCACTTGCGTTTCCCCAGGTTGCGTCATCTGTCTACGAAGAAAGTTCCCACGACCACTGCTTCTTCGCACCAGATTCCGGGTTTTCAGCGAGCGGATTTACAAAAACCCGGGTCGGACAAACCCGATGTAGGAATTTGGTGCGCATCCACCCCTGCCTGTCACCCTCAAACCACTCGAAGCGTGCGCTTCAAAGCGTGCGATGCAGGTCGCGTCTTCTCACCCCACCGGGCCGATTTTCGACGACCAGCATCGCACTCCTTAAACACCTCGACACGAGCACTGCGAGCAGCATCCACCCCCCATGAGCACCTCAAGACAAAAGAAAACAGCCCCCGCCAAGCATCAAAGCGAAGCAGAGGCTTTCCACTATTACCGCGCCCGGCGCCGCGACCTGGCGGAGGACGGCTCCCACGTCACCAGCGCGGTTGAGCGGGGAACGTGGACGAGTTCCCCGCCGCGGGGGCGTGATTCCAGGCGTTGTCGCAGTTGCGCGTTTTCTTCGCGTTTGGCCGCCAGTTCCTCTTGGAGCTCGTCGATGTGTTCGGTGAGCTCGATGATGGTTTTGATGCCGGCGAGGTTGACGCCGTCTTCCTGGGAGAGTTGTTGGATCCGGCGCAGCATGGAGATGTCGCGTCGGGAGTAGCGGCGTCCGCCGCCGCTGGTCCGCATCGGTGTGACCAGGCCGATGCGGTCGTAGGTGCGCAGGGTTTGGGCGTGCATGCCGGTGAGTTCGGCGGCGACGGAGATGACGTAGTACTCCTCAGCCATGGTTATGCGCCTCCTGCCCACCCGGCGCGCGGGTCGAAGCCGGAGTCGCGTTCGGCTTGTTGGTAGGCGCGCAGTGCGCTGGTAGCGGCTGCGTCCAGGTCCTTGGGCACTGCGACTTCGACAGTGACCAGCAGGTCGCCGGCATTGCCGGATTTGCGTGGCACACCGCGTCCCTTGACGCGCAGGGTGCGCCCGTTGGGGGTGCCGGCGGGGACCTTCACGCGGACGTGTTTGTCCAGGGTGGGCACGGTGATGGTGCCGCCGAGGGCGAGTTCGCTGAAGGAGACGGGGACGGTGACTTCGAGGTCGTCGCCGGTGCGGGTGAACACTTTGTCGGGGCGGACGTGGACGGTGACGAAGAGGTCGCCGGCTGGTTTGCCGTTGGGGCCTGCTTCGCCTTGTCCTGCGAGGCGCACTTTTTGGCCGTCGACAACGCCGGCGGGGATGCGCACCGTGATGGTGCGGGAGCGCCGGACGGTGCCGGTGCCGTGGCACGTGGTGCACGGGTCCGTGATTACGTCGCCGGTGCCACCGCAGTTGGTGCAGGGGCGGGCCATGCCGAATGCGCCGGAGTTCTCGCGGACGTAGCCGGAGCCGTGGCACTGTTCGCACTGGGTGACGTGGCCGGATTTGGATCCGGAGCCGTGGCATGTGGTGCATGGGGCGTCGCCGGTGAGTTCGACGGGGAAGGTGGTGCCTTTGGCGGCTTCGCGGAAGTCGAGGGTTATTTCCGTCTCGACGTCCGCCCCCCGCGACGGCCGAGCGTTCCTGCCAGCAGCGCCGCCGCGGTTAAAGAGGCCACCGAAGAGATCACCAAGGCCGCCTTCTCCAGCTTGTCCAGCACCCCCGGCTCCTCCGAAGATGTCGGAGAGGTCGGAGAAGTTGAAGTCGCTCTGCCCCGTTTGGCGAAACCCTCCCGGAAAGCCGGGACCTCCTGCCCCTCCGAATCGGCCGCCGAAGCCGCCGGAGCTCATCATCGCCTTGAACTGGTCGTATTCTTTGCGTTTTTCTTCGTCGCCGACGACGTCGTACGCTTCTGCCACCTTCTTAAACTTCTCCTCGGCAGCTTTGTTGCCGGGGTTGGAGTCGGGGTGGTTTTCGCGTGCGAGCCTGCGGTATGCCTTCTTAATGTCAGCTGTGGACGCGTCTTTGGTCACGCCGAGGTCGCCGTAGTAGTCCTTGTTGGCCCACTCTTGTTGCATAGCCATCTCGCACCCTCCTTTCTCGGATGAATTTTGTTATTTCAAGTACAAAACCGGGGCGTGAAGGCCGCTTTTCGCGCACCTCACGCCCCGGCCCTGGGTTTTGTTGTTACTCGTTGTCTTCAGCAGGCTCTTCCGCAGGATCGGCGATGATGACCATTGCGTTTCGCACGAGTCGGTCGCCTACACGGTAGCCCTTGCGCAGCACGGTGCCGATGACCTTGCTGTCGCCGGAGGACAGGTCTTGGACTGCCTCGTGGGTTTCGGGGTCAAAGGCGTCACCTTCTGCGCCGAAGGCTTCGACGCGTTGCGCGGTAGCCACGCCACGGAGTTTGTCGGCGAAGGCTTTCAGTGGGCCTTCGTTTAAGTCTCCGTGTTGTTCGGCGAGGTCGAGGTCGTCGAGAAGCGGGAGCAGTTCGGTGGCGAAGGCTGCTTTCGCATGCTCGGCGATGGCTGCGCGTTCCCGCTCGGTGCGGCGCCGGTAGTTTGCGTACTCGGCGCTCACACGCTGCAGGTCTTCGGTCCGCTCAGCAAGCTGCTTTTCGACGTCATCCTGCTCGCCCTCGTCCGTTTCCGGTGCAGCGTCGGCGTCGACCTCAGCTTCGGGCTCGGCAGCTTCTGCTGCTACTGCCTCGGCTTCTTCGATCAGGTCTTCAACCTGCTCCGGTTCCGGAGTATTCGGGTTCGTCATGGTGACCTCCTTCTGCAGTGTTGCTGTTGTTTACTTGGTTTCGTCGGTGTCTTCGTCGACTACCTCGGCGTCGACAACGTTGTCGTCGGCTGCCTCGGCCTGGGTTGCACCCTCGTTGGCCTGTGCCTCGTAGAGCACCTTGCCCAGCTCCTGCGACTCCGTGTTCAGCTTTTCGACGGCCGACTTCACCGCTTCAAGGTCATCTCCCTTGAGTGCTTCGTCGACGGCGTCGGCTGCCTCGGTGACGCGGGTCTTGAGGTCCTCCGGCAGCTTGTCGGCGTTGTCCTCCATGAACTTGCGCGTCTGGTACGCCGCGGACTCTGCACCGTTGCGGGTTTCCTGCTCCTCGCGGCGCTTCTTGTCCTCGTCGGCGTGTGCCTCGGCGTCCTTGATCATGCGGTCGATCTCCTCCTGGGACAGGCCGGAGCCGTCCTGGATCTTGATCGTGTTCTCCTTGCCGGTCGCCTTGTCCTTCGCGGAGACGGACACGATGCCGTTGGCGTCGATGTCGAAGGTGACCTCAATCTGCGGAACACCGCGCGGTGCCGGAGCGATACCTGCCAGCTCGAAGGAGCCGAGCAGCTTGTTCGCGGAAGCCATCTCGCGCTCGCCCTGGAAGACCTGGATCTGCACGCTTGGCTGGTTGTCTTCAGCCGTGGTGAAGGTCTCGGAACGCTTCGTCGGGATGGTGGTGTTGCGCTCGATGAGCTTGGTCATCACGCCGCCCTTGGTCTCGATGCCGAGGGAGAGCGGGGTGACGTCAAGAAGCAGGACGTCCTTGACGTCGCCGCGCAGGACACCTGCCTGCAGCGCAGCGCCCAGAGCCACGACCTCGTCCGGGTTCACGGACTTGTTTGGCTCCTTGCCGCCGGTGAGCTCCTTGACCATGTCGGTCACGGCCGACATACGGGTGGAACCACCGACCAGCACAACGTGGTCAATCTCGCCGACGGAGAGGCCAGCATCCTTGATGACCTGGTTGAACGGCGCCTTGGTGCGGTCCAGCAGGTCAGAGGTGATCTTCTGGAACTCAGTGCGCGTCAGCGTCTCGTCGAGGAACAGCGGGTTCTTCTCAGAGTCGACGGTGATGTACGGCAGGTTGATGGATGCCTGCTGGGAGGAAGACAGCTCAATCTTTGCCTTCTCAGCGGCCTCACGCAGACGCTGCATCGCCATCTTGTCCTTGGACAGGTCGACGCCCTGTGCAGACTTGAACTTATCGACGAGCCACTCAACCACGCGGTTGTCCCAGTCGTCGCCACCGAGCTCGTTGTCACCCGCGGTTGCCAGGACCTCTACGACGCCGTCGCCGATCTCCAGCAGGGAGACGTCGAAGGTACCGCCACCAAGGTCGAAGACCAGGATGGTCTGCTCCTTGTCAGCCTTCTCCAGGCCGTATGCCAGTGCAGCTGCCGTCGGCTCGTTGACGATACGCAGGACGTTCAGACCTGCGATCTGGCCGGCTTCCTTCGTAGCCTGACGCTGTGCGTCCTCGAAGTAGGCAGGGACGGTAATGACGGCGTCGGTAACCTCCTCGCCGAGGTATGCCTCTGCGTCCCTCTTCAGCTTCTGCAGCGTACGTGCGGAAATCTCCTGCGGGGTGTACTTCTTGTCATCAATCTCGACCGTCCAGTCTTCGCCCATGTGACGCTTAACGGAGCGGATCGTGCGGTCAACGTTGGTGACCGCCTGGTTCTTCGCGGACTGGCCAACCAGCACCTCGCCGTTCTTCGCAAACGCGACGACAGACGGGGTGGTGCGCGAACCCTCAGCGTTCGCGATAACTACCGGCTCTCCGCCTTCAAGGACAGAGACAACCGAGTTTGTCGTACCAAGGTCAATACCTACTGCGCGTCCCATTTCTACATTTCCTCCTGTGTTTGTCGAAGTCATTTCTGAAGTTAATCCGAAGTTGAATCGCCTCGACTCAACTTGACGGGAACCACTGTAGCAGAAGTTCCGCCAACCTTGAGCCTATCACGCTCAATCCTTACAACATGCAATCCAGAAAGTTATTCCCACTCGACTCAACTTTTCCTAATCTTGCAGTCCAGGGGGTGTAAATAAGTTATGTCTGGCAGGTCTGGCACAATGTCTTGGTATGAGCAACAAAGTTGAACCACAGACGGAAGCGCAGCCCACCGCGGCCGACGCGGCGCAAGAGCTTTCCCAAGAAACTGTTGACCGCAGCACGGTCATCGCCTCCGACGGGCGCACCGCGGCAGCCTGGGCGGCGAGGTTCATCATTATCGTCGCCGCCACCGCCATCCTGCTGTACCTGCTGAAGTACGTCTGGATGGGACTGCTGCCGATCTTCCTGGCGCTCATCGTGTGCACGGTGCTGTGGCCGCCGGTGGACTGGCTGCGCAAGAAGAAGGCGCCGCCAGCACTCGCCGCGGCCGGCGTGCTCGTGGGGGCCTTCGCCATCATCGGCGGCATCTTCGCCGCCATGGCCCCGACCGTTCGCACGCAGGGCACCCAGCTCGTCGACCAGGCGCAGCAGGGCATCGACCAGATCACGCAGTGGCTGCGCGACAACGTCGATAACGAGCTCATCGACCCAGCCAAGATCCAGGAGACCATCGACCAAGTCACCAATGTCCTGCGCGGACAGGCCTCCAACATCGCCTCGGGCGTGTTCACGGGCATCGGGGCGATCGCATCCGTCGGCACCACCCTGGCGCTGACCCTGATCCTCACCTTCTTCTTCCTGAAGGACGGGCCGAAATTCTTGCCGTGGCTCAAGGGCTACGTGGGCGTGCGCGCCGGCTGGCACCTCACCGAGGTCTGCATGCGTTCCTGGAATACGCTGTCCGGTTTCATCCGCACGCAGGCGATCGTTTCGGCTGTCGACGCCATCTTCATCGGCCTCGGCCTCCTCTTGCTGGGCGTGCCGCTGTGGCCAGTGCTGGCAGTGATCACGTTCTTCGCCGGCTTCGTCCCTATTATCGGTGCGTTCACTGCGGGCGCGTTGGCGGTGATCATCGCGCTGGTCTCCAACGGCCTGACCAACGCCATCCTGGTGCTCGTGCTCATCATCGTGGTGCAGCAGCTGGAGAGCAACATCCTCCAGCCGATCCTGCAGTCCCAGGCAATGGGCCTGCACGCAGCGATCGTGCTGCTCTCCGTAGCGCTCGGCGGCACGCTGTTCGGCATCGTCGGCGCGTTCCTCGCGGTGCCGGTCGCCGCGGTCCTCGCTGTCTGGTTCCGCTACTGGGCAGAGATGGTCTCGCTCCGAACTGGCGAAGTCACCCCCGACGAGGTCCAAATGGCCACCCAACAGAGCCAGACGTTGGACTCCAAGGAGGCCTTCAACGCCGTGCGCGAACACATGGCGCAAATGGGCAGGCGCTCCAAGAACTAAGCATGTAGCGCTATATTGTTAAGATAACTAGCTTCAAAAACCGAAAGGACATATTTCTATGAGTCTGCGCGTCGCTGTCGTAGGTGCCGGACCAGCCGGTATTTACGCATCCGATCTGCTCATCCGCAATCAGGAGCACGAGATCCACGTCGACCTGTTTGAGCAGATGCCTGCGCCGTTCGGCCTCATCCGCTACGGTGTCGCCCCGGACCACCCGCGCATCAAGGGCATCGTCAAGTCGCTGCACAACGTGATGGACAAGCCGAACCTGCGCTTCCTGGGCAACATCACCGTCGGCCGCGACATCACCATTGATGAGCTGCGCGAGTACTACGACGCCATCATCATCTCCGCCGGCGCTGTCCGCGACCGTGAGTTCCTCGTCCCAGGTGGCGACAAGTCGATCGGCGCCGGCGAGTTTGTCGGCTTCTACGATGGCAACCCGCGCTTCGAGCGCTCCTGGAACCTGGAGGCGCGCGAGGTCGCGGTGGTGGGCGTCGGCAATGTGGCGCTGGATATCTCCCGAATCCTGGCGAAGACCGGCGACGAACTGCTGGTCACTGAGATCCCGGACAACGTCTACGAGTCCCTGAAGAACAACAAGGCCGAGGTCATCCACATGTTCGGCCGCCGCGGGCCGGCGCAGGCGAAGTTCACGCCGAAGGAGCTACGCGAGCTCGACGAGTCCGACACCATCCAGGTGCTCGTCGACCCTGAAGACATTGATTACGACGGTCCCTCCGAGGAACTGCGCCGCGCCGACAAGTCCATCGACCTGAACTGCCAGGTCCTGGAGCAGTACGCGATGCGCGAGCCGGACGACGCCCCGCACAAGATCCACATTCACTTCTTCGAGTCCCCTGTTGAGGTGCTCACCGAGGGCGACGCCATCGTTGGTATCCGCACCGAGCGCACCGAGTTCGACGGCGAAGGCGGGCTGCGCGGCACCGGCAAGTTCACCGACTGGCCAGTCCAGCAAGTCTACCACGCCATCGGCTACCGCTCCGAACCCGTCGAGGGCGTCCCGTTCGACCTTGAGCGCCACGTCATCCCGAACGACGGTGGCCACGTCCTCGGCGAGGACGGCTTCGAGGACTCCCTCTACGTCACCGGCTGGATCAAGCGTGGCCCGGTCGGCCTAATCGGCAACACGAAGTCGGACGCGAAGGAAACGACCGACATGCTCATCGCCGACGCTGACGCCGGCAAGCTCACTGCCCCGGTCCACGAGGACCCGGACGCCATCCTCGGACTTCTCGACGAGCGCAGCATCGACTACACCACCTGGGACGGCTGGTACCGCCTGGATGAAGCAGAGCGCAAGCTCGGCGAGGAGTGCGCCACCCACAGCCGCGAGCGCAAGAAGATCGTCGAGTGGGACGAAATGGTCTCCTACGCCCACCACAAGCAGTAAGCTGCTGGCTATGCGCCAGTTTTTGAAGAAGATCGCCGTTGCATGCGTGGGCGTCGCCACCGCCGCTTCCCTGCTCGCCCCCGCTGCCGACGCGCGGCCGGTGGTGAACCAGGGCGACCGCGTCCGCCTCGACATGGGGCTCGCCTACGGTATCTGCACCGTCGGCTACGTGGACCATGCGCGCAACCAGATCGCCATCGCGCGGCACTGCGTGAAATTCCCGTTCCAGCAGGTCCTTGACGGTAGCGGCCGGCGCATCGGTACGGTGATCTCCTTCCCAGGCTGGTTGGTGAGCGCCGACGGCCCCAACGACTTCGCCTACGTCACCCTCTCCGGCGCTACCGCCGGCACCAACCGGTTCTCCGGCAACGCGAAAGTCCACCCCAACGCGGTGCGCCCGGGCGAACGCGTCTGCTCCTACGGCGCCACCACGCGCCGCGAGTTCTGCGGGCACGTCACTGGGGTGCGCGGCAGCATGATCGCCACCTCCATCGCCGGGCCTCGCCACGGTGACTCCGGAGGCCCCATCTGGATCCCGGGCCGCGGCTTCGTCGCCGTCACCTCCGGCGGGGTATGGAAAGACAAGAAGTACTGGATGACCGGCTCCTACCCGGAGCTGTACTTCGGACCCGAACTGCTGTCTCCTGTTTCTATGGACCTTGACCAGCCCACGACGTCGTCAAACTCGATCCCGGGCTGGTACGCGCGGCAGCTGCGATAAGTTCGCCTAAAGTTCACTTTGGTGTTACCGGCCGTGCACGTGCGCACATTATGGTGATACGTTGGCCCACACCTTGGGCCCTTTTTGGCGAGAGTTTTTTCAACGACAGGAAGCGCTTCATCATATGAGCATGGACACCGCGACAACGACGTTCACGCACCACCCCGACGGAGCAGACGCAGGTAAGAAAGACCCACTGGGTTTCCTGCCGTTCGGTGGCCCCTTCAAGACCTTCGTGGACTGGATGTCCGTCGTCGTCGCGGTGTGGCTGCTGCTCAACGCGGTGAGCATGATCGGCGCCGGCTTCCAGATGGCCGCGGGCGACCGCGCCGAGGAACTCTTCTCGTTTGCACAGAACCCGTTCGTGGGCCTGGGCATCGGTATCCTCGCCACGGCAATCATGCAGTCCTCCTCCACCACCACGTCGATTACTGTCGGCATGGTTGCGGGTGGCCTGCCCATCGAAATCGCCATCCCGATGCTCTTCGGCGCCAACCTGGGCACCACCGTGACCGCCACCCTCGTCGCGCTCGGGCTTTCGGGCAACAAGGAGCAGTTCCGCCGCGCCTTCGCGATGGCCACTGTGCACGACTTCTTCAACCTGATCGCCCTGGCCATCTTCATGCCGCTCGAGCTCGCCACCGGCTTCCTGCAGAAAACCTCGGGCGCGATCGCGCACTACACCAGCGGTGGCTCCGGCGGCATCCTCAACACAATCTTCAGCGGCATCGGCGACTTTGTCGACGCCATCACCGAACCACTCGTCTCCCTCGCCGAAACCGCCGTCAGCCCGCTGAGCCACGTGTGGGGAGGCATCATCCTCTCGATTGGCGGCATCGCCCTGATCATGGTGGTCATCGGGTTCATCGGCAACATGCTCGGCACGCTGCTGGTCGGCCGGGCGCAGGAGTTCCTGCACGCGGCACTCGGCAAGGGCACCCTCTCCGGTGTGCTTTCCGGCGCCGTCATCACCACGGCGGTACAGTCCTCCTCCACCACCACGTCGCTGACGGTGCCGCTGGCGGCGTCGGGCAAGTTCCACATGCGGGACCTGTTCCCGTTCGTGGTCGGCGCCAACATCGGTACCACGGTGACCGGGTTGATCGCGGCGTTTTCCGCGCCGCCCGAGGTTGCCGAGGTCGCCATGCAGACCGCCCTGGTACACACCCTCTTCAACACCTTCGCAGCCATCATCATTATGTCGGTGCCGTTCCTGCGCGCACTTCCCCCGAAGGGTGCCGATTGGCTCGCCGGACTCGCCGATAAGAACAAGGTGTACATCTTTATCTGGGTCGGCAGCGTGTTTTTCGCGCTGCCGCTGCTGGCGATCTTCATCACCAACTTGGTGTCCTAGGGGCTGACAAAACCCAAACTGTAGTAACAGGAATGTAGTAATCCGGATTTTGGCGCCCATTTCGGGGATTACTACATTCCTGTTACTACACTTTGCAGTTCTAGGACAGTCCGCACCAGCCAAGTATGCTTAGGAGCTATGACCATGCCTCAACCGAATCCGAATTTTCAGTTCAATTACCGCATCGGCGACACCGACCGCAATGACGCGGTGACGGCGTTGTCGGTGGCGTTCGGTGAGGGGCGCCTGACCATGGACGAGTTCGATAGGCGGTGTGCGGCTGTCGCGAAGGCGGAGTACTCGCCGGACTTGATGGCGTTGTTCCAGGATTTGCCGCAGAAGCCGGGCCAGTGTCAGGTGCCGGCGCAGCAGGTCCAGAACTCCCCGGTGTACACGGGTGAGGACATTGAGCTGGCCCGCAGGAGGGGTCGCAATGTGCGCGGCGGGCTGATGGGCTTGTCGACGATCGCCAGCCTCGCATTCATCGTCGTCTTTTCCGAGATGGGCGAAAACTTCCTGGCCGTACCGTCGCTGCTGATCATCCCGACCGTGTTCATCCTGCTGTATGTGATGAAGGTGGGGCCGGATAGCTGGTACTCGCCGTCGGTTCGGCAGATTCAGCGGGCGCAGCGCCAGGCGGTCAAGATGCAGCAGTTGGAGTTGCAGTCGCATCAGGCGGCGGAGATCGCGATGCGGAAGCAGCAGCAGCGCCAGCAGATGGACCAGCTGAAGAACGATGCGTTGAATATCGCGCAGCAGACGATGCAGCGGTTCAACAAACGTGGTTAGGTTCGGGCGCTAGTATTGGCACATGGCCAACAAGAAGCAATCAGAAGCACCAGAAAACAAAAGTCCGCAGCACACGCCTTTTAAGCGGCACCGGCACTTTGACCAGGCCGAGAAGCTGAAGAACGTGTTTTATGACATTCGCGGCCCGGTGAGCGCGACCGCGGAGGAGATGGAGCGCGACGGCCACACCATCCTGAAGCTGAACACGGGCAACCCGGCCGTGTTCGGGTTTGAGGCGCCGGATGTGATCATGCGCGACATGATTGCCAATTTGCCGACGTCCCAGGGCTACACCACGTCGAAAGGCATTATTTCGGCGCGTCGCGCGATTGTGACTCGCTACGAGATGATTCCGGATTTCCCGGCGTTCGACATCGATGATGTCTACCTGGGTAACGGCGTGTCTGAGCTGATCAGCATGGTCACGCAGGCTTCCCTCAACGAGGGTGATGAGATCCTCATTCCGACGCCGGACTACCCGCTGTGGACGGCGGCGTCGACACTTGCGGGCGGCAAGGTGGTGCACTACAAGTGCGACGAGGAGGACGACTGGAACCCCTCGCTGGAGGATATTCGCTCCAAGGTGACCAGCAAGACGAAGGCCATCGTGGTGATTAACCCGAACAACCCGACGGGTGCGGTGTACTCGCGGGAGACGCTCGAGGGCATCGCCAACATTGCGCGCGAGCACGAGCTGATGATCTTCGCCGACGAGATCTACGACCGCATTCTTTACGACGGTGCCCAGCACATCTCCATGGCGGAAGTTGCCCCGGACGTGATCACCCTGACCTTCAACGGACTGTCGAAGGCGTACCGGGTGTGCGGATACCGCGCCGGCTGGATGGTGCTCACGGGGCCACGCCGCCGCGCGAAAGGCTTCATCGAGGGCCTGGACCTGCTTTCCGGCACGCGCCTGTGTGCGAACGTGCCTGGCCAGCACGCGATCCAGGTGGCCTTGGGTGGGCGTCAGTCGATCTACGAGCTCACCGCGGACGGCGGCCGCCTGCACAAGCAGCGCAACGTCGCCGTGCGCAAGCTGCGCGAAATCCCGGGCATTTCCGTCGTGGAGCCGAAGGGCGCCCTGTACGCCTTCCCGAAGATCGACACGGAAATGTACCACATCCACGACGACGAGCGCTTCATGCTGGATCTGCTCAAGAGCGAGAAGATCCTCATGGTGCAGGGCACCGGCTTCAACTACCCCACCCCGGATCACTTCCGCGTGGTCACGCTGCCGTGGGCGTCACAGTTGGAGAACGCCATCGAGCGCCTCGGCAACTTCCTTTCGGATTACCACCAGCACTAGCGGATGACTCGCCACCCCGCCTTGTGCCAGGTGGGGATATCGAGGGCGTTGCGGGCGTCGATAATTACTCGCTTGTCGACGCCCACCAGCGGCTCCAGGAACGCATCCCACTCGGTCGCCAGGATGCACAGGTCCGCGCCAGCGGTGGCCTGCGCGAGCGTGCCGGGAAAGTCAAGGTCGGGGTAGGCGGCGCGGGCGTTGTCGAGGGCCTTCGGGTCGTGGACGCGCACGCGAGCACCGGCCTCGAAGAGGCGCTGCGCGACGTCGAGCGCCGGCGAATCCCGGATGTCATCCGAGTTCGGTTTGAACGCCGCCCCCAACACCGCGATGGTGCGCCCCTCCAGCGTATCTAGCTCCCGTCGCACCAGGTCAACGATGCGGGCGCGGCGCCCCTGGTTGATGGCGTCGACCTCCCGGAGGAAGCGCACCGAATCCCCGGCGCCGAGCTCTTCGGCGCGCGCGATGAACGCCCGGACGTCCTTCGGTAAGCAGCCGCCGCCGAAACCGAGGCCGGCGTTCAGGAACTGGCGCCCGATGCGCGCGTCCAACCCGATCGCGTCCGCAAGCTGGGTGACGTCCGCGCCTGCGGCGTCGCACACCTCCGCGACCGCGTTGATGAACGAGATCTTCGTGGCCAAAAACGCGTTCGCCGCCACCTTTACCAGTTCAGCGGTGGGAAGTTCCGTCACCAACATTGGTGAGCCATGCTCAATAGGAGTGGCGTACACCTCCCGCAGCACCTGCTCCGCGCGCCCACCCGGACGCTGCCCCACCACGATCCGGTCCGGCGCCAACGTATCGCTCACCGCGTGGCCCTCGCGCAGAAACTCCGGGTTCCACGCCACCTCCACCACATCCGGGAGGCGCTCCTGCAGGCGGCGCGCCGTGCCCACCGGCACCGTCGACTTGCCCACCACCAGGTGCTCCCCCTCAAGGATTGCGGAGAGGTGGGAGGTGGCGTCGTCAAGAAATGAAGTGTCCGCGGCGAGCCCACCGGAAACCTGCGGCGTGCCGACGGCCAAAAAATGCACCCGCGCGAACCCCGCCACCTCGCGCAGATCCGTCGTGAAGCGCAGGCGACCCGACGCCGTGTGGCGCTTGAGTAGTTCATCGAGGCTGGGCTCGAAAAACGGCGCACTCCCCGACTGCAGGGCCGCAACCTTGCGCGCATCCGTGTCCACCGCCAGTACCTCGTGGCCCAGCTCAGCCATGCACGCAGCGTGTGTCGCCCCCAAATACCCCGCGCCGACCACCGACAATCGCATACGCGAGGCCTCCTACCGGAAGTTCAAGTACGCCTTCGACGGCGTCGGCCCCCGCTGCCCCTGATACTTCGAACCCAACGCGCCACTGCCGTACGGCACCTCCGCAGGCGACGTCATCGCGAACAACGCCAACTGGCCGACCTTCATCTCCGGCCACAACACAATCGGCAAATTCGCCACATTCGATAACTCAAGCGTGATGTAGCCCGAAAACCCCGGATCGATAAACCCGGCCGTCGAGTGCGTCAACAGGCCAAGCCTGCCCAGGGAGCTCTTGCCCTCCAGACGCCCAGCCAAATCCGCCGGCAACGTAAACTTCTCCAACGTCGACGCCAACACAAACTCGCCCGGGTGCAGCACAAACCCCTCGCCCTCAGGGACCTCCACCAGCGTGGTCAGATTCGGCATCTCCTCACGCGGATCAATATGGGTATAGCGCGAGTTATTGAACACGCGGAAGAACCGATCCAAACGCACATCCACCGACGAAGGCTGCACCAACGCAGCGTCATACGGCGCAATACCGAGGCGTCCCGAATCAACGGCGTCACGAATGTCATGGTCTGAAAGAAGCACGGCGCCAAGTCTAGCCTGCTTTGGGGTGGGGCTAAAGTAAACGCATGCACCGAATCCTCTCGACCATTCTCCTGACCGCCGCTCTCGCGGTCAGCGGCGCCCCAATCGCCACAGCGAACACCAGTGACATATTTAACGACGCCTCTTGCGTCCCCGCCGCCGACAAAACAACACCCGTGCTCTATGTACACGGCACCTCCGCAAACACCGAAAAGTGGGCCCAAAACGCCGTCGCCCTCAAAGCCGCAGGTTACTGCGTATGGGGCTTCAACTACGGCCGTGGCAGCGGACTGCCCTCCCTCTTCCCCGGTTCCTACGGCAACGCCGACATCAACAGCTCCGCGCGCGAACTCGCGCGCAACGTTGAACGCGTCAAAGAAGCCACCGGCGCCGAGCAAGTCGACCTTGTCGCACACTCCCAAGGCGGACTGCTGGTGAAGAAATACATCGCCGAACTCGGCGGCGGCAACAACGTCCGCCGCGCAGTCACCGTCGGCGCCACCTTCCACGGCACCGACCTCAACGGCGCCGGCCGATTCCTCTCCCCCATCGCCCGCGCATTCCCGCGTCTCGCAGCGTTCTTCGCAGGACCAGGCGCAATCCAACAACTCAACGACTCCCCCGAGATCCAGGCCCTCAACGCACTCCCCGACACCCAAGCCGGAATCGTGTACACCTCGCTCTATTCACCATCCGACGTCACCGCAACCCCAAACAGCACCTCAATCCTGCAAGCTGTCGACGGAGCGGACGTCGCAAACATCAACATCGAAGCATCCTGCTCGAACTCTGGCCGAGTCCTGCACCCCAACATGCAATCCGACCTCACCGTCGCAGCCCTCACCAGATGGGGACTCGAGCGCACCGCCGACGACCACGCCCCAAGCCAGCGCGCCTGCTCACTCAGCGCGCTCCCGGAGGTCGCCGGCGCCGACCGCTAGCGTTTGGTAATGCAGCAGCGCGGTGCTAAAATTACGCACTGCTGCATTACATGCGCTGCCGGCGTAGTTTAGTGGTAGAACATCAGCTTCCCAAGCTGAGAGTGCGGGTTCGATTCCCGTCGCCGGCTCCACTATGACGTCGAAAATGATAAGTAGGCGTTTGCGTTAGCGCGTACGCCCCAAGGGGGTCAAGAAAATCGCTTGCGTTAGCGAGTGTATAGCGCATTAGCTCTGACCTGCGGAAGCGCTTTCCTCTCTTTCGGCTGAGCGAGCGTTTGCGTTAGCAGGCGTTGATCTGGTCAAGGCGGACGCTATGGTCGGCGACCTCGGTAACGAGTTCAGCGTCGTGGGTGATGACAATGACGACGGCACCAGTGTCAGCGAGTTTACGCATTACTCGGGAAATCGCGACAAGGTGCTTGTAGCCAACACCGGACGTGGGTTCGTCGAAGATGTAAACTTTCTTGTTCGCAGCAAGCGCTGTAGCAATAACCAGGCGTTGGCGCTGCCCGCCAGAGAGTGCTTGGGGATGGTCAGCCTCGTGGTCGGCAAGGTCGAGTTCTTCAAGGATCGCGTGGGCATCGATGTGTTGCTTTTCGGCTTTGGTCGTGCCGAGCGTGACTTCGTCGATGACGGTATCTGAGAACAACTGTCGGGTAGGGTCTTGCATCACAAGGTAGGCGTCACGGCTGGGGAATTTTTGTCCATTGAGTGTGATGGATGCGTGTTTGGCTTTTTCTAGTCCGCAAACAATGCGTGCCAGGGTTGATTTCCCTGAACCGCACGGGCCGAGGAGCGCTGTGATTTTCCCTGCCGGAAACAACACGTGGTTAATATTGAGGACTGTGTTTCCGTGGCGGTAGGCAAAGGTGAGGTTGCTGATCTCCAGCCCCTCCCCTGCCGGTTCCGGAAGTTGTGGCATAGGCACAGTTACTAGGGATCGCAGTCCAAGCTGTTTGCGCTCCTCATCCGAGGTAGCGTAGAACTCTTCGCCGGTTGCGGTGAGGACGATGTTGCCTTTATCGAAGTAGTAGACACGGTCAGCGATCCCGGAAAGAAAACTTAGCCGGTGTTCAGCAATGATGATCGTGTGTCCATCAGCTTTGAGCCTGGCGATGAGTGTGGCGAGTTGGCCGATAAGATCAGCTGATAGGTTCGCGGTCGGCTCGTCAAAGACGATCAGCGACGTGTTGTTGCACATGGCGACGGCGCAGGCCACGCGTTGCATCTGCCCGCCCGACAGCTGTGTGACGCGGGATTCCAACAGGTCGGCGATACCTAACTCGGCTGCAACCTCGTCAATGCGGGCACAGATCTCCTGCGGGGCGCGGCCGAGATTTTCTGGGCCGAAGGCGAGTTCTTGGCGCACGTGAGTGGTGTAGAACTGGGTGCGTGGGTTTTGAAACACTGTCGAACAGTGGTGGGCAAGCTCTGATAGATCTACTCGTGCCACGTCAATGTCGTCGACTGTGACGCTTCCGGTAAGGTCGCCGTCGTGAAAGTGTGGGATGAGCCCGTTAAACAGCCGTAACGCGGTGGTCTTCCCCGATCCCGATGCGCCACACAGCAAGGTGACGGTTCCGGGTGTGATGGTGATGGTTGCGTCATTGATTGAGGGGTGGTCTGCTCCTCGATAGGTGAAGGTGACGCCGGTGGCTTGGGTTATTGTCATAGGACGATTCTCCATATCGCGAAACCGATAACGATGAGCAGAATGACTGCGTCGATCACACGGAATTTCACGACCGTGACTGAGGTGGGCTTTGCGGTTCCGCCCAGTCCGCGCACGAGGGCGGCCGATGCCAGTTCGTCCCCGCTGCGTACCACGGTCGATAGCAGCGGGATTGTGAAGTACTGGGCCGCGCGCAGGGAAAGCGCGGACATGCCGCGTAGTTTCATCGCATCTGAGATCGCTTTAACCTCGTGGCCGATCACAGGCAGCACACGTAAGGCAACCGAGATTGGGATCGTGAAACAGGTTGGGATTCGTGAGCTGGCGAGTGCTTTTTGCAAGGTGGCGGGTCGGATCACGCCGATCGCGTAGGCTCCCATTCCTGCGCTGACACTGAATCGCCACATCCACTGCAAAAACAGCACGAGGAACGCGCTGACCGTTGACTTCCACACCAGTGGTATCACGAAGACGAGCCCGCCGAGGACCGCAAACGTGGCCAGGTAGACGGCCACCCAGCTCGGGCGCACGAGCGTGTTGGGGTTGATCGCAGCGCTCGCCAGCATCACGGCGGCGAATCCGCCCAGAGCACACACGAACCACGGCGAGTAGGCACTGTAGATCGTGGTGGAGACGATGACGAGCGCTACGATAATCGTGCGCGGGTCGGGAAGTTTAGACAAGACCGGCCCGTTCAAAGTGCTTACGCGCCACCCTGGTTCCCAACAGACCAGCAAGCCAGCCCACGATGAGCATCACAACGAAGAAGCCCAACAGAATCGGAATCGTGACAACCTGCGCCATCTTCGCGGCATACTCGGCGCCCATTTGTTCGGCGATCTGCGACATATATGCGTCTTGGTCCATAAATAGCGGCATCCACGGGGAAACATAGATCGGCAGAATAAACAGTGCGTATGCCAGCGGAACGCGAACCTTCACGCTCTTCGGCCCCTTGGTAATGACTAGGTCGGCGAGCAGGCCGAATACAGCGGCCACCGCGATTCCCCCTACCCAGTGGCCGGTCACGAAGAAGAGGATTTCGATGATAATCAGCATGATTGTCAATGCCCCCATCTTCGGAGTGCGTGCTGTGAACAGCGCAAAGACGATGCCGTTAACGAGAATAGAAAGCAAGAAGCCGGCATACATGGCGGCGGGGATGAACCCGAGCATTCCGAATGCAAACACGATGACGAACATCAAGGCGGTGAAGACGCCAATGTTGATGAAGTCGCGCGTGTTGAGGCGCGAGGATGTAGGCGTAGACATAGTTTTTCCTTTCATGTGCTTATACGTGCTGTGTTTAGACGAGTTGCCATCCAGCTGCGTTGATGCGTTCTTGCCAGAAATCGCGGTATTGACCCGGCTGGTTGACCAGCTCGTCGTGGCACCCGCGCTGGGCGATACGCCCATCGTGGGAGAGCACAATGATTTGGTCAGCTTGGCGAATGGTTTCAAGTTTGTGGGCGATGACAATTAGTGTGGAGTGCTTACGCAGCTCGTTCATCGCCGCAACAATGTTGGCTTCATTTTCCGCGTCCAACGCGCTGGTGGCCTCATCGAACAGCACGATCGGGGCTTTCTTCACCAAGGCGCGAGCGATGGACACTCGTTGGCGTTCCCCACCTGACAGTGCACGCCCGCCAGCACCCGCCAATGAATTCCAGCCGTCTGGGAGGCGGTTGACAATTTCCGTCACGCCCGACAGCTCAGCGGCCCACCTGATTTCTTCATCAGTAGCTTCGGGATTGCCAAGGCGAATGTTGGCTTCGAGAGTGTCGTTGAATAAGTAGACGTCTTGGAAGACCAGAGATATCTGGCGCATCAAATCTTCGGTGGTCTGCTCGCGCACGTCCACTCCGCCAACGCGCACGCTGCCGGACTGCACATCCCAGAAACGTGCAACCATCCGGGCGATCGTCGTCTTCCCGCACCCAGATGGACCAACCAGGGCACACATGCCGCCTTGCGGGACATGGAAGGACATATCGTGCAGCACCGGGGTGTCCGGATCGTAGCTGAAGGTGACGTCCTCGAAACGAACATCACCAGGTGCCCTCACTGGTGTAGAGGCATCGGGTTCGGACAGTTCGGGGGCATCCATGACCTTGTCGACGTGGTTCATCTGCTGGCGGCGTTCTTCCAGCCCGGTCATGCAGCCACCGATGTCTTGGAGCATGGTGGTGAACCGCAGGCACATGCCGATTGTGACCACGGCGTTCAGCGCATTCATTTGCCCGCCGAGGGCGAGTTGGGCGGTCAGCCAGATCATTATCACGACGAGGGCTTGGACGAACATTCCATTAATCAGGTTCGCTAATGTTTCGATCCACAATGCTTTGCGGCTTTTGCGGTCAGCCTGTTTGAATGCCCGATCAAGGGCCGGGTAGTCGTCGGCGACATGGCAGGAGCGCAGCGCGCCTTGGCAGGTGGCGAATTCGACCATGCGAGCCGCCAATTCTGACTCAGCTGGTTCGGAAACCTGCTTACCTTTATCAAGAAGCACGCGGGAGATATGGAGGAAGGCGAGCATGATCGGGAACGCGATCGTCAAGGTCAGTCCCAGCCGCCAATCCCAGAACCAGGTTCCCACAGTGATCACCAGCACGGCTGAGAGTTTTTGGACGAGGGAGAAAATGAAGTGCGCCGCCGACTCGCCCAAGTTCATCATTTCCTGGGTGACCATGCGCGACAGTCGGCCAGAGCTACCCGAATCGAACACTCCCAACGGTAGGCGGGCTACTTTGTTACCTATTGCGTGGTGGACGTCGTGAATGAACCCGAGCGCGCCAATATAGCCGGTGCGCATGCCATAAAACTCGGTGCCTACACCCGCTACCGAGATCACCGCCAAGGCGATGAGCCAGCCCCAAAACGATAACCCCCACACCGGCATTCCGGTCGCTAGGGCACTTGCTGCGGGAAGCAGAATCAGCAGGGCAAAGCCGTGACACAGTCCTGAGACCGCACCCCACGCTTGACCGACCGAGAGGTCACGCCACGAGGCGGGTTCCATCAAACGCTTAAAGCGTGGCAGCAATAGTTGATTCATCGTGTCATCTCCTCACATGCACCTTGGGCAAGAAGTGCCTGATAGTGCGCATTACCCAACAGCTCGTCGTGTTTACCGACCACAGCAATGCGCCCGCGTTCCATGACGACAATCTGATCCGCGCCCCTGATCGAGGCCAACCGGTGGGCGATCACAATCACGGTTCTGCCTTTGGCAAGAGTCGAGAGAGCTTGTTGAATTTTCGATTCCGATTCCGGGTCCGCCATCGCCGTCGCCTCGTCCAGCACCAACACTGGGGCATCAACCATGAGCGCCCGGGCGATCGCGATACGGGCTGCCTGCCCGCCCGAAACGTGGGTGTCCTCCCCCAACACGGTGTCGTAACCATCTGGCAGGCTCATGATGAACTCGTCGATCTGCGCGGCTCTCGCCGCCTGTCGCACCTGATCCAAGGTTGCGTCTGGCGCGCCCAGGGCAATGTTGTTGTGGATGGTGTCGCGAATAAGCTGTGCATCTTGCAAGACGAACGCGACCGTCGAATACAACAAATCCTGGGAAATGCTCTTTAGATCAACCCCGCCGATAGTGATCGTGCCAGCGTCCGGGTCATCGAAGCGGGCAATTAAACTCGCCAACGTCGACTTCCCCGCACCCGACGGGCCAACCAGCGCGGTCACCGTGCCTGCCGGAATGCTCAGGCTCACCTCGTCTAATGCCTGGGTGTCGTCATAGGCATACGACACACCCCGAATCTCGATATCATGACCGTGTGGTGTCTGTGGCGCATCGGGCTGACTCAACGCTGGTAGCTCCATGACGTTCACCAGCCTCACTGCCGCAGACCCTGCGAGCTGGTACGACCAGGCGATGGTTGCGACTGCCATCAACGCTCCCGGCAGCACCAAGGCGATCAACGTCGTCGTTATCACCTCGTAGATGCTCACCCAACCGGCGTTCATCATCAACGCGCCACCGCCAAGGTTCACGATCAACAACACCGGGATCGACACCCACGAAAATGAGGCGACCGACATCGACACCAGCGGCATACACCACGCCCGGTAGAACTTAGAAAACTCGTTAGCCGCATCTAAATAGGCTTTATGTGCTCGGCCGACCTTGCCGAATGCTTTCACCACTGAGATACCGGCAACGAACTCGGCCATCGTTGCCGAAACCTGAGCGAGCTTGGTGTCCATTTGTGCGGTCTTCTCATTCATCCCACGCATCGACATGCCATACATGCCCACATAAATCGGAATCGTCGCAATCGACAGCAGAGCGAGCCGCCAATCCACCACAAACGCATACACCAACAAGGCGAGCGGGGATACGATCGCGTTCAGTTTCTCAATCGGCCCATGCGCGATCACTGTATGCACCGTGGCCGTATCATCCTGAATGGTCTTGCGGATCTTCCCCTCACCCTCGCGGGTAAACCACGACAGCGGAGCAGTCGACATTCGGGCGGCAATTTGCCGACGCATCTGATTACGCAACGACAGGTCAATAAAATGCGTCACGCCCAATGCAACAAAATATAAGGTCAACCGGGCCATGTATGCGCTGACGAGGAGCATGACGATCCAGTTCACCCGCGCCGGGTCCACCTGGTCTTGCATAAGTTCTCTGCCAAGCTCCACCAGAGCCACATACGGGGCAATAGCCAACACGCCTGAGAGAAAAGCCAAAACCTGCGCGATAAACAGTTTGCCTTTCACCGGCTGCGATAGCTGACGGATCGCGTTCTGGCCAGCGACAGATTTTTCCTTCGCGGACCCATACTCACCGTCAACAACCTGATCCGTTACACTATCGTTCACGTAAACACCATCCTTATTAGGTAAGTCTAACCTTACTCGCTTTCTGGGAGGTGTACCTAACCGTGCACATCAACCGATACGAGCATCACCCTTTCAAGGCCATGCTTACCTGTTCACCGGTGCGGAATACCAACCGGATCGTATCCTCGTCTACGATGGCGTGGTCAATGAGTGCGCTCCACTCTACATCTGTAAGAACGAAGGCTCTTGGGCTGGAAGTTTGCTGCGCCCGCGAAATGGGTTCGCACCGATCAAGCACTTCAGGACTGTCCAACACGAACTTGAAGCAAGTCCATCTACTGCTCAAGAGTACGAAACACTCACAGAGTTAATTCTCGAAACGCTCAATCAAGCCGGTATTGAAACACTCCGTGCCCTCCAACCACTAGCTGAAAGCGATGACACCCCCTAACCAGATACCCGCTAACGCAAGCCCACCCGCAGATCCCCTTGGCTTCAAACGGACGCCACCCCCAGTGGGCGTTACAGCGATGACTGCCGGATCGCCGAACCTCCAGCGAAGTAGCGAGCAGTCTCAAAAACAGCTAAATCCCAGCTCAACAGGGGTTTAGTGGCTCATGCGGCTTTTATCATTTTCGACGTCTAAGTCTCCACTAACACCCCTTTTGCAGGGGTGTTTACGTTTGCCGTTTTTGAGGTGGGCGGAGACGCGAGTGACAAAAGACGCAACCCGCGCCCGGAAAAATTTGGTCGCCATAACCGCAGGCCGTAAAGGGGCTAGACGTCAAGAGGTGCGTCTTTTGTCACTGAAGCGAAAGGGAAGAAGCCAAGAACAGAGACCCTACCCGCAGCGGACGATGGGCTGCGGGTCGTAGACCGTGGTGGTGGTTTCGCGACTGAGCTCGTTGCCGGCGAGGTCGGTGATCACGCGGGTGTCGGAGGTGGTGAAGCCGGGGGCGCCGCCGGATGGGGCGCAGTCGGGGCCGGTGACGGTGCGGGGCTGGGGCTGGGTGTAGGCCCAGCGTCCGCCGTTGATGGACTGCACGTTGACGGTCTTGACACCGAGGAGGCTGACGGTGATGTTGCCGCCGCCGTAGTTGGTGACAATTTTGACGGGGTGGTTGCTGTCGTTGCGGAAGGCGAGGTCGATGGCGCCTTCGTAGACGGTGGCTTCGCGCCCGGCTGGGTAGCGGGAGATGTAGTAGGAGTGCGGGGTGGATGCGACGTCGGTCATGCCGGCGAAGTAGGCAGCGTTGTAGAGGGTGGTGGCGAACTGGGAGATGCCACCGCCGACGGCGGTGCCGCCTCGTCCGTTGATGATGATGCCGGATTCGACGTAGCCCTGGGCGGTGCCGCGGGGGCCGGTGTAGCCGTTGAGGGAGAACGTTTCGCCCGGATTGACGATGGCGCCGTTGACGGTGTTGGCCACGATGCGGATGTTTTCCCCGGAGGCGCCACTGAAGCCGCCGGTGGTGAAGGAGCCGACGGTCTCGTTGAAGGTGGCTTGCTCGGCGTCGGCGGTGGTGAAGGTGGCGGGGACGTCTTTGTAGGTGGCGTCCCAGGTGCGGTCGGCGTTGTGGAGGAGGCGGTCGTCGAAGCCTTTGAAGGTGGCGTCCCAGTCGACGTTGATGCCGTCGACTGAGGGTTCGATGCCGCCGCTGGTGAGTACCCGGGCGTTCTTGGCCTCGACTTCGGACTCGTGCAGCTGCTCGCCGAGGATGGCGCCGGCTGCCTTGTGATCCACGATGGGTTTCAGGGATTCATCGAAGTGGAGGATCTCGCCGATGCGTTCCTTCGGGATCACGGCTGTGACGTCCTCGCGGCCGTTGACGGTGAGTGGCCCAGAAAGGGCGCGGTGGACCGGGCCGTCCATCGCTTCCTTCAGGGCGGAAGCGCCGATGCGTGGCGCTATTGGTTGCGGCTCAACGGTGACGCCGTCGGGGTTGAGCCAGTGGGCGGTCAGCTGGGTGCGCAGGGCGTCGGCGGGGACGTCCTGGCCGTCCTCGGGGGTACGCTCGCGGGCGGTGCCGCCCTCGAGGGTGATGGCGGCGTCGATGGGGTCGCGGTGTAGTTCTTTCTGCAGGCGGGTGATTTCGGGGGCGAGTTTCGCGTCGTCGACGCTGGGGACGACGGCCACTTCGTGCTCGCGGATCAGGCCGCTGAGGCGCTCAATCGGGCTTGCGGACTGCAGCCCCGCCGCCTCAATGGTCGCCGCGTAGTCGATGCCGAGTCCGGCGCGCTGCGGCACCACTTCGGCGCGCTCAGGTCCGGAGGTGACGGTGATGGGGCGCGAGGGGGCGTCGCCAAGTTGGGCTTTGAGCTCGGCTTCTGCTTCCTGCGGGGTGAGTCCGCCGATGGCGACGCCGCCGACGGTGGTGCCGCGCGGCACGTGGCCGCGGTTGAGCGCCAGGTCGGCGAGGTAGATGGCGAGCAGCACCGCGAGCACGCCCACGGAGAAGCCGATGAAGATCTTTGTTGCCCTATTCACCCGCCCCAGGGTAATAGAGTTTGGGCTATAACCCAACGTCAATGAGTTGTTGTTGGACGCGGGTGGCGGCCTCGTTGATGCGGGACTCGGGGATTTCGCCCTTTTCGACGCCCGCTACGACACCATCGATGATCCGCGCGATGTCGTGGCCGGAGGACCAGAGGGCTTGGTCGGCACCCGCGCTGATGGCGAGGCGGACCGCCTCGGGCGTGGGGGCGTATTCGAGGATGCCGCGCATGCCGGAGAGGTCGTCGGTGACGGCCACGCCTTCGAAAGGGACACCGCCGGGGTAGTCGCCTTCGCGCAGGATGCGGTAGGCCTCCGGGTTGAGGCTGCTGGGCACGCCCTCGGCGCCGAGGCCGGGCACGATCATGTGGCCGACCATGACGCTGGCGCGCGGGAAGCGCTGCAGCAGCTCGCCGTAGGGGACCAGGTCGAAGGCGTGCAGGTCCCCGATTGGGGGCGTAGTGGCGAGCTTCTTGTGGGTGTCGCCTGAGGCGCGGCCGTGCCCCGGGAAGTGTTTGAAGGTGGGGGTGACGCCGGAGTCGAGAAGGCCTTGGGAGAAGAGCCCGGCGATGCGGGCGACCTCGGCGGGGTCGCGGTGGAAGGCGCGGTCCCCGATGATGGCCAGGTCGGCGGCATCGATGTCGACGACCGGGGCGTAGTCCACGTTGATGCCGTGGGCGCGAAGCGAACGGCCGATGTCGTAGCCGGTGCCCTGGATCACCGCGGGTGTGCCGGCGGCGAGGCGACCGGGCGCGGGGAAGTCCCCCAGGATGTCGGTGTGGCGTTGGACTCGGCCGCCCTCGAAGTCGATGGCGACGGTGAACCCGCGCGGGTACTGCTCGCGGAGAGCGTTGATGTCGTGGCCGGGGTCGTCGAGAAGCTTGGGGTCGGCCCAGCTGGGGATGATAAGCCCGCCGACGCCCTGATCGAGGGCCGCGCGGGCCTGGTCGTAGTTCTTCACCCCGACAACCATGAGGGAGGCCACCCGCGCACGCAGGTCCTCCGGGACGCGCTGCTGGGCTGGCGTTTTGGGGACGATCTCGGTGATCGGCACCGTGTCGGTGGGCAAAAGTGGGATGTGGTTGTGGAGCGGAGCGGGCGTCGTCACGGGTTGTGGGGCCGGCTCGGGCGCGCACCCGGCGAGCACGACGACGAGCCCCGCCGTCACCGCGGCGGACCCCCATACACGTCTGGTACGCTTTTGCACATGTCAAACCGTACTACCTTGCCTTCCGTTGTGGCTAGCGCCGTCGTCGGTGTTGTGCTCGGCGTGGTGGGCGTGATTGGGGTAGCGGCGTTCTCCGGGCAGAATTCCGTGCCGGTGTCCAACGCCGTCCCGGCAGACGAGGCCGTGCTTGGCGGCCCGGAATATGGCGCGCGCTAAACTCCGCAGCCTCACTCCCCACTTGGTCGCGTGGGCAATCATCGCGCTGATTGTGTGGGCGCAGGCGCCGGGGCAGATCGCCGCGGACACCAAGTTCGACCTCACCACCAACCCGGCCGGGTTCCTCGCACAGGCGATGCACGCCTACACGGACCGCTTCACGCTCGGGCAGCTGCAGAACCAGGCGTACGGATACCTCTTCCCCCAAGGCGTGTTCTTCCTGCTGCCGCTGCCCGCGTGGGTGTTGCAGCGCTGCTGGTGGACACTACTGGTCGGGTTGGCGTTCTCCGGGACGTACGCGCTGGCCAGACGGCTGGGCATGCGCGGGGTGGCGGGCCCGGCGGTGGCCGGGGCGCTCTACGCGTTCAGCCCGCGAATCCTAACCACGCTGACCGCCATTTCTTCGGAGGCGTGGCCGGTGGCGTTGGTGCCGTGGACGCTGCTGCCGCTCCTGGGGGACCAACGCCGGGGGCCGCGCCTTGCCGCCGCGCTACTGCCGGTGGCGTGCATGGGCGCGGTCAACGCGACGGCCACCATCGCAGCCTGCCTACCCACCCTGCTCGTGCTGTGCGCGCAGCGCCACTGGCGCGCCGCCGCACTGTGGCCGGTGGGCGCAGTGCTGGTCAACGCGTGGTGGCTCGGCCCACTCGTGGTGCTCGGCCGCTACTCCCCACCGTTCACCGACTTTATTGAGTCCGCCTCAGTGACCACCGCGTGGCTCAACCCGATCGAGGTTCTGCGCGGCACCACCAGCTGGGCCCCGTTCGTCGACGCCGAGCGCGCCGCCGGGCACCTCCTGGTCACCGAGCCCGTATTCGTGCTGCTCACGGCGGGTGTGGCGGCGCTCGGCGTCGCGGGGCTAGCCCGGCGCGACATGCCCGCCCGCGGCCCGCTCGTCGCGGTCTTCGCGGTGGGCGTCGGCCTGTTGTGTTTCGCGCACGCCCACCCCTTACTTTTCGACGCCCCCCTCGCCGCCTTCCGCAACCTGCACAAGTTCGACCCGTTGGTCCGCCTCCCCCTGGCGTTGGGGGCCGGGTGGGTGGTGTCCCGGGCGCGAACCCCGCAGCTGGTCGGCGCCGTCACGCTGGTGGCGGTCGCGGTATCCCCGGCGTGGTCGCTGCGCCTCCTCCCGCAGGGCACCTGGCAGGAACCATCCGAAGATTGGGTCGCGGCAGCCCGCTGGCTCGACGAACACGCCACCGGCACCCGCACGCTCGTCGTCCCCGCCGCGCCTTTCGCCCGCCAGACCTGGGGCTGGACGCGCGACGAACCCATCCAGGCGCTCAGTCAGGCGCGCTTCGCAGTGCGCGACGCCATCCCCCTCGTCGACCCGGAGGCGATCCGCGGCCTCGACGGCCAGGTCCGCGCCGTGGACTCGGAGGCGCTGCGCGCCATCGGGGTGGGCGTCGTCGTGGTGCGGCACGATTTGGAGGAGGCGGTGGCGTCGACAAGCGTGCCTAATCTTGGCGAGCCGACCGTGCGCTTCGGGGACGTCGATATCTATGCGCTGGAGCCCACGCGCGACATGATGCTGACCAGCGCCACCCCCGTCCGCGTCGACGCCGGCGGCGAGGCCCTGCCCCTGTTGTGGCGCGAGTTCGGCTACTTCCCCGCCACCCTGACCAGCGGCGATGCGGACATCGTGACCGATACCCCGGCGCTGGCGGTGCGCAACTACGGCGCCGTGCAGCGCGCGCAGTCCGCGCACCTGGCCACCGCTTCGGAGGGCAAAGACGTGCGCAACCGGGTGCCAGACTACCCGTCTGCGGGCACACCCGTCGGCGTAGCCATGGCAGGCAGCGCTTCAGCTTCTTCCTCCGCCGCCGACGCCACCGCCTTCGGCGGCGCCCGCGCCTCCCGGTCACTGACCGCCGCATTCGACGGCCTCGACGACACCGCCTGGTGGCCCGCCGCCCAAGACCCCCACCCGTGGCTACGCTTCACCCCCAACGCCGACACCGCCACCATCACCGCCACCGCCAACACAAAAGTGCAGGTCACGGACGCTTCCGGCGAGCGCACGCTCAGCCTCGTCGCCGACCAACCCCGCACCATCAGCGTACGCGGCGAAACCACCCTCACGCTCACCGAACCCGTCGGCATCACCGAAATCGACGCCGGCATCCACCGCATCGTCGACGTCCCCGGCACAGCCGACACCTACTTCTTCCAACGCCTCATGCCCGAAACCACCACACTGCAGCGCGCCTTCACCACCGCCGAAGACGCCGAATGGCACCTCTCCTCCCCCGCCCTTATCGACGGCTCCTCCGCCACCAACACCGTCTTCCTTCCCGCCGGGCGCCACGAATTGGTCACGGACGCCGAAACGATCACGCTGCGGCGCGGGCCTGCGCCTGCTGTTTCTTGGGAGCCGGTTATTGGTGGCGCAGTTGTGCCCGCCGACCAGGACCGCCTGCTCATCACCACCCGCGCGTTCAACCCAGGGCTCCAAGCCAGCCTCGACGGCGAACCCCTCACCGCCCAACGCATCGACGCCGGCCAGCTCGCCTTCCGCATCCCCGCAGGCCACGGTGGCACCCTCACGTTCTCCTTCGCAGGCGAGCGCCCCTACCGCCTCAGCCTATTCGGCGGGGCGGCGCTCAGCCTGGTCACCGCGCTGGTGTTGCTGTGGTTCGCGTGTCGACGCCGGTTTGTTGGCACTCCGGCCCGCCCCATCCCCGGCAGGATGGTGGCAGCGTTGCCGCTGGCAGCCGCGCTGTGCATCAACCCGGTACTCGGGATCGTCAGCGCCATCGGAGTCTGGGCGGTGCGCCGCTTTACCCTCCTGGCCAGACGCTACATTGCCGCCGGCGCCATCACCGCCATGGGATTGTGGCTGGCCCGCGCGCCCTGGCCTTCCGCCGGGTACGCCGGCGACGCCGCCCTCATGCTCGTGGCCGGATGCGTCGCGGTGGCCTGCCTCGCCTGGCCGGACTAGATTTTGGTTGCCCGGCCGCCTGCTGAAAAAGTTCCCGCGCTCGGGAATTTTGGGTTTTCGGCCGGTTCCGGTCGACCGACGTGACGTTTCCCCAGGTCGCGTCGTCTGTCTACGAAGAAAGTTCCCACGACCGCTGCTTCTTCGCACCAGATTCCGGGTTTCCCGCGAGTGCGTTTGCAAACCCCCAGGTCGCGCAAACCTCATGCAGGAATTTGGTGCGCACCCGGCCGCCCCTCGCCTCGCACACTTTTAACACCTCGCCCGGAACGAATTCGAGTGACAGCGCGCCATCTCCTCAGCGCAGTGTCGGGGACATCCCGCTGCTTCTACTTCCCAAGGCGACAAAGTCACTCCATATACAAGCGCTCTGCGATGTGCGGCAGCAATCACTAGAATGATCGCAGTCGGTGCTCACAGCAGAGCTGACAAAAATTGCAGGAATCAAAGACCAGTGCTTTGAGTAGATAGCACGCCCGAGATATTGCGAAAGGTGTCGTTATGTCTGAGAAACTGACGATCATTGGATCATATTTGGCTCTATTCGCGGCGGTACTGGGGCTTCTTTCCGGCCAGTTTCTGCTTGCGACGGTAGTCGCGGCGATTGGCGTGTGGGGGTTGCGGTCGCATAATCGGCGCTCAGCACTCGATGATGTTATTGCTTCTGATCTGCCAATCCCTTCGGCAGCAGAGTTAAAGAGCTATCGGGAGAAGAATCCAGATCTCTCTTTTTCTGAAGCAATCGTTGCTTGGCAGAAGGGTGAATCAGCCTGAATTCTTCGGGTTGCAGGCGATAGCTTTACCGCGTCTTCAGTCCATCACGCCCCAACGATGCTGAAAGCGTGGGATTACAAGCGTGCGATGGGCCCACCGCGGACTAGGCAGGCTAGATGACGATAGCGGAGTACGAGGGGTGAATCTGAGATTTATTGGGCTCCACCCCGTAAATTGGCCCGTTCCCATTAGGGCACGGGCCAAAGAAACGTCGGAAAACTCTCACACAACAGGCGGGTGATCTACCAGTTCTGGAGCAAGCGAGCCCCAAGTGGCGACTGCAACGTCACCTTCATGGAGGCCGTGGAACCGATCAGGATGCACTTATCAGGCGATCCTGGAATATTCCCTTCGTACACTCTAACTTTTACTGATGTCGCGGTCTCCGATGTCTCCGCGCGGTATCCGTAGCAAGTTTCGGTTCCGGCGGGGAAGAACACTCGAATTTCTGTCGGACTAATTACTTGATAGCCTGCCCATTTGACTTGACGCTCATTTTTGAGATCGTTGCGCGCCTCTCGGTCGAAAGGTTTTTGTCGAGTTTTGTGGACGATCCCCATTGCACTGCTGAGTTCGTCGCCGACAGGTGTGGCTGAGACTATTCCTATGGTACTTCCCACTATCGCAAACACAGTTAAAATAACGCCGACCAAATGTACAGTTTGCGCATTCAAACCTGCGTTTATGCCGAATTTAGATAGTATGCCAGACATTCTCACTCCTTACTTCACTGGCCGACTCGCCGTTGAATCAAACATGTCCCAAATCTTGGAGGTTATGATCGGCGAACCGAGATACGACGCACCGTTTTCAGGACCAAACGAACTCACGGAGCGGATATGCCCCAGAGTTCCGTTGAAGTCTTCTAGCCATGCGCCACCGGATGCACCACCGCCAAAGTTGCACCCATATGACATGTAGAAATTGAAGGACGACCAATTTTCGTTTTTCACCGGTACCGTACACCGAAACATAGCGGAACCCAGGAAACGTTTGCGGGGATATCCAATTATGTCAGCTTTGAACGAACCTGCATTTCCGGAGCGCAGTCCATGGCCTCCAACCGCATCGACGAGACGTTTCCCTCTTTCTGAGTTGACAGTGACAAACCCGAAGTCAGAAGCAAACCCACGAGGTGTAGCTCCATAGTTGGCCCAGTCAGTAGTTGTGGTCATAAAATTGGCCTTGAATCTCCCATGGGGTGCAACACCGATCGTATATTCTGGAACGAATACCCAGTTTTTATGAAACTCACCTCCGCTCCCGCTATGAACGCAGTGACCGGCAGTAATTACGGTACTTTTGTTGTCTGAGTTTACGGCAGATGCGGAGCAGACGTGATCTTCATATTGGCCATTGACTTTCTTTGAGAAAAATACTTTTCCATTCGCAGCACCGGAATTGCCGATTCGAGAGTGCGCCTCACTGGCCGTTTGAGATGAGGAGAACGGTTCAATAGGTTCTGATGCTTCTTGTTCACGTTCTGGCACTTCAGGGGAAACGACAACCTCTTTGCTGTTTGACGTTGCTCGGTCCGCCGCAAATGGCAAGTCGAGGGTTGCATCAACAGGAGTGGCTCTCGACATGCGATCCAGTGTCCAATACTCATCCAGTGTCATCTCCGAGGAAACTGATCTAGTCGACTGATCATTCGGGTTAATTACTCCGACCGTGGTTTCAGCTTCTTCTCCGATGAATGATTCCTGAGCATGGACTGCCACTGGCGCCACAGCCATGGCCAGACAAGCCGATGATGCCAGGACTGTAGCCCGGTTGAAGATCTTTCTGATATGGGAGTTGAGATACATGACAGCTCCTTGAGGTAGGGATGAAGGCTGCGTTCGTATGAGATAAACACATTGGTGTCGATATTATCACGCATGTTACTCTTTTTCCATACTGTGATATGCAACACAATCTGTCTCTGGGGCTGGCATCGAAGTTACATATGCACCCCACCTACGCTGACTCTTGTTGAATGCCTACCCAGAACAGTTCCATACCAAAACGGATCAACCCCCTACCACCCCCTACGCAGGGCAGATGACGGGCGCGCCGGAGACTGGGTCGTACAGGACCCGGGCTTCGATGCCGTAGACCTCTTCGAGGAGTTCGGGGGTGAGTACGTCGAGGGGTTCGCCGTGCGTGACCACGCGGCCGGCTTTCATGACGAGGAGTTCGTCGCAGTAGCGGGCGGCGAGGTTGAGGTCGTGGATTGCGACGACGGCTTGGCGTTCGGTGTCGGCGACGATGTTGCGGATGATGGTGAGCAGGCTGACTTGGTGGTGGAGGTCGAGGGCGGAGGTGGGTTCGTCGAGAAGGAGGAGTTGGGGTTCGCGTACCAGCATCTGGGCGACGCCGACGAGTTGGCGCTGGCCGCCTGACATGTGGCAGACCATCCGGTCGGAGATATGGAGGATGCCGAGGCGGTCCATCATCGCGGCGGTGGCCTCGAGTGGGTTGGTGACGGCGCCTCCGGCTTTTGCGGCGACGACCATGGATTCGAACGCGGTCAGCGACGCGCTGGTCAGCAGGTCTTGGGGGACGTAGCCGACGTCGTGGGGCTCGCAGGTGGTGGTGACGGTGCCGGACGTGGGGGTTTTGAGCCCGGCGATAGTTTTGACCAGGGTGGACTTACCGGCGGCGTTGGGGCCGAGGAGGCCGGTGACGGCGCCGGGGGTGCCCAGGCGAAAGGTCATGTCGTGGAGGATAGGGGTGCGTCCGTAGGCAACGTTGAGGTCTGTGGCGACGATCATGGTTAGTGGCCTGCCTTGCGGTAGCGGGAGAAGATCAGGAAGACGAAGAATGGGACGCCGACGATGGCGGTGATGATGCCGATCGGGATCACCAGGCCGGGTTTGACGGTGATGGAGACGGCGTGCGCGGCGGTGAGCAGCAGCGCGCCGGCCGCGGCGGAGGCGGGCAGGTAGAACTTCTGGTCCTCCCCGACCAGCATTCGGGCGATGTGGGGGCCGACCAGTCCGATGAAGCCGATGACGCCTGCGAAGGCCACGGAGGCTGCTGCCAGCAGGGATGCCACGATCAGGGTGGTGACGCGCAGGCGGGAGACGTTGATGCCGAGGGAGGCGGCGCGGGCGTCGCCAAGTCGGAGGGCGGTGAGCCGCCAGGCGTTGAACACCACGAACGGGATTGCGGCGGCAAGGAGGACGCCGATGATGCCGTCGGCGAGCCAGGTGGCGCGCTGCATGGAGCCGAGCGTCCAGAAGACGATCTGTTGCAGCGCCTCAAGCGTTGCGCCGTACTGCATGAGCGACAGCAGCGCCTGGAAGAAGAAGGACAGGGCGATGCCGAGCAGGATCATGGTTTCGGCGGCGGCGCCGCGCCACACGGCTGCTGCGGCGACGACGGCCACCGCCACCAGGGCGGCCAGCGCAGCGGCGAGCGCCAGGTTGAACTGGGGGTGCGCGATCAGGTTGATGCCCAGCACGATCGACATCGCGGCGCCGAACGCGGCCGCCGCCGAGATGCCCAGCGTGAACGGCTCCGCGAGCGGGTTGTCCAGGATGGTTTGCATCATCCCGCCCGCAAGTCCCAGGGACGCGCCGATGAGCAGCGCCATCACCGAGGCCGGCAGGCGCAGGTCCCACAGCACCACGGAGGCTTGCTCGGGTGCGGTGTTGGGGTGGAGGAGGGCGTCGAGAAGCTGGGAGGCGCTGAGGTTGATCGGGCCGACCACCGTGGCAACGACGAAGCTGATGAACGCGACGAGCAGCAGCGCGCTAATCGCGATGAGTTTGCGTCGTCCTCGCTGGTGGTAGGCGCGGATCGCCTGATCTTGCTGGTTCATGGTTCCCCTACTGCTGTGCCTGGGCGAAGAACGCGCCGGAGTAGTCGAATGGCAGCCAGTCGGCGTGGAACTGTTCGAAGTCCTTTGCCGGGTCCATGTCAGCGAAGGCTTCTGGGTGCAGCCACTTCGCGAACGCCTCAAGTGCGAACACGTTGTACGGGTTGTCGTAGAACTGGTGGTAGACGGCGAAGTACTTGCCCTGCTTCGGTGCCTGCAGCAGGTCCAGGCCCGGAGTGCCCAGCGGGTTATTCAGGGTTTCGGCGGCGCGCTGCGGGCTGGACTGGTAGCCGAGCTCGACGTGGCTGAAGGTGTCCGGCTGGTCGGGCTTGCGTGCCCACTCGCCGCCGGTGACGATGAGGTTTTCGGGCTGCAGCTCGATCATCTTCTCAGCGCTGAACTGCTTAGAGTCGGCGGTGATGAGCTGTTCGCCCAGGTTGTTGCCGCCCGCGGCGGTGAGCAGCTGGCCGAGGTTCGCCTTGCCGGGGGTACTGCAGCAGTCAACGAAGCCCGCGGCGGACCAGATCAGGCCGTCTTTCTCTCCGTCCTTTGCGACGGCCTCTTCGACCCGACCCTTGATCTCTTCGACCTTCGATTCGTAGAACTCGCCGTATTCCTTGGCGCGTTCCGACTTGCCCAGCAGGTCGCCGAGCAGCTGCACGGAGCTGACGGTGTGCTCGAGTGGGGACTGGCGGAAGTCGGTGAAGACGTACTTCATGCCGGTCTGGTCCATCTTTTCCAGGAGGCCGGATTCCTCGGCGACTTTCTTCTGGTCGAGCGTCATCACGACGACGTCCGGCTCCTGCGCCATGAGGGTCTCCAGGGAGACGTCGCCCTTGCCGATGTTGCCGATCTCCTGCGCCTTCATGGCGCCCTCGCTGATTTCGAAGACCTTGTCCTTGAACGCCGGGGCGGCCTTGGTCAGGTCGTTGCCGTAGGCCACGACGTGGTCGAAGGGGTCCCCGCCGAGCAGCGCGGTGGCGAAGACGCCACGGCCCTCGCCGAGGACGATGCGCTCCGGCGCGTGGTCGAAGGTGACTTCGCGGCCGGTGACGTCGGTGACGGTCAGCGTCTTGTCCGCCGGGGTCGGCTCGGCGGATGGGGTGGTGTCGGCGCTGTTGCCCGAGCACGCGGCGAGTGAGGCGGCCGCGCACAGGGCGACGGCGCCGGTCATTGCTTTACGCAGGATGTTCACAGTGGTTTCCTTGCCGTATTACGATTGTTCCAATAGAGCGAACAAACGATATACCAGGCAAGGCTTACCTAACAACCCCCGCGCGGAGCTGGTGCACCACCCGCGCGCCGGGCACCTCCACCCACGAGTAGAACAAATAGCTCACCACCAGGCTCAACGCCACTGTCAGGGTGAGGACGGGGACGAAGTGGGCGTCGAAAAGCCCTACCCCCAAGATTGGGAACACGAAGTAGAGCACCGCCATGTGCCACAAAAACAGCGAGTAGGACCACCGGCCCAGCAGCTGCGCCGAGCGCGTGCACAGCGCGGTGCCGTGCAGGCGCGGCGCGAGCGCGAACGGCACGATCCAAAGCGCCGCGAACAGCGCGCCGAGCAGCACCCGGACGTTGAACTCGGCGGCGCTCGGGTGCTCCAGCCCCGCAGGGCCAAGCACCCCGCCCGCCCACGCGACCGGTAGCGACAACGCCGGGAACACCCAGCGCAGCGCCGGCACCCGCGGCCGCCACGTGCGCCCGGCGCGCTCGACTTCCGCGCACAGCAGGCCCACCGCGAACCACGGCGCAAAGGAGATCGGCCAGATCTGCAGGTTCAGCTCCCCTGGCGTCTGCTCCGGGCTGGGGATCAGGTGCGGCCACACCAGGGCGGCCGCCACCGCCACCGCCAGCACCACGGCGCGGCCCCGGCGCCCGCACGCTAGGTAGGCGGGCAGGACCAGGTAGAACGCCACCTCGACACAGAGGGACCAGTGCTGGGTGAGGCCGTCGATAAGACCGCCAGAGACGTAGAGCTGCGTGAGCGTCAGGTTGGCCAGAAGCGGGCCGGCGCGCACCCCCGCGAGCGGCGGCAACGTCACCACGATGATCGCCACCGACACCACGTACGCAGGCACAATGCGTGCGACGCGGCGCCAATAGTACTCGCGCGCCGGGCGGGGCTCGCCGCGCGCCAGCAAAAACGCCGACAGCGCGAAGAAGACGGCCACGAAGTAGTCGAAGCGCGCAAGCAGCGGCGAGTCGGTGGCCGTCTGGAACGCCACGTGCGTCACCACAATGCCGAGCGCCGCGATACCGCGCAGGCCCGCCAGTTCCGGGAGTACGTTAATGTTTCTGATGTGGACATTGTAAGCAAACGGCGCCTGGGCATCTGCGCCGCCATCATCGCGGTGTGCGTGGCGCTGAACTTCCTGTCCCCGCTCATCATCAACCACCAGCGGGTGCTCGCCCCCACCGAAAGCACCCTCCTTTTCGACGGCCCCTCCGCCCTCACCCGCACCCTCCTCATCACGGAGGGTCCCTCGGAGGAGCACCCGAAGAAGAAGGCGCTGACCATGTCCGCCACCGTCCGCAACGAGGGCACCGTCATCGCCGAGGACTCCTTCGAGGTCAACCCGGCCTCCGCCTACCCCACCAGCGGGCGCCAGGGCCTCGGCTACGTCCTGCCGTACAACCCGGAGCGACGCTCCTATCCCTTCTACGACCCGCTTGCGGACCTCGTCGTCCCCCTGGACTACCTCGGCGCCGGCTGGGTCGCCGGCCTGGAAACTTACAAGTACACCGCCACCATCGACGTGCCCGAATACCACGCCGAGCGCACCATCGACGTCGAGCGCCGCACCGGCCGCCTCCTCGACGAATCGTGGACCATCACGCGCGGCCCCCTCAATGGCCTCTACACACTCAGCGAAGAGAACAAGGCCACAGCGGCTTCCGCCGCACTTCACGACGTCCACATCCTCAAATCCCTCCAGGTCATGGCGTTCGTAACCCGCCTGGTGAGCGCGCTCGCGCTCTTCTACGCCTTCGTCCTACTGGTGCGGCGCCGCCGTGATTAAGGGGCGTCTGCTCTCCTGGCTGCTGTTCGCCTACGCGGCGGCCCTGGTCCTCGGCGTGACCTGGCCGTTCCTCGCGCCGGGCGAGGCGCTCGCGTACCGGGACATGCTCGTCCTGCCGGACATGGCGCTAACTCGCGCAGCCCTCGGCTTCGGGGACCTGCCAGCCCGCAACGTCCCCCAGGACGCGCTGCTCGCTGTCCTCCCCTTCCCGGTGCTGGCGGTGCGCGCGCTCGTGGTCGGCGCCGCCGCCGCTGCCGCGTGGGCGGGGTGGCAGATCGGCCGCGGCGGCTGGGGCCGGTTCGCGGCGATCACGGTCGCGGTGTGGAACCCGTTCGTCGTCGAGCGCCTGTTGCAGGGGCAGTGGTCGGTGGCGGTGGCCGCCTGGCTGCTGCCGCTGGTGGCACTTGGCGCGCGCGGCAGCATCGCTGCCCAGTGGGTTTGTTCGCTGACCCCCACCGGCGCCATCGCGGCTGCCCTCCACTCCAGGCGCTGGCTGTTCAGCGCCCTGACCTGCGCGCCCTGGATTGTCGCCGGTGCAGTTGCCGCTTTTAGCGGCGGACAGGGCACATCCTCGGCGCAGGCCGCCGCCATGTTCGCCCCGCGTGCGGAGGGGAGCGTCGGCACCCTCGGTGCACTGCTCGGCCTGGGCGGGATCTGGAACGCCCACGCCGTGCCCGCCTCCCGCACCTCGGGCTTCGCCGTCTTCGGCGTGCTGCTTTTTGCCGTGCTGTGCCTGGCGTGGCGCCACGTCCCGCGCCGCCTCCTCGTGCTGGCGGGCCTCGGGTTTGCACTGGCGCTCGCGTCGTGGGCAGGCTGGCTCACCCCCGTCATCCAGCACGTTCCCGGCGGCGGCCTCCTTCGCGACGCCCACAAACTCCTCATCCTCGCCATCCCCGCCTACGTCACCGCCGCCGGCAACCTCCCGGAGCTTCGCGCCCAGCTCGCGGGCAGTTTCGCCCTCCTCCAGCTTCTCGACGCCCCCTTCGCCCTCTCCGCCCTCACGCCAGTCCCGGCGTCTTCCCTCCCGATCCCGCACGTCGACGACCAGGGCCGCGACGTCTTCTTCGTCGACCGCCCCACCCTCACCCGACGCGCCGACGGCGCCACCATCGTCGACCCCGCCCCCAAAATCATGAATGTCGTCGAGTCCGGCGCGCTGCGCGTTGGCGACGTGGAAGTCGACCCGCCGTCCCCACGCTGGTCCGCCCTTAACGCGGATGTGGGGCTTGCCGCCTCGATGGGCGTCGGCGTGGTGGTGTACCCAGATGGCCGCTCGGTAAACACGGGTGCTGCGCCCGTCGGTCTGCCGCCGC
Organism: Corynebacterium sp. CCUG 61414; assembly: GCF_024453945.1. Classification (NCBI taxonomy): domain Bacteria; kingdom Bacillati; phylum Actinomycetota; class Actinomycetes; order Mycobacteriales; family Corynebacteriaceae; genus Corynebacterium; species Corynebacterium sp. CCUG 61414. Next base: position 82,886 of record NZ_JAGPYU010000004.1, read on the forward strand.
TTGGCCTCGGACTGTTCGGTTTGTGGTGCGTCTCGCCCCTGATTGCGGTATTGACCAGGCGTATTAGATAGTTGGGGCGCGCCCATTATTGGAGCATTTGCAGTATTCTTGCGCGTAGGTTAAAGTGAACTCCAGGTAAACAAGAGTTTAACAAGGAGCGTAACCATGCAGATTCAGTTCAACACCATCCAGAAGCGCGTACTTCGCAACATCCGCCACGACCTCCTCGAGGCCTGGACCCCACAATTCAGCGAAGCCGAAATCAACAACACTTTCGACACCGTCCTCGCCGAGCACTGCAGCACCGCAACCGTCGAAGACTTCATCCCCGTCCTCGTCGAAGCCGAGATGCTCAACCGCCTGCGCACAGACAGCCTCCTCGCGGCCGCCTAAACTCCGGCTCGCTGATACTCAACGCGCTCTGTCCTACCCCATCCCCTTCCCCCTATCCGCGATAAAGTTCCCGCGTCCTGCGTCCGGGAACTTTTTCGCGTTTTCGGGGGCCTCGGCGGCCCTTCGGGAAAGGTTTCCCCAGGCCACTTCGTTTGCTCGCTCGTGCCCGCCGAAATAGTTCCCCAGCTCACCGGTTGTATCCGTTAGTGTCGCGCACAAGTAGCCCGCGCCCAGCCCCGTGCTTAGCGAAGATGCTCCTGCGCTACAGCGGATAATCTTCTTGGAGAAGTCACACCCTAGAAGCCCATGAGAGATAGCTGTTGTTATAAACAAAGCAGACAGCTAGACCTACAGGCCAAATAAGAGCCATCAGCCCGGAATAGGGAAACTCCACGTGCAGCGCACCGACGATAGGCACCGCGAAGACAGGAAAGAAGTACAGAAAGCTTTCCTGCAAGAACTCTCGAACTGGGCGCTGGGGAAAAAGGTGAACCGATCGCCATACTGCAACACCTGTCACCGCGAATCCGACAAGGCCAACACTAGTAGGCAAGACACCGTCTCGACTAAGAAAGGTATAGAAGCAGTAGTATAAGGCCAAACCCGTAAAGACCAAGGTGAAGCAAGCTTTTACCTTATTTTCCCGCGTAACCTTAGCCATTACGAAACAACCTCTTGAATAATGTTCAGGACTCTCTCCAATGGAAGGGGGCCAACATTACCAGTTGCTCCAACCTTTAGAGAGACAATTGTTCTGCGCGTGAGCAGCGGTAGCCCAACCTGAAATAACTACGCAGTGACCGCCCCACCAAATCGCAAGATTCTGGCCAAGTGGCAGCGGAATAGCAAACCAAAATGATGAAATAGCAGCTACTGCCGCAGCGCCCGCTGCCATTCGCCTAGTTCCTTCCTTACTGATATAGGGCTGATCAGGTTCGTAATACCACGTTTCAGGCCCTCCAGCGATGCACTCACCAGTGGAGCGCCCTCATATGGGAAAACAGAAAGACAAAAGCATCAAACGTTGAGTACTAGTTCAACACTTGATGCTCTTTCTGTGAAAACATTCAGTCAGTGAGCTGAATGGTCAGAGTAGGTTTTCCGAGTCTATTTCTTTCCATCGTTGAGCTGCCGTGCCACGTTGTTTAAATGCACTTACGAGGTCGCGAGCTACTGCGGGATGTCCTACGATGTGGCTTACTTTTGATAGTAGTTCGTTACTATCAGTCGCTTCTGAGTTGAGGAAATCTAGGATTTCTTGTCGAGTCCTGTATTCTTGTTCGAAGGTGAGGTCATGGCATAGGCACGCTTTATCCCACGCTTTATGCTCTTCGGGGGCTGAGCTGAGTAGGATTGCGATCCGTCCTTGGTTAAGTTCTAATTGGGAAATGCGATGCTCGATATTGTCCATGTTTTTATAGGGCCAGCCAAGCAATAACGTCTGCGATCATCAGCGAGTAGGACGTACCGACGATTGGTTCTAGGGCTGTTGTGAGCTTTTCTTTCACGATGTGGTGCTCCAGATCCTCCGTAGATATTGGCAGTGGTGCTAATAATGATAACTTCTACCGAGCTATCGCGCAGGCCGAATTTCGGCGATCTAAGATTGCTTCGGTCACCAACCTTCAACTTCCTCACACCTAGTGAACGGGGTGAAGGAAGTCAATTGAAGTGCCCCAGATTTTCCCATCTGCTCAGACGGAACAAAACCTGGGGCACTTCAGTCTTTCCAAAGGGAACGAAGAATGTCGGCAACATCGACTACGTAGCGGGTTGGTTCATCAAGGCCGCAGAGTACATGGACGACCACACCGTACGCACGGCATTCGTATCGACCAACTCGGTTGTCCAAGGCGAACAGGTAGCAAACATTTGGTACCCAATCACCCAATTGGGCTTCCACATTGACTTCACGCACGACACCTTCCGTTGGGCGAACGAAGCAAGTGACCACGCTCATGTCTTCTGCGTCATCGTGAGCTTTTCAAAGCAAAAGGTCACCCCGCGCTTATTCCACTACGAGACGCCAGACTCAAACCCGATGGATCTCCACCCGAGCCGCCTCAACACATACCTGGCCGACGCGCCGGATATTTTCGTCTGGAATCGCAATAGGCCCCTTTGGCCCGACACTGTCCCCTTGCAGGTCGCGCATTTTCACCCAGCCCGACCGTTTTTGGGCGACCAGCGGCGCACTCCTTGAACACCTCGACCGGAACGAAACCAGAACAAAACCAGTCCCGAAACCGGCACCACCCCCAACGCCACCAACCTGCTATCGTGGTGCACAGGCCACTCAGCGAGCACCAGCCCGACCGGTTTCCTCGGGCGCAATTGGAAACCACCCAAACCTGTAACCCGGTGGCTTTCCGGGTCCCTGTGATTGATCCCTAAGCCTGCACAAGGTACACGGGCACAGTGCACATGAGAATTGGGAACTACCACGGTGCTGGGGGTGGCCGCCTATTTTTGAAGGAGGATGCGATGTTGTTGGCAGAAGCGCTGGCGAAGCGGGCGCAGGCACAGGATCGGCTGAATGAGTTGGAGCGTCGTTTGACGCGGAATGCGCGGATCCAGGAGGGGGATACCCCGGTGGAGGATTCGGAGGCGTTGCTGCAGGAGTCGGCGTCGGTGTTGCAGAGCATTGAGACGCTGGTCCGCCGGATTAACCACACGAATGCGTCGACGCCGTTTGAGGGGGACGCGACGTTGACGGATGCGATTGCACGCCGGGATGCGTTTTTGCGCGCCCGGAGGTTTTATAGCGCGGTGGCGGATGCGGCGTCGGCACGCGCGGATCGGTATTCGGCCTCCGAGGTGCGGTATGTGTCCACGGTGGATGTGGGCCAGTTGCACGCGATGGCGGATAAGGCAGCGAAGGAGTACCGGGAGCTGGATACGAAGATTCAGCAACTGAACTGGTCGACGGAACTGCTCTAAGGGCGCGCGAGAGAGTCGATGAACTGGGTGAACTTGCGCCCAGTTTCCGCCCACGAGTAGGTCCCGGCGCGCTGTTGCGCCTGGGTGCCGAGGGTGTGGCGGAGGGGGGCGTCGTCAAGAAGGTGGGCGACTTCGGTGACGAACTCGGCGTGGGTGTCCACGAGCATGCCGGTTTGCCCGTGCTGCACTGAGTCGGCGAGGCCACCTGCCCCCGCGTAGCCGATGGTGGGGACGGCGTGTTGGGCGGCTTCGATAACGGCGATGCCCCAGCCTTCTTTGGCGCTGGGCATGAGGTGGAGTTGCGCGCGGGCGAGCAGGGCGTGTTTGTGGTCGTCGGCGACGTGGCCGTGGAAGATGACGCGCTCGCCTGCAAGGTCGCCGGCGTAGTCGCGGAGTTGGTCTTCCCACCAGCCGGAGCCGATCACGTCGAGCACCACGTTGTCGAGGGCAGCGACGGCGTCGATGGCGTGCTCGATCTGCTTGTGTGGCACGAGCCGGGAGAGGGTGACCACGTGGGTGCGGCCGTCGTCGGCGAGGGTGGGCAGTTCGGCGGGCACGGGGTCCACCCCGTTTTCGATGATGCGGATCGCGGCCGGGTCCACCCCGAGCGCCTCCAAATCACGTTTCGAGGCCTGCGAGACCGTCACGTAAGGCGCCCCGCGATACACCCGCGGCGCCACCTTGGATTCCAGCCACCACCCGAACCGCCCGATGATTGGCCCGGCCACCGGCCACTGTTCCTTGTGGCAGTGGTGGGTGAGCAGCACGGTCGTGGCCCTCGAGTAGAGGCGTGCGAAGAAAGGGATGCCGTTTTGGGTGTCCACGATGAGGTCGGGCCGGTGCCGCCACGCGGCGAATGGCGCGAGCAGGTAGACGCTGTATTTGCCGCCTGCGCGCTCGAAGCGGATGCCGTTTCGCCGGGTAACGCGCGGAGCGTCGGTGTGTTTCGCGGTGCGGTAGATCACCTGGTGGCCGGCGGCCGCGAGCGCTTCGCCGACGCGTTCCAGGTACGCCTCGGAGCCGCCACCTTGTGGGTGGGTGGAGTCGCGCCAACACATCAGCAGTATCTTCATTGTCATGTACCGTACCCGCCGCCTGGCCACGTTGGCACGTTCGTTGCGCTTGTTGCACTCGTTTCGCTATGAGCAGTTCCGCCCCCGCATCTTTTACGAGGGGTTGGCCCGCGACACCTACCAGCTTCTCGACGCCCTCTCCGCCGACCTCACCTCCACCCCCCTGCGGGGCAAGTCGGTGTTAGACGTGGGTGGTGGGCCGGGCTATTTCGCCAAGGCCTTCGCGGACACGTTCTACGTGGGCGTGGAGCCGAGCGTCTCCGAGCTGTCCGCCGCCGGCATTTCCGGCTACGGCTCCGTCCGCGGCGACGGCACCGCCCTCCCCTTCGCCACGGACTCCTTCGACGTGGTGTACTCCTCCAACGTTGCCGAGCACATCCCGGATTGGCAGACGATGGCTGAGGAGATGTTGCGGGTGGTCAAGCCCGGCGGCCTGGTGGTGCTGAGTTACACGGTGTGGCTGGGCCCTTTCGGCGGACACGAGACCGGCCTGTGGGAGCACTACGTGGGCGGCGAGTTCGCCAGGCGTCGTTACGTGGCCGTCCACGGGCACGAGCCGAAGAACAAGTGGGACGAGTCCCTCTTCGCAGTCTCCGCTAAGGAGGGTGTGGCGTGGGCGGAATCGACCGGCAGGCTCCTCGCTGCGTTCCCGCGCTACCATCCGCGCTGGGCCTGGTGGCTCACGCGGGTGCCCCTGCTTCGCGAGTTTGCGGTTTCTAACCTCGTCGTCGTGCTGCGCGGGTAGGATCGGCAACTATGAAACTCCCGATCCAATTCCAAGCCCCGTCCATTTTCGCAGCTGTGCTGGCGGTACTCTCCATCGTGGTGGCAGTCGTGGTTGGCGAAACCAACGCGAAGGCACCCGTCGTGGAACCGCGCGGCGAGCAGTCCGTCATCCAGGTGGTCACCGAAGACGGCAAGTCAGCGGGCGTATGCGCACTCGGTGGTCTGCGTCAGGAAAAGGTGCACTACACGGACAAGAACTCCGTCTACTACTGGAAGCTCGAGCCGGGGGAGGAACGCATCGACGCATCCTGCCCGAGTATTGGGGCACTGTCCTCCGGAAAGACACGGTTGGAGGGCCACGCGCAAGTCAGTAACTTTGAGAAGCCACAGGTTGTCACAATCACTGTTCAATAGCGTCGAGCGGTAGAGGCTTACAAGGAGCATCGTGAACTGGCAGTCCCGCTTCTCTTCCGCTTTAGCGTGATCTGCGATCACCTCACTGATGCCTTTTATTTGGTTTTCTTCCACCCCTCGACGGGGTGGTCACTTTTGTATACGGTTCCCCTGTTTGTGCTTGCCAAGTAAGTGGGTTGCTCTATCTTCTAAAGTGCATAGCAAATCCGCTGTGCTCCAGAGAGTAAGGAGAAATAATGCCTACATTCGCTCTTCGCACCGATTCCACTGAATCCCCGCGAAACCTGAATCTGCACGCAACCACCGCTCCAGCGGAATGCTGTGGATGTCCGTCGGAAAGCCGCTGTGCGGCTTACTGCCGAGACAACTACGAAGCCATCGGTGGCTACTGTGAGGGCTTCCTCGACCTGCGCTGCGTCTGCGTGTAAAAGAGAACAGGATTGTGTGCCGCCGATATCGGCGGCACACAATCTATTTTTCTAGGAGCATGGAACATATGCTTGAAGTTAGCGATATCAGCAAAACCCTCTCGGGAAAACGTATTTTCGATAAAGTTAGCCTTTCCGTAAAGCAGGGCGAATTAACTGCTATCACCGGACCCTCCGGGAGTGGCAAGACCACCTTACTTAGATGCATCATCGGAATCGAGCAACCAGACTCTGGTACGATTTCGCTCTCTGGCAAGACCTACTCAAGTTTCCCCGAAAAAGAGCGCCGTGACTTTCGGCTCAAGAATATCGGTGTAGTAGATCAAGGAAACCGCCTCATTGAGGATCTGACATGCCGCGATAACATCCGGCTGATTGCTGAGATGTCCCAAGGTGGAAGAAAGACGAGTCTCACTACGGCGAGGGAAATTCTCAGGCAATTAAATATGGAGTCGTATGAAAATCGTTATCCAAGTTCTCTCTCAGGGGGCGAACGTCAGCGCATTAGCGTTGGATGCGCGCTAGCTAACCGCCCCTCACTAATTGCTGCAGATGAACCAACCTCTAGTCTCGACGATGAAGCTGCCGGGGTTGTGATCGATCTGTTCCTAGAGTTTGCCCAGAAATTCCAGGTTCCGGTGGTGGTGGTTACTCACGATGCCCGAGTAACTAAGCATGTATCCACTGTCTACGAGATCGGTGGTTCGTGTGTATCTCGGTGACCTAGCGAAGCGGAATAGAAGCGAAGTATTCGTTGTGGGCTTTTTTAACCTGGCGCTGCTGGTGATTCTGCTTCTTCCGCTCATGGGAATAATGATGCTCGTAAATGCGGATGAACGCACCCAGTGGCAGTCTCCGGAGATTATCGCGGGACAGCAGAGCTCCGCAACATGGCGGATCGCTTCCGGCGACGGAGTTTTGGAACTGACATCCGCTACGCCTGCCTACCTCAGCAAAATTCCTCTTCAGGGGCAGGCTCGATCGTTCGACTGTGCCACAGGGGCAGGTGATAACGCTCCGGACAGGTTCGTTCGATACATGGAGGATTTGGAATGCACTTCCACAATTAAAAAGACGGCGGTCGCAGACTCCCGGATGGTGAACATTGTTATGCCAACAGATAAGGCAGTGGAAAGCTCCGTCACTGCAACCAAAGATTCAGCATCTGTATTTGATCAGACCATCATGTATATAGTTTTGGTCTACTTTATTGTTGTCGTGCTTCCTTGCCTGGTGTGTTTTTGGAATGTGTCCAAGATCTTCGACCCTGCATGGGAGGAAACTGCTCGGGTGCTTGCGCTACGAGGCGCAGGGAAGTGGGTCGCGGCTGCGTTGCTGTCGGCTGCACCGTTGGCCGGTCTTCTCGTGAGCGTTGTACTTTCAGTAGCCCCCTTATATCTCGTATCTCGCATTCTCGAAAAGGTGGTCTGGGAAGGCCGTGGGTTCCTCCCTGCGGATGCTTTGGCTGGCCTAGTAGGAGCATTTGGCTGCGGGGTCCTTATCACCATCATGGTGGGCGTCGCGACGTACCTGAGGAGGATGAAACTCTTTGCAACGACTGCATAAATGGCAATTAGCTGCTTTTCCTGTTGGTATGGTTGCAGCGGCTCTTATGGCCATCGCATCCGAGATATTTTCCCTCCCAATCCTGGTGCCTCTAGCCTTCCTCCCCATCATTGCTGGGCTAGTGTATCTTGCGCCATTTCTAGCCCTCGGCGCCGGCTGGTGTTATGAAAAGGTCTTCGGCGGAGGGATCCAAGGGACTCTAATATCAGCTTCCCTTCGCTACCGTGCAACCTCCATTGGTTCGAGCGTAGTGCTCTTATTCTGCATCTGCGCAGTATCGACTGTGACAGTTGGTTTAGCGAATGCCGGACTTGGACAGGTGAGCTCGGGACTGAGTTACTGGAAGCCGGGGATTCACTGGGGAGCTCTTCGCGATGATGCTGAGGTTGAGTCCACCTACGAAGAATTCATATCTCCGGGGGTAATGGGAACATTTGGACAAGGGCGACTACTGCGGGAAAACCAACGTTCAATAAACGCGTTCGTTATGTCCTGTCATGAATATGCAGAGCTAGCCACTGACGACCCCGAATGTCCAGCGGATGACGCCGAATCACTGCTGACCCCGGTGGGAATGGACGCAGCAGCTCTATCTTCTCAGTTTGTCATCCCAGTCACAGACACTGAACTAGACCTACCGCCACTACGGATCCAAGAAGTTCCCGGACTAACGGAAATTCTCATTTCGACCTCCAGTGAAGAAATCAACAACGTGGGCAGATATCTATACGCAGATTTGGATCAGCTCCCATCTAATGTTGTTTTGTCTGCAACCATGCAAACCAAGTCCGGATTGACATCGCAGGAAAGAATCGACAATGTCAACTCTGCCATGTCATCCGGGTACGGTGAAGCGGCATCTGCGTTGACGCTCAGTATTATGCTGTTCGGTTTAGCAGCAGTAAGTGGAATCACTATTGCAGCAATCAGAGACCGCACTAGGTTAGTCAAGGTTCTCACCTTACGGGGAGTACAAAATACGGTCGCTAAGAATCTTGTCCGCATCGAAACGATCAGCCTTACTCTCCCCTTCGCGCTGTTTGGATGTATCAGTGGCACTCTTCTAGCTGCTGCAGTCGCTCAAGTATCGAGTCTAAACCCTCGGGATGCTTTCACTCCTCATGCACTGGGGATACTGGCGGCTTACGTCGTTGCAGTACCTATCATTACTGAAATCCAGCTTCACAGAACGGACGGTCAAGATGATTAATCCTGCATGGTTGGTCCAGTTAGTGGGACTTCGGATTGTTGACAAGGTAGCTGATCCCAAGCGGAGTGATCTTGAAGTAATTTCGGCACTGGCAGAAGAAGGGATCTCTCACATTGAAGCCTCAATCCCGCATCAGCGGATGATCAGCAAGCGCTCCATTAATGCTTGGGCAGAGGAAAGAGGAACTCTGTTTCTAACATCCTCCAACCCAGGTGGTGTCTCGACTGGTTTCAGTCTTTCTGGCAGGTCTGTGAACCATCCGGGAATCACGATAGAGGATTGGCTTAACTCGACAGCTTTTTCTCTCGCGGAGTTTCCCATGAATTATCGAGAAGACGGCTCCATTCTCGCTATCAACCGTCTGGACAGGGAAGATACTAATCGTCTTATGTCATTTCTTGGAGTTCGGGGCCTTTTGTCCATCAGCACACAGGATCGTTACAAGCCATCGATAATAGAACGACTTCAAAGAGGGATGACTGGAGCAAAAAGAGCATCGGGACGGACGAAAGTAGTTGATAGTTCTAGTGACGATATCCCCCTTGGCGGACGCACATCATTCCAGATGCCTACTTTTTGGACTGACTGGGCCCTAAAACTATGCCAAGAAGAAGCATTGCGCTCCACCGCTATTTGGACCAGTGCCCTCAAAGAGCTTCCCGAAATGGCGAGCGCCGTCGTGTGGGAAAAAATGAATCCCCGCCTGACCATCCTCCAGGGAGTGGCGCGAGAGATGGGATATGCCCTCGAATTCGCAGTTACCGATAACGCATTCCTACGACACGTCATTGGTACTCCGGATTATTCCCGGATGGGGTATGACAGCCTTAGAAACACTGTAACTAGGGTCCCGGTCGGTTTTTGGGGCCACACGCTTAATGGTGCAACTGGTTCTGCGACGCGAGGGCGGCAAGAGCACCATTTCGTCATGGCTAACTCTCCGCGCATCTTCTCTGAACTGCACAACGGACGCCTCATGTCCGAAGGCGTTATCGATGAAGGGCTGCTGAGGGAAACTTTTAAATCCCCCCGAAATTTGTCCCAGGAGAGCTTTTTTATCTTTCGGAGTCTGGAGTTGGAGTTATGGCTAAAAAGGCGAGTGTAGCGAAAAACGGGGAAAGCTATTTTCTATTCAGCCTCTCACAGTGGGAAATTTACGAAATTCCCCATGAAGTTTATTTAGAGGTAAAAGCAATGGAAGCCCCCCTTACAAGCGAACAAAATGCTAGTCAGTGGGTTTCGGCTGAAGTAAGAAAAGAGATTGAGCGTTGGATACAATGACGACCCTAACTGGTCTCCCTTCCCTTGTGCTGACGGCAGGCCTAGTAGTACTTTCCTTCTCTGCAGTAAAGAAACTCTGGGCAAATCTGGTAATCCGGACGGGAAAAACCAAGTTAGTCGGGGTAGAAGTTTCCGACTGGTTAGCAATTTCATCAGAGATCATTGTCATAGGGATTGGGGCGTGCGCCCCCCTCCCTTACTCAAGCCTGGTGATAGCGCTATATTTCCTAGCTTTGCTAGTGGTTGCTTTCCTTCTCCGAGGAACACAATGCAATTGTTTCGGAATATCCGAAAATATTATTGACACAGTACACATATCGCTTCTAGCTATCATTTCGATAGCAAACATGGGGTCGATCTTCATAGAGAATCCTGCGCATTCAACCCGCTCGGTGTTACTAGGACTGCTGGCGGGTGGGGCCATTCTAATCATTTGGCAAAACAAGCGACCGTCTAGTCAGACCAAGGCCGAGAGTGCTTTACCCCCTGTACAGGAAGTGGGCTTCGAGAATATATCCGGAATCACCGTTTTCACCCAGCAGGGATGTAATTCTTGCCGCGTCTTAAAAAGTGTTCTCAAGGATCGAGACTTCTTTATACCTCTTATCTTCGAGGACGAGAAGCATAGCAGTTTGGTCCGTGCTCACCGGATTAGTAGTTTTCCCACTGCTCTTGTTCATTTCTCCGATGGTCCTGAATGCCCTAAGACTCGCCAGCTGAATGGGATTACTGAAATCATCGGATTTCTCGCAAGGAGCCGCGCGTAGATGAATCAGGAGCAAAAGGAAAAGCAGCTTTTCGGCCAACCCGTTTCTTGGGCTTTCGGACTGGCCAAGCCAACACTAATCTGGGTGATATTTAGCTGGGGAGTTTCGTTCCTTCAAGGTTTTTTAATGGTACTTCCGGCCAAGGGCTTAGAGCTGGCTTTAGCTGGGTACGCCCAAGGAAACATAGACACCGAAGACGTCATCTTATTCATCGCATTCACAGTCGCTGGGCCAGCCTCGCTGTTCATTAGCCAGCTCGTCACTCTAAAAGCGAACATAGTTCATTTAAGCTCCCTATTCTCCACTGCTGTAGAGGAGCTCTCCTCGCGGGGAGCCGCACGACCTGACCCAGATAGACTTCAATCCCGACTAATGAACGATGGTGGCGCCCTTGTCGACACGTGGCGAAGCTTGCCAAACACGGTTTTCTCGTCGATTGCGGCATTCTCGAGCGCATTTGTCGTCCTTGACGATATGACGGTCGACGCTATGATCATCATCGGAACGACATCATTATGCGCAATCCTCAGCTCCAAATGGCTGGCTAACAAATCCTCTCTAGCCTGGAAAGATAACATGGATAGCCTTGCCAGTTTTTCAAAAACAATGCGGCAACGATTTGTTCCTGATTTTGCAGATGTCGTAGAGGCAGCCGCTGCTGAGCAGTGGGCGAATCAGCGGACACAAACCAGCGCTAACAGTTATTTTCGGACCTCAGCCCGTCAATCCTGCTATTCCAGTATCACAACATTCGTACCGTCTCTGATCAATCATCTTTCCCCTGCGTTCATCTTACTCTGGTACCTTTACTTCGCCCAGCAGAACGATATTGCATCGACAGTCGCTGTAATGACTTTCGCTACGTTAGTCGCTCGTCCACTATCTAGCCTGGGAGATTGTTTCGAAATAGTGAAGAGAGGCTCCCTAGCACGAGAGACGCTCGGCTCACTGTTCCACAGACGAGATTTCCACCTAGTGCGCGGTTCCCAGGAAGTCCTTAACCCACCGAATGGTCTAGTCAGGGTAACAGGGCCATCTGGTAGCGGAAAGAGTACTTACCTAAAATCCACGATCCTTGACCCAGATAGAAAGATTTCTGGCCAAATCGGCTACTGTCCCCAGACCAATGTCTTCTTGGATGGCACAGTCGCAGAAAACGTTGCAATGGGCCGGAATATCCCTGCCAAAGAAATCGACAAGGTTTTAGACGCGCTTGGCATCACTTCTGAGCTTCAAGCTCGAGGCGGTTCGCAAGCACACATTGACGGAAGCGGTACGGACATATCCGGGGGTCAGGGCCGCAGAATATCCCTAGCCAGAGCGATCATTGGAACCCCCTTGGTCATAGCGCTAGATGAGCCATTAAGTGGACTTGACAACGATAACGCGAATCGCGCTCGAGCACTGCTGTCTGACCTGGCGGTCAAATATCCCTTCATTGAGGTCAGCCACCAAGGCAACGTAATCGACCTGCCCGCACAAACTATAGAAGTTGGAGAAATTTAATGTTACCATTTTTCAGAATTTTATCGTACTCCTTTTTTGTAGAAACAAGAAGCTGGGTAAGCGATAGGTTCATCAATGAGTTCATGGAGGTGGCTTCTGCCCTCGATAATGGAAAATATCTGCCCGTCTCTGCGCTATTGTGTACTAGCTCCCACTTTCTAAACCCGCATGGTCCATGGAGATGGAATGGAAAGAGCGTTTCCCTACAACAAAGCAGTCAAGCCGTTATGCCCGGTTTTATAGAAATAGGAACTAAAAAATCATCAATAAATAAGGCATTATTTCAAATGTCCCACAGCATACTTGTGGATATCGTCGACAATGAAACCAGAAGACCGCTCCTGGAAGGTTGTTGCGTGGCGGACGCGACCAGAGGCCGCGACATTGAAATCGTCACGACGAACGATATGGTCAAACGTCTGCTGGAAAAACGATGATCGAAATATTTAGCATCTCATTCTCTGGTTTTTCCCACACCGACATCCCCACTATCGAACTTATTAAGACAGTGAATGATTGTAAGGATGGATCCAGGGTCAGAACGTGCGCCATTAGCCTCCCGGTGAGCTCCCTCACCTCAGCATCTACGGCCATAAGATGCGCTAACCTTATCGTGAAGAAGCTTATTGAGATGCAGGGCGTTAATCTTGCGGGGGACCCGGTGCCTATTAATATCGTGGGCGTTAGCGAAAGCTGCGGTGTGATTAGGTTTATATTAAACAGTACGATAAATGTTCCAATTAACGCGGTTCTAGTATCAGCTTGCTTCGACCGTGCTCGAACCCCATTTGGCGGACCGTTTTCTATCAGCACTCCCATAAGTTCAGAAACTCCGCTGAGGCCCACCCCTCCGTGGTTCGATTGGAGAAGAGCCCAAGTTGATAACCGCCACCACTTGCTTGTTTGCCACGGAACGCAGGACTTGAATCCTTCTACCCCGTTCTTAGACGCGTGGGGTTTTTTCTTGCGAACAGCGTCTGAGCAGGAAGATGTAACTCTAATACAAGTGGGTGGGTTGTACCACGGGTACGAATGCTTATCGGCAGATGGTGTTTATGACCACGTAATGAAATGGATAGCAGAAAGAGAGAAGTAGTGAAAGAAGAGCTGTGCGTTATTCCTTACTCGTACAAGTATCCATCGCCTCTAAGTAAGAAGCAGAATCGTTTCACTTGGCGCCTACTCACGGAAATCGAGGGGAGCCATTTCGACGAAAAGTTAGCTCAATATGTTATTGCGAAATTTGCTGAGCAGAATATAGAGTGTCGAATTGTTATAGCGCGTCGAAACTATCCTGATCAGAACAGATCAGAGTGGACCGAATGGGTTGAAGTGAACGGAAATTATGCATGTTCCAACGCTACCGTACTGGAGTATTACACCCCTGTATTTGAAGTTTTCCTAGAGGCATAACTGGCACTTCACATCCAACGATCCGTCGAGAGTAAAAAGCAATGACAAACCCGGCATACACGAAGCTTTTCTTCGTCGCATATATGTAATGGCAGCCGCCTGCCCGCAGATTGTTCGGGTCCTGGGTTTGAATTCACACTCCACCCAATTTAGGCGCAGAACAGGCGCATTAGGCGTACGGGTTGTGATCCGCCTTTGCTTTCGCCAGAAACGTCGGCCTGTCGCTGTTGCGACCGGCTATTTGGTAGCAGTGTCGTGACTATCCGGTAGCGCTTCAGTGAGTTTCTGGTAGCAGCTCAGGGCGCTCGGGATGATACTTCCGGTAGCCGCACCACTCGGATGCGGCGTGTACTGGAAGGAGTCCGCTTATGACGGATTACCGTGCGGTGATGACGCTGCTGATAAAGAAGCGTTCTTACCGCCAGATTGAAGACCAGCTCGGGTGCTCGCATCGCGCGATTTCCCGGGCGAACCAAGCGCTGCGAAGCCTTGGCTTGACCACTGTTGAGCAGGTCGCTGCGCTGACGAATGACGAGCTGGACGAGATATTCGTTGATAAACGCACCAGCGGGCAAGGCGAATTCGTCCCGATTGACTTTGACACGGTCGTCAAAGCATGCACAGGGCGTACGAAGCAAACGCTGCAAGTATTGTGGGCTCGCTACACCACCACTGCCGCCCAGCCGGGCTAGCGCCATTACAGCTACGACCGATTCCGCCAGCTGGTTGCCTCCTGTCAGATGCGGCAGAAACTAGCGGCGATCTCTTCCGAGGTGAACGCGAAAATTTTGCTGAAATGGCTCTGCACTCACTTCAACTACCCCTCCCCCGACATCCCGGATTTAAAGGTCCAATTTGGAGTTGCCAGCACCAGTAGTAAACTTTCCGGGTAAACCGGATTCGTAAGAAGAGAAGATCAAATCACAGTACTTCCGCTTGTATACGAATTAGTTTTGCGGTGTTCGAAATCGTTACGGGCTACCAGTATCGGCATAAGAGCCCTTAATTCATCGTATGCTCGACTTGAACGGTAGTCATCTACAACATTTCCGCCGATACCTTTAGGGTCGTCACTTTCGATTACAATTACGCCGGCTTTTTCTCGCCCCACCTGAAGACGCAAAGCGGCCAAGCTTCGCGCTCTCAAGCGGAACTGTTTTGCAACTTCCGTAGGAATGGAGTGACGTTCGCTCACCTCGTCAACCCACTGATCTTTCTGGGCCGGTAGGTCAGTCTCGACGCCCCAACCAGTTTCCCACGCACGACTAATGAGTCCCTGGTCATCCGGATAGGACTTTCTCCCAAAATCTCGAAATCGGGGGTTCGTCGAGCGTCTTCCCAGCGGAATAAAAACTCGGTCCGTAGGGTCATGCGCGTAAATAGTGATCCGCACGCATTTACCACTCGAAAGCTTGGTGTTTCCGCCCGAAGTTAATCCTAACTCTTCGGTAAGCTCTTCTAATAGGTCGTCAAGCCGACGATCTAGTGTGGCTAAAACTTTTTGGGCTAGCTCGAGCTGCTCGTCTCGCTCTATTAGAGTCTTTTCTCGTCGTCCCTCAAGATACATTCCCCAAACAGCCAGACCCATCGCAGTGCAAATCAGGGTCGCGTCTGTACGAATCGCGAACTGCTCGGGCAGGAATCCAAAAGTCTCGTGCAGCCTGGAATTCCCCACCATAACGGTGAACCACGCTGGGACTTGGGCCCCAACCATTACAACACGAGGAAGATATTCTGATATCCGATCGATGCGTCTAGCAATCGATAACACGCGATCTGACGACATTGCTAAGCAGGGGCGAGAAGGTTAGTGCCGGTAGAGAGATCGTCCTGCTGAAGTTCGGGAATCAACTGCGTTAGTAAGCCGAATATTTCCGAGGTTGCACCTGCAGCTTCGGCAAATTTCTTAACCCGAAGATACAAATGCAATTCCAGATTGCCAGTTCTGGAATCGACACAAACGTCACCTTCAATCAGCGCAGAATGGGACACCTCCGCGAGGGCTCTTCCAAACTGATTCGCCAGACTGACGCTGTCTATTGAAGGATCGACGATGATGACCACTGACGACTTAACAGTTTTCACCGTTTCAACGGCATTCCACTTCCGCTTCTTCACTAGTCCACCTCCAAACGTTCCCCCTTATCTTAACCCACCCACACGAGACAATAATGAAGTGTCCTGGGTTTAGTTCCTACCTCAGGAGGTAAGGAAGGATTAGGCACTATGCCCAGAAAGTATGCCGTTGAGTTCAAGGAGAAGGCGATCCATCAGATCATCGAAATGGTCCGCCTAGAGTCTTGCTCACTGCAACGCGCCTACACGGAGGTCGGTGAGCTGCTTGGAGTATCCCACCACACGTTGCGGGCTTGGTACCGTGACAGCGCTTCAGTACGAGATAAATCTGATGCGCCAGGCGGCGAAACAATAGAAGAAGAACTCAAGCGTCTGCGCCGAGAAAACCGCGAACTGAAACGAGCAAACGGGATTCTCAAAACTGCTTCGGCTTTTTTCGCAGCGGAACTCGACCGACCCACGACCAAATGATCTCCTACATCGACGCGTACAAAGATCAATTTGGGGTCGAGGCCATCTGCCGAGTTCTAAAACAGGCAGATCGTGGATTTATCACCTCCCGCGGCTACCGAAAAGCCACCACGCGTGTTCCCAGCGCAAGGGCCTTAAGCGATAGCTTGCTCATCCCAGAGATACAGCGTGTGTATGCGGAGAATTTCTCGGTCTACGGCATCCGCAAAATGTGGCACGCGATGAACCGTGAAGGCTTTCATATCGGTCGTGACAAGACTGCACGTCTGATGAAACTCGCAGGTGTTTCCGACCGCAGACGCGGGCGAACTCCGGCCACAGCGATCAGCCCGAAGACACCGGATCATCGCCCGGACCTTGTTAGCCGAAACTTCCGTGCGCAGGCACCAGGCAGGCTTTGGGTTGCCGACATTACCTACGTTCGCACCCTGTCAGGATTCGCCTATACCGCGTTTGTCGTGGATGTATTCAGCCGAAAAATTGTTGGTGTCGCTACACGCTCGACAATGCGCACCGACGCGCTGCCGATGGAGGCATTGGAACATGCGTTAACGACTGCAGGACGAATCCATGGAAACCAGCTCATTCACCACAACGATCGGGGCAGCCAGTACGTGTCACTGAAGTATTCCACCGCACTAGCTGAATCCGGAATCCGCCCGAGTGTCGGAACAGTCGGCGACTCCTACGCCACGCATTGGCGGAGACAGTCAACGGTCTCTACAAAGCTGAACTTATCCACGCCCAAGGCCCGTGGACGTCGGTCGGAGAAGTCGAACTGGCCACCTTGCGGTGGGTGCATTGGTGGAACACTAAGCGCCTTCACGAAGCATTGGACTACGCCACCCCACAAGAAATAGAAACCGAGTACTATCTCACCCAGCCCATCAACGCGGGGCCGTAAAAGAAGCGGAACTAAACCCAGGACGCTTCAAACAAACCGCATCCGACACCGCTACCGGATACTCACTTAGGCGCTACCAGATACTCACCAGATACTCACCACACCGCTACCATTTCAATCTTCTGAACACCTGTCGCATCAACCGACAGTTTATTCACGAACGATATTGGTACGGCACGGCCCTCGTGCCATCACGTGCAATCAAGCGTGTGTCGATTCGAGGTAGTTGGCACACCGTATGTCCGCGTAGTCGGTACCAGGGGTTCCACGTACCTGGTACCGCAGCGTTGTTTTCTTCCAACGTGATGATCTCAGTGTTAGGACCACGGATTTAGTAACACTGTGGTGAGTATCCAGTAACGCCCGGGTGAGTATCGGGTAACACCCGGGCGTTGACTATGAGCCGCTACTGCGTATTGGCTTCGAGTCGCATGTTCGGACCTTCCAGCGTGATAATCTCAGCGCCAACGACAAGCCGATTCAAAATCGACTCGGCGATGACAGCATCCGGGATGGACTTGTACCACTCATCGGGCGTGAACTGGGAGGTGACAATCGTTGACCCGCGGTGTTCACGCTCAGCAAGAATATTGAGCAGTTGGTGTGCTGTGGCAGCATCAATCGGCGTTGTTAAGAAGTCATCAAGCACGAGTACGTCTGCCAGGTGGAGATCTTCAACGAAACTCCATGCGCGCGGTGTATTCATCATGGCATAGCACCATCAGTTGGTTGGCCAGGGTGTCTGTGCGGAAGAAACACACAGAGTAGTCGGCCGATCAGAAAAATTTCTACCACGACTTGCCCAATTTTGATTGGATCACTGTGATTGCCAAACTGAGTCTTGAGGTCGCGCCGAAGCGCGCGATGAGGTGAGAGACATGCTTTTTTACCGTCGCTTCGGAATACTTCATTGCGGAAGCTATTTCAGCATTAGATAGCCCCTGGCATATGCAATGTAGAATGCGCGCCTCTACCTTAGTTAGGTCCTCATAGGCTGAAAAGAAGTCCACTCGGTGGGCTGCTGGGGGTGTGGAAACTTTGTCAGGGATGTAATCAACGAGTCTGCTCAGGGCCTGTGGAGATACCGTGATTCCGCCAGTGGTTGCGTCTCGAACTGCGGAAATAATTGCCTGTGGTCGTGAACTCTTAAGAACATAACCAGCACCACCACCGGCCAACACTCTGAGCATTGTCTCGTCACTGTCAAGTGCAGTGATCGCCACGAATGGAGGCGGGTCCGTTCGTCGTTGAACCTCGCTCAACAACGTCACCCCGTCCATCTCCGGCATGTGAATATCGGCCAGAATGATATCGAGAGGGACGTTGTCGAGCACGGTGAGAGCCTCGACTCCATTGTGCGCTTCTGCCACAACGCGGATGTCTTTAGTAGTGGCGAAATACTGTCGGAATGAGGATAAGACCCGTGGGTCATCATCAACGAGAAGAACCTTCATTTGCGCAGTATGTTCGCTCATTTCTTGTAGCTCATTTGCACCATGGCAGGGCTGGATGATGTTTACAGGAGAAGATATCGGTAATAGTGCCGAGGATCGCAACAGCGTTATTTTCCATGTGGGACTCTTGAGGCTGGGAAATTTGCGGCGTTACGGAGACTTGTTCAGCCACCGCCGAGGGGGCGATTAGCAAGGTCACGATTAATGCTGCTGTGAGGGGAGCAATGGAGCGAGGTCGATGGAAAGGTATCATTCTCTGTCCTCTTTCTGCATCTAGGGGGCATCTCTGGGCTATCTCATTATCTCGCATCAAGTAGCCTCCGCTGCCCACAAGCGAAGGTTATAGACGAAAGTGACCACCGTTCTGGGGGTGTCATTGTTTCTGCTGAGGGATCCGTAACTCGGTATTCCATCGGGTGGAGCTTGAGACTGTCCGCATGTCGCCTCCGATACCTTCGGCTAGCTGTGAAATAGCCGGAAGACCCAGTCCGGTGGTTAAATCCGATGCCGGTTTTCTGCTGCCAACAGTATTGATGAAGCTGATGGTGACATAGCCGTCGTGGTCCTCCACAGTGAGTGTCACTGTAGAACCGGGATTTGCGTACTTGATGATGTTGGTGGCCACTTCTTTCAGTACCTCTCGGAGTACGACAAGGCCATCTGAGTTAAGGGAAAGGACCCGGAAAGAGCCCCTTGTTTCCACGGTAAAACCATGTGCTTTTAGAAAGCTGACTATCTGATAAAACTGGTCGGCGGCAGATGATTCCAAACCGCTCGAGCAGGATGGGGAGTCGCTGCTAAGAATACGCAGTAGACTCCGCACCTCTTTCATGGAATCGCGCGCCTGCTCTGCGATTGCGGCAAGTTCCGCCTGGGTTTCAGCAGCAAAACCTTGCTGCAGACTAAGCGTTTCTGCACGCATCACCACTGAGGTCAACGACGCTGCTACAGAGTCATGCAATGCTCTTGCTAACGATGTTCGGCGAGCTCGGATGTCATTATCCCACTGCTCCATCAAGTCTCTTCTCTGAATGATGACGCGGTAAAGGATGTGACCGAGAAGAACTGCAGCTGCAAGGAATAACGCCCAGACGGTAGATGCCAGCAGATCAGGAGGAAACAGGACCCCTTCTGAAGGGTTGACTGAACCTGAGTACCAAATCAGGGTACTTCCGGCTGCCGCCGCTACTGTGTGGCCACGGTAGGCAACAACTGCAGCGACAAGCGGAGCAAAGAAGGTAAAGGCCGTGGCTCGGATATCTGGCTGTGCCGATAAAAGAAGAAATAGAACGAGATATCCGGCCCAGGTAGGGAGCGGGAAACGAGGTACTGCAATGAGACATAAGAGATTCAATGCAGTCGCTGGAATCGTCCAGGGATTGGTAAAAGTACCAGGTTGCAGGAAAAAGTTAACTGCCACCGCCAGGATCCCTACGAGTCCAGTCCAGTAGGGGAGAGGCAAGGGCTTCAGCTTGGACCATATTTTTATCAATGATGCTGGCTTCATATTTACCCCATACTCCTGAAGCTTCTTCTGACTGTCAGCAATCTTAACTGTATGTGATTCTGAAGCTACAAAACGTAATTCCCTCTTACTTGTTTTCAGGCAGATACGACGACTCTTCTCCTGCAAAAGCACCTGTTTAAGCGCTCGGTTAAAGACCGTCGGACTTCTAGGCGCGTAATCCCCGGAAAAGTTTCTTGTAAATTAGTACAAGCTCGCCGACACTCTCAACCAGCATACTGAGGTGAAGTGTCCTAGGTTTTATCCTGTTTGATTAGACAGAAAAATCTGGAGTATGCCAAGATGATTTGACCAGGACGCAAAGGACCGTACGGCCCGCCTTATCGATGCTCGTATCTTGGTGGGCCGGAGACTATCCTCATGAGGATGCGTGCATGATCGTGGCATCGAAAACGCGAGGTTGCTCCGTGAAAATCAAGCGCTCCGCGATACTAATGAGACACTAGGGCTGCCTCACCTTTCCACGTCGGAAATAATCCAGTTCATCGATGAATACCGAATTCGTTTCTCTGTCGAGTTCATCTGTGAGACGTTGAAAGATAGCCAAGCTAGTGGGTGCGTCATATCGCGTGGTTATCGCCAGGCCAAGGCCTGCGGTTAAAGTGCTCGGCGCCATTGTGATGTTTTACTCGTTGAACGCATTAGTGCTATTCATCGGGCCCGGTGTCGGTGTGCGGAAATGCGGCATGCTCTTCACCGTGACGGAATCGATATCGATCGTGAGCAAACTGCACGGTTGATGCGACAGGCCGACGTTTCTGGCAAAAGCAAAAGCAGATCACAATCCGTAAGCCTGATGCGCCTCCTCTTCGCCAGAACTGGGTGGAGCGTGAATTCAAACCCAGGACCCGAACAATCTGTGGGTGGCTGACATTACGTATGCACGACGAAGAAAAGCTCGTGTATGTCGCGTTTGCCATTGGCGTTTATTCTCGACGGATCGTTGGATAGGCGCTATCAGATTCCATGCACACCGAAGTTTTACCGCTGCAAGCTCAGCCAGACGATCGCGTCTGCTGAAGAAACAACAGGTCTCAGTCACCACCCGGATCACGGGTCGCAGTATCTGGGCGTTGTCTACAACGAGCGACTCGCCCAGCACAGGTTCGCTGCTTCCACCGGAACTGTTGGTGACACCTATGACAATTGACAATGCTCTTGCTGTAATTGTGAACAGTTCCTACAAGAACGAGCTGATCCATACTCGCAGGTGAAATGATGCTGTCGAGGGAAATCGCGATGTTCGAATGGGCGTCATTGCGGAACGAGACAAAGCTCCACCAAAGCTTGAGATACCGGAACCTGGTCGAGGTGGAAACCGAATTTTGGAAGCAGATCCCTCCACTGGCAATAGAAATTAAGGCAAAACCTAGGAACAAAACCCGGTGCACTTCTGTCGCAGAGTATGCGCTCAAGAATCAACGCCCTGCTGCTAACACCACGCAAAGCAAAGCTCTGAACAGGCAATCGGCAGATTGCACAGCGACTGAATTACGCGGAAATCACTATCACAAAGAAAGTATCGGCCCTACTGCGTACCCACCGAATGCAGAGCAAAGCGGAGCTGGCAGCTCTGGCGAGTAAGTTCACATAAGTAAAGGCCCGCCACACGGCGGGCCTTTCATCTCAGCGGATTACTTACGCCAGAAGCTTACTTGGCGGCGTTGACGCGCTCCTCGAGCTTGTCCAGCTGCTCGAAGATTTCCTTCGGAACGCGGTCGCCGAGTCCAGCGAAGTACTCGCGGGCATCTGCGACGTCGCCCTCCCACAGCTTCGGATCTGGGTAGAGGGCTTCCTTGACGTCCTCGATTGGCTCGTCGAGGCCCTCCAGGTCCAGGTCTTCCGCGCGGGCGGTGTAGCCGACCACGGTCTCGTCTGCGCCGACGCGGCCTTCGATGCGGTCCACGATCCACTTCAATACGCGGGAGTTCTCGCCGAAGCCTGGCCACAGGTAGCGGCCGTCCTCGCCGCGGCGGAACCAGTTCACCAGGAAGATCGCCGGCATGCGGTCGCCGCCTTCGCGGCCCATGTCGATCCAGTGCTGGAAGTAGTCACCGACGTTGTAGCCGATGAACGGCAGCATGGCCATTGGGTCGTGGCGCAGGGAGCCGACCTTCGCCTCTGCGGAGGCTGCGGTCTGGCCGGAGGACAGCATCGCGCCGATCATGGTGCCGTGCTCCCAGTCGTGCGCCTGGGTGACCAGTGGCACGGTGTCTGGGCGGCGTCCGCCGAAGAGGATGGCGTCGACCTTGACGCCCTTCCAGTCGTCGTACTCCGGTGCGGCGGTTGGGCACTGTGCGATTGGGGTGCAGTAGCGGGAGTTCGGGTGGGCGGCCTTCTCGCCGGACTCCGGGGTCCAGTCGTTGCCGTGCCAGTCCACGAGGTGCGCTGGGGCGTCGCCGTCCATGCCTTCCCACCAGACGTCGCCGTCGTCGGTGAGGCCGACGTTGGTGAACAGGGTGTTGCCCGGCTCCATCGTCTTCATGGCGATTGGGTTGGACTTGTAGTTCGTACCAGGTGCGACGCCGAAGAAGCCGTTTTCTGGGTTGACGGCGTAGAGGCCGTCCTCACGCAGGTGCATCCAGGCGATGTCGTCGCCGACAACCTCGGAGGTCCAGCCCTCGAGCGACGGGGTGAGCATTGCCAGGTTGGTCTTGCCACATGCGGACGGGAATGCGCCGGTGATGTGGTAGACCTTGCCCTCTGGGGAGGTGAGCTTCAGGATGAGCATGTGCTCAGCCATCCAGCCCTCTTCCTTCGCCATGACGGATGCGATACGCAGGGCGAAGCACTTCTTCGCCAGGATTGCGTTGCCGCCGTAGCCGGAGCCGTAGGACCAGATTTCCTTGGTCTCTGGGAACTGGGAGATGTACTTCGTCTCATTGCATGGCCATGCGACGTCTTCCTGGCCTGGCTCGAGCGGTGCGCCGACGGAGTGGAGGCACGGTACGAACTTGTCGCCCTCAATCTTGTCCAGTGCCTCCTGGCCCATGCGGGTCATCACACGCATGGACATGACCACGTATGCGGAGTCGGTGAGCTGAACGCCCAGCTTCGGGTCTGGGTCGCTGATTGGGCCCATGCAGAACGGCACAACGTACATGGTGCGGCCCTTCATGGAGCCGCTGAAGTGCTCGCGCATTTCAGCCTTGAGCTCGGCTGGGTCACGCCAGTTGTTGGTTGGGCCTGCGCCGTCCTCGTCTTCGGTGGCGATGAAGGTGCGAGACTCAACACGTGCGACGTCGGAAGGGTTCGAACGTGCAAGGAAGGAGTTCGGGCGCTTCTCCTCGTTGAGCTTGATCAGCGTGCCCTTCTCCACCAGCTCGGCTGCGAGGCGGTCCCACTCTTCCTGGGATCCGTCCGCGAAAACCACCTTGTCCGGGTCAAAGAGGTCGACAGCGTCGTTGATCCAAGCAATGAGCTGCTCATTGTCGGTTGGTACGTTGCCTTCGATGCGCTTCACGGCAGTGGTCATAATCTCTCCTGGTCAAAATAGACAAACCTCTAGGTCCTAAGCCTATCGAAATCACGGTTACGCTGGTCTGCCTCCAGCTTTTCGACGCCCACCCCGGTCATAACCAGTGACATACTTCATAGAAACGACCAAGAGTGAGCATGTAAATGTGCCCCAAAAAGGGGTGTGCCCGAACGGTGGAGCGTCGATAAATATTGGCCGTACGCAGCGAAAACAACATTCTTTCACCGTGCAAACCCGTAAATAAACGTGACCGGACCCACATTCACCCCATTCCGGGGGCAATTGGGGGAATTGCATTTCAATCCACCGTGTGGACAATGAACACGATGAACATGTCTGAGAATTCACGCCCTGGCATGGGCGAACTGCCCCACGGGCGGCCCCCGCAAACTGAATTTGATACCGGCCTGGACTACCCGCGCCTCGGCTCGGTGACGTTCCGCCGCGGCACGCTGACGGACAACCAGGAGGCGCTCTTCGAGGAGCACTGGCCGCGCCTGGGGCAGATGCTCAGCGATACCCCCATCGACGTCGACGAGTGGTTCGGCCGCACGGGCCACCCGACGATCCTCGAAATCGGCTCAGGCACCGGCACCTCCACCGCGGCGATGGCACCGCTGGAGGCGGACACCAACGTGATTGCCGTCGAGCTGTACAAGCCGGGCCTGGCGAAGCTGCTCGGATCCGTGGTGCGTGGCGAGATCGAGAACATCCGCATGGTGCGCGGCGACGGCGTCGAGGTCCTGGCCCGCATGTTCGGCGAGGAAAGCCTCGACGGCGTGCGCATCTTCTTCCCCGACCCGTGGCCGAAGGCCCGCCACCACAAGCGCCGCATTATCCAGTCGGGCACGCTGAACCTCATCGCGACGCGCCTGAAGAAAGGCGGTGTGCTGCACGTGGCCACTGACCACGCTGGTTACGCCGAGTGGATCGACGAGCTCGTGAACGTGGAACCCATGCTGGAATACAAGGGTTGGCCATGGCCGGAGGCGCCGTTGCTGACAGACCGTCAGGTCATCACTAAATTCGAGGGGAAAGGGTTGGAAAAAGACCACACGATCCGCGAATACCTCTGGGAGAAGAAGTAAACCATGCAGGACCTGCAGGACAAGACGCACCCCTACACGCCAGGGGCCGAACCCGGCCCAGAAACCTACCTGCTCGTCTGGGACGCGCCGAACCTTGACATGGGGCTCGGCGCGATCCTCGGCGGGCGGCCCTCCGGGTCGCAGCGGCCGCGTTTCGACGCCCTCGGCCACTGGCTGATCGGGCTCGCGGCGAAGGCCTCGCAGGAGACCGGCTCCACCATCGAGCCGGAAGCCACCGTGTTTACCAACGTCGCCGCCCACAACGCAGAATCGGTCCGCCCGTGGGTGGACGCGCTGCGCAACGTGGGTTTCGCGGTCTTCGCAAAGCCGAAGACTGCTGAGGATTCGGACGTCGATCAGGACATGCTCACCCACATCCGCCGCCGCCTCGACGAGGGCGTGCTGCGCGGCGTCGTCGTCGCGTCGGCCGACGGCCAGAACTTCCAGGAGCCGCTCGAGCAGCTCGCGGAAGACGGCCTGCCCGTGACCGTCATCGGGTTTCACGAGCACGCCGCGTGGGCCGTCGACTCCCCACTGCTACGCTTCGTCGACCTCGAGGACATCCCGAACGTCTTCCTGGAGCCGCTGCCGCGCATCAACCTGGAATCCCTGCCGGACGGCGGCGCATGGCTGCAGCCGTTCCGCCCACTGACCTCGTTGCTGCACAACACCAAGGAAAAGTAGGAGCTGGCCGTGTTTTACAGGTGGGGACATTTCGCGTACCGGCAGCGCAAGGTGCTGCCGATTGTGGTCATCGCGGTGATCGTGGTGCTGCAGGTGCTCTTCGGCTCCAAGCTGGGCGAGCGCCTCTCGCAGGAAGGCTGGGAGGACCCGCGCGCGGACTCCACCACGGCCGCCACCATCGAGAACGACACGTTTGGCCGCGACAACGCCGGTGATGTCATCCTGCTCGTCCGCGCCCCACAAGGCGTGGCCGATCCCGCCGTGTTCAACGAGGCCAACCGACAAATCGAGGCCTTAAAAACCCAGTTCCCGGACCAGATCGACCACATCACCAGCTATTTCTCCGCGCCGAATCAGCAGCAGATCACCGAGGACGGCACGGCCGCCTTCGCCGCGATCGGCCTGGCCGGCGACGGCGAACAGACGCTGAAAGACTTCCGCACCATCCAACCCGCGCTCAACGACATCACGTTGCCCGGCGACGCCACCGTGCAGATCGCCGGCGCCACCGCCGTCGCCGACGCGCTGGACACCGGCATGGCCAACGACATCGCCCGCGCCGAAAAAGTCGGCCTGGTGTTCGTAGCCATCATCCTGCTGTTCGTCTTCGGTGGCGTGGTCGCCGCGGCAATGCCGCTGATCGTCGGCATCCTGTCCATCATCGGCTCCCTGTCGCTGCTGTCCATCCTGGCGCAGTTCCAGCAGGTCAACATCTTTTCCCAGTCGATTATTACGCTGCTCGGCCTGGGCCTGGCCATCGACTACGGCCTGTTCATGGTCTCCCGCTTCCGCGAAGAACTCGACCGCGGCGTCAGCACCGAGGAGGCCGTCGCCGCCACCACAACCACCGCCGGCAAGACCGTGTTCTTCTCCGCGCTGATGGTCGGGGTGGCGCTGTCCGGCCTGCTCATGTTCCCGCAGGCCTTCCTCAAGTCCGTGGCCTACGGCGCAATTAGCGCTGTGATGCTCGCCGCGGTCATCTCCGTGACCATGCTGCCGGCGCTGTTCGGCATGCTGGGGCCGAACATCGATAAGTGGTCGGTGCGGCGGACGTCGCGGAAGGGGCGTCGAATAGAAGACACCGTGTGGTACCGGCTGCCGGCGTGGGCGATGCGCAACTCCAAGAAAGTCGTCGTCGGCGCGACAGGCGCGCTGCTGCTGCTCACCGTGCCGATGGTCGGCATCACCTTCGGCGGCATCAACGAAAGCTACCTGCCACCCAACCAGGAAACGCGGCAGGCGCAGGACGCCTTCAACGAGGAGTTCCCGGCGTTTCGCACCGACCCGATCAAGCTCGTGGTCACCAACGCGACCAACGAGCAACTCGTGGACGTGGTCCTGCAGTCCCGCGAAGTCACCGGCCTAGCCAAGCCACTGTCCCCGTCCCAGGCGACGAAGGACGGCACCACGGTGCTCTCCGCACCGCTGGCGGACCGCAACGGCGGCCAGGCAGTCGTGGACCAGCTGCGCGCCATCGAGGCGCCAGCAGGCGTCGGCGTCTACATCGCGGGCACCCCTGCCATGGAGGTCGAATCCATCGAAGCACTCCTGGAGCGGCTGCCGTGGATGGCGCTCTACATGGTGCTGGCCACGTTCCTGCTGATGGCGCTACTGTTCGGGTCGCTGATCCTGCCGGCGAAGGCCGTCATCATGAACGTGCTCGGCATCGGCGCCACCCTCGGGTTCCTCACGCTCGTCTTCGTTGACGGCGTCGGCTCCGACCTGCTCAACTTCACCCCGGGCCCGCTGATGAGCCCGGTGCTGGTGCTCATCATCGCGATCCTCTACGGCCTGTCCACCGACTACGAAGTCTTCCTCGTCTCCCGCATGGTCGAGGCCCGCCACAACCGCGCCACCACCGACCAATCCATCAAGTACGGCACGGCGCACACCGGCGGCATCATCACCGCGGCCGCCGCCATCATGATCGTGGTCGCCGCCGCCTTCGCCATGAGCGACATCGTCATGATGAAGTACATCGCCTTCGGCATGATCGTGTCCCTGGCCCTCGACGCCACCATCATCCGCCTACTCATCGTGCCCTCCGTCATGCACCTGCTACGCGAGGACAACTGGTGGGCACCACGCTGGGTCAAACGCGCCTACCGTAGCCTCGGCGAAGGCTCCAGCTCCGTCCCACTTATCGACGCCCCCTCCGACCCCACCCACACCCCCGTCGACGAGGCGATCGCCCTCGACCCATCCCCCGCCCGCGCAGGCCGGACCGTCAACGAGGACTCCGAGCTTGTCCCCTTCACCGAACTGATGCAGGAACTCGAGGCCCGCCGGGCACTCGAGCAGCTGAAGAAGCGTGAACTTGAACGCTAAGTGGCTGCGCTGGACAGCACCCGTCGTCATCCTGATTGTCGGCCTGGTGCTGTTTCGCGACCGCCTCCCCTTCCTCGGCGAAGCCTGGACCACGCTGCGCCGCGCCCACCCGCTGCCGCTGGTCGGGGCCGTCGCCACCGCGTTCGGCGCCATCGCCGCCATGGCCGCCGTGATGCTGGTGCTCCTCAACATCGAGGGGCGCATCGCCGACCTGCGCGGTTGCATGAACATCACGCTCGCCTCCAACGCCTGGTCCACCACCGTCCCCGGTGGCCCGGCGCTCTCCGCGTGGCTGACGTTCCGCGTCCACCAGTCCCGGGGTGCGACCACCGGCCTGTGTGCCTGGTTCTTCGTCGTCTCCGGCGCCTTATCGACAGTCTGGATGACCCTCATCGGCATCAGCGCCGTCGTCTTCATGGGCGCGAAACTGTCCGTGTGGGCCCTGGCCGGATCGTTGCTGGGCACCGCCGCCGTGGTCGGCGGCCTCTACTGGGCCACCCGCAACCCCGCCGTGCTGAAACGCTGGCTACGCTTCCTGCCCGCCCGCGTCGCCACCAAAGCCAGCGGCGTCGTCGACCAAGTCGCCGCCATCCAAATGTCACGCCGCCGCTTCACCGCAGCCGCCGCATTCTCCCTGCTCAACCAGGTCCTCGACCTGGCCGTGCTCTACTTCTGCGCCTGGTCCGTCCTGGGCGCTGCCCCAGGTTTCGACCCCGGCCTCAACCAAACCTCCGCGATGGGCATCACCCTCGCGTTCATCATGACCAAACTCGCCGGCGCCGCCCAAGTCACGCCCGGCGGCGTGGGCACCGTGGAGGCCATCCTCGCCGGCTCCCTGGTCACCGTCGGCCTCACCCTTGTCGACGCCACCGCCGTCACCGTCCTCTACCGACTCATCTCCTTCGCCCTCATCACCGCCATCGGCTGGGTCGTCCACACGGCGGAGTACGCCGGGCGCGGCTACATGCTGGGCAAGGCGTGAGGTTGGTCCCATCGCCGCCGAAACCTAAATGGGAGTAACAGGATTGTAGTATTCCCCTTTTCGTATATATTTTCGAGGATTACTACAATCCTATTGCTACACTTTGCAGATTAGGCCGCGCCGTCCGGCCACAACCGCAAATCTGTTCACAAATTCGCTAAGCGGGTTTTGCGGCACCGACCAGCGACCTACCAGCGCAACCAGGCACCGGGTTAGACTGTCAGGCATGATCAAAAAACCGTACGCAATTGCTGCTGACTACGTTGCCATCGCCGCGTTCGCGCTGCTCGCGCGCATCGCGCACCAGACCGAAGAGATGCCGCTGAACTTCTTCGGCTGGTTGGAAACCTTCCTGCCGTTCGCGACTGGGCTGGGGCTGGCGTGGCTGGCCACCCGCAAGGATAAGGGGTGGCTGATCTGGCTCATCACGATCGTGGTCGGACTGATCATCTGGGGCTTCTACCGCCACAAGTTGCCGCATTACTCGTTCGTGATCGTGGCGAGCAGCATGTCGGCGCTGCTCATGCTGGGATGGCGCGGTGCAGCGAAACTGATTCTGAAGCGGCGTTAGCTCGACAGCCAACCCATGTTGGCGAGGAAGTCGCCGCCCTGGAGGGCGTAGATCATCCACACGAGGTGGTTGATGATGTCTCCGGCGATGTCGAGTGCAGAGGAAAGCATGAAATTCTTCTCCTTTGAATTTTAGAGGGGACTGATGGTGTGCTTCTTCGGCAGGTCTTGCTCTTGTTTGGTGGCAAGTTGGCGAAGGGCGCGTCGTAACGAGATGCGGGTTTGGGACGGCTCGATCATTGAGTCGATGAACCCGCGTTCGGCGGCGACGTATGGGGAGGTCATGGTTTCGTCGTAGAAGTCCATGAACATCTTCTTCATCGCCTCGCGCTGGACGGGGTCCTCGATGGCGGCGAGCTGCTTGCCCTGGATCATCACGACCGCGGCGGAGGAGCCCATGACGGCGATCTGCGCGGTCGGCCAGGCGAGGTTGATGTCGCCGGTGAGGTTCTTGGACCCCATGACGGCGTAGGCGCCGCCGTACGCCTTGCGCACGATGAGGGTGACCTTCGGCACGGTGGCCTCCACGACGGCGAACGCCAGCTTGGCGCCGCGGTGGATGAGGCCCTCGCGCTCCTGGTCGACGCCGGGCAGGTAGCCGGGCGTGTCCACGACGAAGACGAGGGGGATGTTGTAGGCGTCGCAGGTGCGGATGAAGCGCGCGCCCTTGTCGGCGGCGTCGGCGTCGATGCATCCGGCCTGGTACATGGGGTTGTTGGCGACGAAGCCGACGGTGCGGCCGTCGATACGGCCGAAGGCGCAGATGAGGTTCTCGGCGTAGCCTGCCTGGATTTCGACGAGGTCCTCGTCGTCGCCGAGTTGCACGAGGAGGTCCATCATGTCGTAGCCGGCGTTGGTGTCGTCGGGCATGAAGGTGTCGAGGGCGGAGTCGTCGAGGTCTTCGTCTTCGGGGGCCCATTCGACGGGGGCTGGGTCGAAGGTGGACGTCGGCAGGTGAGCGAGGAGGTCGCGGACGTAGTCGAAGGCTTCTTCCTCGGAGCCGACGACGGCCTGGATGTTGCCGGACTGCTCCTGCACGCGGGCGCCACCGAGTTCGGCGGAGGTGATGTCTTCGCCGGTGACTTCGCGGATGACGTTGGGGCCGGTGACGTACATTTCGGACTGGCCGTCGACGGCGACGACGAAGTCGGTGGTCACTGGCGCGTAGACGGCGCCGCCGGCGGATTTGCCCAGCATGATGGAGATCTGCGGGCTACGGCCGGATAGCGGGAGCTGGCGACGGGCGATCTCGGAGTACATGGCCAGGGACGTCACGGCGTCTTGGATGCGGGCGCCGCCGGAGTCCTGGATGCCGATGACGGGGCAGCCAATCTTGATGGCGAACTCCATGACCTCGACGACCTTGCGGCCGAAGGTCACGCCGACGGAACCGCCGTAGACGGTTTTGTCGTGGGCGTAGACGGCGACGGGGCGGCCGTCAACACGCCCGTAGCCGGTGACGACACCGTCGGAGTAGACGGCTTTCTCGTCGCCGGGTGTGCGGGCCAGGGCGCCGATCTCAACGAAGGAGCCTTCGTCGAGCAGCGCGGCGATGCGCTGGCGCGGGGTGGTGTTTCCGGCGTCGTCGCGGCGCTTCCGCGAGCGCTCAGAACCGGGGTCCTGCGCTTTCTCTAGACGTGCACGCAGGTCAGCGAGCTTTTCTGCGCTAGTTGCCATTATCAATCCATTCGTTCATGTACTTGCCCACGATGCCAACCGCGGGCTCGTCAACTACTGCCAAATGGTCGCCCGGCAGGTGGACGATCGTCAAATCCTTCACGATAGCGCCCCAGCCACCGTCCTCGTCAATGTGGGCGTAGGCCGGCTCCAGGGTAATGGCGCCGTCGTGCATGCGCTCGGCGCGGAACAGCAGCACCGGCACCTGCACGTCTGCCCAGCGGGCGAAGTCGAGGCGGTTGAGGATCTGGTTATCGACGAAGGACGCGCGCTGGTGCTCCAGCACACCGGCGGCGAGACCGTGCTCGGAGGCGTCGGTGGTGGCCAGGAACTCGGCCAGCATGTTGAGCACCGCGTCCTCCCCTGCCGTCTCCAGCAGGTCGAAGGGCACCGGGAAGTCCAGCCCGTAGGTGTCCTTGGCAAACTTGGCGTAGCGCTCCCAACGCGCCTTGGTCTCCTCCGGGGTGTCGGGGGCTGGCTCGGACGGCTGGGTGGTGTCCAGCAGCGCGATGTACGCGATGCGGTCGTTGCCCAGCTGGTGCGCCACTTCGTAGGCGAGTGCGCCACCGAAGGACCAGCCCGCGAGCACGACCTTGCCCTCGGGCGCGATGCGGTTGATGTCTTCCACGTAGGCCGCGGCGCGCTCTTCGAGGGTGCCCTCGAGACGCTCGACGCCGTACACCGCGACGTCGTCTGCTAATCGACGAGCCAACGGCTGGTACACCGCACTGGACCCACCGGCCGGGTGGAACACGAACACTGGCGGCTTGGTGGTGTGCTCTGGCTGCTGCAGCACCCGGATGTTGCCCTCGACCTCGGTTTCGAGGCCCTCGCGCACGATGTCGGCGAGCGGCTCGAGCGTTTCCGCGTCCTTGACCTGCTCCGCGGTCACGGTGATGCCGGAACGCTCGCTCAGGTGGTTGGCGATGGCTTCGGCCTGCGCGTCGTCGATGGCGGGCAGCTCGGAGGTCACGCCCGCGGCGGCGGTGCCGGTGAACTTGGCCCACGCGCCGAAGACCATGCGCTCGGAGGCGTCGCGGGGTGCGACGCCGACGCCCTGGGCGCCCTCAGGCTTCTCGGCGGGCTCGGCGGCAGCAGCATCGGCGGGCTCAGCGGGCTCGGCGGCAGCCTCAGCGGCCTCCGACTGCACCCCGGCGACCGCGTCCTCGACGATGCGGATGACGTCGGCGACGGAGGCGTCGCGAAGCGTTTGTACTGGCAGTGGCGGGATCTGGAAGTCGTTTTCCACGCGGTTCTTGATGCGCATGCCCATCAGCGAGTCCAGGCCGAGGTCGATGAGCGGTAGCTCGTCGGGGAGGTCCTCGGCGTCGTAGCCCATGGACTCGGACACGATGGAGCGCAGGCGCTGGGCGACGGACTCGCCGGAGTTCGGGTCCCAGCGGATGGCGTCGACGTCGGCGAGCTCGTCGGCGACGGGCGCGGCGTCACCAGCAACGTCAACCGCCGCGGCCGGAGCAGCGGTCGTTGAGTCTTCCTCAACAGCACCGCCAAGGTCGAGCGCGGTGGCGAAGCCTTCCGCCAGCAGGGTGTCCTCGTGGAACACCTTCACGCTCACCCCGCCGAGCGAGGTCGCCGCGATCGTGGTTACGTCGCCCTCTGCAGGCAGTACGTCGTGGTCCTCGTATGCCACCACCCGGGAGCCGGGCAGAACTTCGGCGGCGACGGCGTCGATAATCTGGTGCGGGCTAAACAGCGTGTCCGCGGCGGTCGAGTACGCGACCTGACCCTCCGGCAGGCGCACCTTCGCGCCGAGCAGCGAGGTGTGCGCGGACGCGGGGCGCGCATCGGTCCAGAATTCGGAGCGCTTGAACTGGGTCAGCGGGGCGTCGATACGCGGGCCGCGCCCGTAGAACGCGGTGAAGTCGACGGCGGTGCCGGTGACGTACAGCTTCGCGGCGAGGTCCAGGATGGACTCCACTTCGTCGACCTTGCGCTTGCAGGTAAACAGCAGCTGCGCGTCGGGCTTGCCCGAGGCGAACGCGGTGTTCATCAGGCCCATGATCGCGACCGGGTTCGGCGCGACCTCCACGAGCGTGGTGTAGCCCTCGGCGAACGCGGTCTCGGTGGCCTGCTGGATGTAGACCGGCTGGCGCGTCATGCGCAGGAAGTATTCGTCGGTGTGCACGACCTGGCCCGGCTGGTACACAACGCGCTCGTCGACGCTGCTCAGCAGCGGGATCCGCAGCGGGTGCGCCTCAATGCCGGCGATCTGGGCAGCCAAATCGCCCAATATCGGGTCGAGCGCACTCGTGTGCCCGGCGCCGCGCACGCGCATCAGTCGCGCGAACTTACCTTCCTCTTCCAGCTTTTCGACGAGCCCCTTCACCGCACCGACGGGGCCGCCGACGGTGAGCATGCCGGGCCCGGCGAACACGGCCGCTTCAACACCCGTGCCCTCCAATTGATCGGCGCTCAATTCGACGACGGCCATAGCACCCTCGGCGTCGGTGTCGGCGGTGAGCGCTTCGCCCTCACCCATCAGTCGAGCGCGGTGGCACGCGATCACCATCGCGTCCTTCGCGCTGATGCCGCCGGAGGCGTAGCCCGCGGCGATCTCACCCATGGACATGCCCATCACTGCTGCCGGGCGGATTCCGGCGGCGTCGAGCATGTCGGTCAGCGCGATCTGGTAGGCGGTCACCGCGACCTGGCCGGTCTCGGTGTCGTAGGTCAGCCCGTCGTCCTCGATGATTTCGATGATGGACCAGCCGGCCTCGAACTGGACGATGGAGTCCAGCTCACGCATCCGCTGCGCAAACAGCGGCGAGGATGCCATGAGCTGCTTCGCCATCTTGCGGTGCTGGGAGCCGAAGCCGGAGTACACAAACACCGGGCCGAGTGCGTTCGGCGAATCCGCCACGGCGATCCCGGGACCGATTTTGCCCTCGGCGACCTGGCGCAGCCTCTTTACTGCCTCCTCGGTCGTGGCGGCAGTGACTACCGCGGCGGAACGGCCGTGGTTACGCAGCGCCAACGAACGCGCAAGAGGAATAAGGTCGGCGTCCGGGCGTCCCTCGAGCGCGTCGGCCAGCTCGGCTGCCGCGGACTTGCGCCGCGAGGTCAACAGGCCACTGACGGGCAGGACGGCCGCTGATACACCGGTGAGCGCCTCGGGGCACTGCGGCGCTGCCTCGTAGTCTGCGGGATCGAACTCCTTGACCACGACGTGCGCGTTCGTGCCGCCGAAGCCGAAGCCGGAGACACCCGCCACGCGACGGCCGGAGTACTGCGGCCACTCGCGCGGGTCCTCGACGACCTCGAGGTTGTTGGCGTCGAAGTCGACGTAGCGGTTCGGGCCCGCGAAGTTCGCCATGGCCGGGATCGTGTCGTGCTGCAGGGCCTGGACGACCTTGATCAGCGCGGCCACGCCCGCGGCGGACTCCGAGTGGCCGATATTCGACTTCGCCGAGCCGAGCAGCAGCGGCTGGCCAGCCTCGCGTCCGGCACCGCAGACCTGGCCCAGCGCGGTGGCCTCAATCGGGTCGCCGAGGATGGTGCCGGTGCCGTGGGCCTCCACGAGGTCGACGGTGCGCGGGTCCACGCCCGCGTCGGCGTACGCCTGTTGCAGCACATCCACCTGGGCCTCCGGGTTCGGGGCGGTCAGGCCGTTGGAGTGGCCGTCCGAATTGGTGGCGCTGCCCTTGATCACGGCGAGGATGTCGTCGCCGTCGGCGATGGCGTCCTCCACGCGCTTGAGCACGATGAACCCGGCCGCTTCCGAGCGGACGATGCCGTCCGCGTCATCAGAGAATGCGTGGATCTTCCCGGAGGGCGAAATCACGCCCAGCTCCGAGAACATCAGGGAAGCAAACGGGTTGGCCAGGATGTTCACGCCGCCGGCGAGGGCGACGTCGGCTTCGCCCTCGCGAAGGGCGCGCACCGCGTGGTGCACCGACACCAGCGAGGAAGAGCAGGCCGTGTCCACGTTCATGGACGGGCCACGGAAGTCGAAGGCGTAGGAGATCCGGTTCGGGATCACCGCGCTGGACGCGCCGGTCAGCGCGTACGGGTGCGCCTGCGCCGGGTCAGCGCCCATGAGCATGCCGTAGTCGTTATTCGAGGAACCGACGAACACGCCCACGCGCTGCCCACGCAGCGAGTCGGCGGGGATGTGGGCGTCCTCAAGCGCCTCCCAGGCGACCTCCAGCATGATGCGCTGCTGCGGATCGATATTCTTCGCCTCCAGCGGGGACAGGCCAAAGAACTCGTTGTCGAAGGCGGCGATGTCGTCGAGGTAACCGCCGTCGGTGGCTTCCTCGCGCATCTTGGTGCGCAGGAACGGGTCCGAGTTGTACTCGGACCAGCGGCCCTCCGGCAGCGGGCCGGTCGTGACCTCGCCTGCGGCGAGCAGCTCCCAGTACTCGTCCACGTTATTCGCGCCCGGGAACCGCCCGGCCGTGCCGACGATGGCGATGTCGTGACCCTTCGCCTCCACGTCGCGGCCGGTGGCGACGACGTTCGACGCCGCCGGGGCGTCAGCGGTCAGCGCGTGGGCCAAGGCAGCGATCGTCGGGTACTGGTAGGCCACGGTGGGGTCAATGCGTCGGCCCAGTAGCTTCTCCAGTTCCCCGGAGAGAACCACTGCGTCGCGGGACGAAAGTCCGTAGGACTCAAACGGGGTGGTCGCGTCAACGCTTTCCACACCCGTCGTCTCCGCAACCCACTGCTGCAGCCACTGGTTCAATGCATTCTCACTCATAGCATCCAACCCTATCGGTCGTGCCTTTCTTTTCGTTATCAGCCTTGGTAGTTCTTCGCGTTGACTTGGCGCGCAATTTTGCCCGAGGATGAACGCGCGATTTCGCCCGGCGCGTAGAAGCGGATGTCCGCCGGCGCCAGTCCGTGCTTCGCGGTCACGGCGGAGCGGATCGCGGCGATGGCGTCGGCGTCGCCGTCCGGGGTGGCGGTGTCCGCACGCTCTACCAGCAGCACCAGCTTTTCGACGTCCTCCCCCGGCACCGCAAACGCAGCCACCGAGTCCTTGCGCACATGCTCACTGGCCTCCATGACGGTGGCCTCGATGTCCTGCGGGTAGTGGTTGCGTCCTGCAACCACGATGAGGTCCTTGACGCGGCCGGTGATGTAGAGGTGGCCGTCGAGAAGCGTGCCCAGGTCCCCTGCTGCTAGCCAGCCGTCCTTCGGCAACCCTTCTTGGCGGGTGGCGCCGATGGTGTTGCCGAAGGTGTCGGCGGAGTCGCGCTCGCGGTCCTGGTAGCCGAGGGCGATGTTCGGGCCGTGGGCCCACAGCTCGCCGATGGTGCCCGGCGCGACCTCGTCGTGGGTCTGCGGGTCGACAACGGCGAAGTGCATCCAGGACACCGGCTGGCCGTTGGAGGCCATCGCTACGCCGTCTTCGGCTTCCACTGCCTCTACCGCAAGCCCCTCGGTGAGCTTGTCGCGGTCGAGGGTGACGAACTTGGGGCGGTCCGGGGTCTGCGGGGTAGAAACGAGCAGGGTCGCCTCCGCGAGCCCGTAGGAGGGGCGCAGCGCCTTGCGGTCCAGGTTGAAGCCCTCGTAGGCCGCAATGAAGCTGTCGACGCTCGTCTTGGTCACCGGCTCCGAGCCGATGATGAGCGCCTCCAGGACGGACAGGTCCAGGTCCTGCGGCGCGTGCTCGACAGCACGTGCGCACAGCTCGAGCGCGAAGTTGGGCGCCGCGGTGAAGACGTGGATGTCCTCCGGGTCGCTCTCGCAGCGGCCGAGGCGTTCCACCCAGCGCATCGGCTGCTGGATGAAGTCACGCGGGGTGAATAGCTCGAACTCGCTGCCAAGGATGATCAGCATCATCGAGATGATGATGCCCATGTCGTGGTGCAGTGGCAGCCAGCACGGCACGCGCATCGGCTGTTGCAGCTTCGCGGCCGTGTAGATCTGGATGACGTTGGACACGATGGACTCGTTGGTGAGCATCACCCCGGCCGGGTTGCGGGTGGAGCCGGAGGTGTACTGCAGGAAGGACACATGGTCCGACGTATCGACGGTCCCCTCCGCCTGCCCAGCCACCCAGCCGGCAGCGAGCGTGTCCGGCAGTGCGTCGACCGCGATGATGCGCGGGCGTTCCTTGCCCGGCAGCTCCGCGAAGAAAGCGCGCACTGCTGGCGCGCCCTGCTTGTTGGTGAGCACCACGTTGGCCTCGGCGTCGGCGAGGACGGCGCGCAGGTGGCCTTCGTGGCCTGGCTCGGTCGGGTCGTAGAGCGGCACAGGGACCTGGCCGGCGTACATGGCGCCCATGAAGCCGAAGATGTACTCGGGGCAGTTGCCGGCCAGGATGGCCACGCGGTCCCCCGGTTTGCCGATCTGTTGCAGGCGCGCAGCCACGGACTTGATACGTGCGTTGACTTCGGCGCGCGTGAACGTGCGCAGCGCCCCGTCTGGGTCCGCGGAGTAGTCCCACGAGCGGATGTTGATGGTGTCTGTCGCACCGGCCTGGGCTGCCGCCCCGTAGAGCATCTCGGTCAGGGCCGGGATGGTGAAGTTCGGCGGGAGTTTGATCTGGCCGGTTTCGTCGATAAACCGCTGAATCAGTGCTTGGAGATCCATGGGCACTCCTTTTGTCAGGTCCTAGAATCTAGTTAGTTTCTAGAAAGAATCAATTACGGACATTGCCCAATCTACAGCCCATTGCGGCGTAGTGGTACCCGGAATCACATCCGGGTTCGAGGCATACATCGCGTGATTGCCGTTAGCCAGCAACAACGCAGCCGCGCGATCCACAGCATTTCCGACATTCTGCGGCGCGTCACAGATCGAATCGTTCGGCGCACAAATCTCGTACGCGCGGTCAGCCACCTGGCCGAAGCCACCCTGCCGCGCACCGGTCATCGTTGCGCCTGGCGTCGCCGCGCTCACAACCATCTGCAGTGGGCGCAGCGCAATCTCAGCGCCAACACCACGCAGTTCAACACCAGGGTTCACGCCGACGCCGTTCTCACGACGCCCGTCCGCAATCATCAACGAGCCCAGCAGGCGCTCCGGCGGCAACGCGTGCGTGCCTGCGCCAATCTGGCTCGTAATATCGCCCGCAATCACCGCGCCCTGGGAGAAACCAGCCACAATGAACTTCGTCTTCGAGCACTGCTCCGCCACAAACGCAATCTCACCGTTCGCGCGCGCCGTGCCCTCGGCACGGGACTCGTCGTAGCTCATCTCGTTGCGGCCCTGCGGAGTCTGGATGTTCCGGAACTGCGCCGTGTACGGCACCGTGAACACGCGCACCTGGTCAATCGGGTAGCGCTCCTGCAGCGGCTTCGTAATCGACAGCATGAAGCTGTTCGGGTTCGCCTGCGGGGCGAAGGGGTCGTCGTCAATTGACGATTCCCACGTGCCCGGAATCGAAACAAACTCCACCGCCGGGCACCAATCTGGCTCCTGGCGCGCCTCCGTCGACGTGCCCGGCTCACCCGGCTCAACGACACTCGGCCCGTCCTGGTTCTTGAGCCACTGGAATACCCCCAGCCCAATCGCCGCGAGCACCACAATGACCGCAGCTACAACGCCTGCTCTGCGCATATTACTCCCTTACTTGCACAGCTTGGACTGCGCGGTTTCACCAATCAGCGCCGCCACGGCATTCGCATCCAAATCGGTGCGGCGCTGCTCTACCAGCTGCCCCGCAACCGCATCGCGCGTCACGGAGTCACCATTGCACACCGTCGCGCCCGTCGCCGTCAACTGATCCTCGACGCCCTTCACATTCACGCCGCTTTGCTGCAGCTGGTCAAGGAACGCCTGCTCTTTCGGGCTAAACGTCGGCGCCTGCTCCGGAATCGAGGTCACCTCACGCGCCGGCTGATCCGCCGGGCCCGAGTGTTTCGACGCCGGCGCCGCGCTCCCCGACGTCGTCGGCTTCGCAGTGCCAGACGCCGACGACGTTGCCGTCGGCGGGGCCTGCGTCGCCGTTACGTCATCGCTTTCCACCGTCGTGCCACCGCAGGCCGCCAGGCCCAACGCGAGGCAGAGGCTTGCGCTCGTCAGCAGTCGCTTCATCGCCGCTCCTTACTTCCGCTCGCGGACCACGCCGTTGACCTGCTCCAGCGTTCCGTGCTGGAAGTCAATCACCAGGCCACCGGCAGGGATTTCGCGCATGTCCGAGGTCGGCCAGCCCATCGCGCCCTGCTCGTAGCCGCGCTTGCCCCACTCCTCGAAGATGTCGCCATAGAGCACCACGTGTGCGCCGGTCTCTGGCGACCAGTAGATGTTGCCCTTCTCGAACTGCTGGAAGAACCCTCCGCGGATCGCGATCTCGTTGCTCTTCGGGTAGCCCAATGCGCTCGTCGCCGTGCCCAGCTCGCCGTACTTCTCGGCGATCGCGCCGTGGACAATGTTGTGGCTCTTGTCCGGGTTGCGGGTCAGGAACCCGCCCTGGAACTTCTGCACGTAGCCCTTGCCCACCTGGTTCGCCTCAGCAACCGGGTACTTCAGGTCGCCCGTCTCGTAGCCGTTCTCGCCCCAGGCCTTGAACATGTCGCCAGGGATGGCGTACGCGCCGGTCTGCGGCGTCCAGTAAATCGAGCCGTTCTCGAAGTGGACGAAGCGGCCGACGCCGTCCGGCGTCTTAGTCTCACCGGTGGTCGGGAAACCGAGCCAGCTCGACGCGCCACCCAGGCCGCTGTACTTCGCCAAAATCGCGCCGAACAGCGGGTACGCACCCGTCTTCGGGGACCAGAACGCGGTACCACCACGGAAGTCCTCGGCCTTGCCCTTGCCGTCAGCGACGTCGTACTCGTTGTTCACGCAGCTGCCGATCACGCCAGACTTCGTCGCCTCAGCGATCGCGCCCACCGGGTTGCAGTCCGAACCACGGTCAGCCTCCGCCAACGCCAACGCATTCGCGATGTACGGCCAGGCCTGCGTCATCTCAAACTGCCAGTACTCCCACGAGTGCACACCCGACGGACGGAACTTCACAACCGGCTTCACCGGCGTCCGCGACGCGTAATCGACGAAGGTCTGCGTCGACAAGCGAGAAATCACCTCAAGCCCGACACCAGCCGGGTTCGCAGCGCCCTTCGCCACCGACTCCGGGTTACCAAAGTCATCGCGGCCCGAGCCCGAGGACACGTACACCGTCATGTCCTTCAACGCCTCAATGCCAAGCTTCGGGTCGTGGTCAATCCAGTCCTGCGACCCAGCCGGGCCCCACATCGCCTCCGAGTCGTAGCCGCCCGCATCCATCTGCGCGGCCTTAATCGCCGTCGGCATACCCGTGGTTGTGGTGTCCAAGTAACCAGAGAAGGAACCCACGAACTTGAACAGGTGCGGGTTGCGCTCCACCAGGTTAATCGCGGCAGTACCACCCATCGAGATACCCACCACGGCACGGCTATCATTCGAGCGGAACTCGTTGTTCAGCACCGGGACGAGCTCCTTCGTCAAGAAGGTCTCCCACTTGTAATTCTTCCCGTTGTTCGGGCGCTGCCAATCCGAGTAGAACGAAGACTCGCCACCAACCGGCAGGATCACGTTCACGTTCTTGTCAGCGTAGAACTGCTCAATATTCGTCTCGATGGTCCAGCCATTCTCATCATCACGAGCACGCAGACCATCCAGCGCCCACACCTCAGGGAACTTCGCCTGCGGATTCGAGTGCCAGTCACGCGCCAGCAGGATCTGCACCTGCATCAACTGCTCCGGCATCGCCGCCGAACGAATAAACACAGCCACGCGGCGGTTCGTCAACCACTCAATGCGGTCCACGCTCACGCCCTGGGGCAGGCCCGGGATCTGCGGGTTCTTATCCACCTCAATCGGCGTCCGCTTCGGCGGGTCCGACGGCCGAATATTATCCGACAGCCCACCACGGTTACTCGACAGCGGCAACGACGACTGCGCCGCAGCCGACGTCGACAACACCGGAACTAACGACGCCACCATCGGCACCGCTGCCGCAACAATCGCAGCCTTCTTCATCCGATTCATAGGGGAACGGGTCTCACGCATGAATTTCCTGCCTCAACTCTTCTTCTGGGCTTTTGCCATTT
Organism: Corynebacterium sp. CCUG 61414; assembly: GCF_024453945.1. Classification (NCBI taxonomy): domain Bacteria; kingdom Bacillati; phylum Actinomycetota; class Actinomycetes; order Mycobacteriales; family Corynebacteriaceae; genus Corynebacterium; species Corynebacterium sp. CCUG 61414. The sequence continues at coordinate 123,841 of NZ_JAGPYU010000004.1, forward strand.
TTTGGGTGTGCACAACCAGCGCCGCGTGCTCTACAGCCAACTCCGAGGGTTCCCCTCCCCCGGAATCAACCAGCGACGGCGCTAACAAATCACTCTAAAGGTTAAGTATGCCTTGAGAGTTTAGCCACCAGACACGCCGTTGCGCCACCAAGATATTTGTTTGTGGGTGGATATCGGTGCCAAAAGACGCAATCATTTTCGACTAGCCCTTTTTTGACCTGCAAATACGAAAAGTACCAGTTTGCGAATTGCGTCCTGTGGCACTCGCGCCCTTAGCGCAGACAAAAAGAACCCCGCCAGGCGAGGCTGACGGGGGCAAGGGCCAAAAACTACCAGGCGTTCATCACGTTGAGGATGCGAGGCTTCGTGTACTCGAGCTGCTGGCCGAACTGTTCCCAGTTGTGCAGGCCAACAGGTGTGAACACGGCGGTGTGCTTGACGCCGGTGGCTGTGGCCTTGGCGCTCCACAGGCGTGTGGTGAAGTTCGCGACCATCTCGAGCGCGATACCGGCGGCCTTGTGCTGTGGCAAGTAGCGGTCGTCGCGTGCGGATGGAGTGCCGCTTCCGGCGGAGACGTAGACGTCGCGGCCCCGCAGGTTACCCATGTTCAGGAATGGGTCGTTCTCGTAGCGGCGGGGATCAAAGATGGAGCCCCACATGGCGTTGAGGTTGTAGAGGCCGCCGTCGAGAAGTGCGAGGCGCAGCGCGGTTTGGGCGCCGGGGATGGTGGTGGTGAGGTAGCCGGAGTAGGACAACACCTGGCGGAACTGCTGCGGGTGCAGCGCGGCGAGGTTGATCGCGGCGGTGCCACCCATGGACAGGCCGAGGATGGAGTTGTTCGTCGGGGATACGCCGAAGTGGCGCTGCAGGTATGCGGGCAGCTCCTTGGACAGGAAGGTGTCCCACTTGTAGGTGACGGGGCTGTTGAAGTTGTAGGTGGCTGGCGCGTTCCAGTCGGTGTAGAAGGAAGACTGGCCGCCGACAGGCATCACGAGGGTGATGTTGTGGTTGACGAAGGTGCGTGCTGCGTTGACGTCTTGGACCCAGGCGTTGGTGCGTTCGGTGGCGCGGAGGCCGTCGAGCATGTAGAGGCCGGCGTTTCCGCCGCGCTGAGCGGGCTGGATCTGGACGGTGATGTGGCGGCCCATTGCTGGCGACCAGACGGTGCAGCGTTGTACCCAGTAGCCGACGCGGTCCCACTCGCAGGTTCCGGTGGAGTCGGGGCGCAGCCAGTCACGGTTAGCGGCTTGTGCTTGGGGGGCGGCGACGATCATCGACAGCGCGGTCAGGAGCGCTACCACTAGGCCCATGAGTCCGTGGCGGTTCTTCATACAGCGTTTCCCTTTCTCAGCAGTTTGCTACCAAACTACACGGGTACCGCTATGGATACCCAAATCCTCGCCTTGGCTGAGCCGTGCCTGTTCGTCGTCTGTGAGGTAGCTGAGGTAGGTGGAGGGGTCGTCGGAAAGCTGGAGGGTTCGGCCGTTACCCAGCGAGTATTTGATGTTCTTCCAGAAGCGTTCGCGGCTCATTGGCTCGCGGGAGGTGGCGAGCAGCTCGGCTATTTCGGGGCTACGGAGTGCGGCGCGGGCTTGGCGTGCTTCGTCCTGGTCGATCCACTCAGGTAGCTTTGAGAGGTCGACGGCCGTGTCCGCAACTTGCCATTCGGCGGCAAGCTGCTTGTCGTGCCCGACGCGCCCTTCGGGGTCGCGCGGCATACGGGCCGCGAGCGGCGTCGCGAGGCCGACGGTATCGAGGACGCGCACGTCGAGCGGCGCGTTCATGCTGGTCATCCCGAGGTTGATCAGGTAAAGCGACAACGGGTAGGCCTGCAGTTCGCTGTCAGCCTCGGGGACGCGGGGGCGCGGGTACCAGGAGTAGAGCTCCGGGTCGCGGCTGATAAGCCCCGGTGCGATTTGGGCGGCGTGGGCGTCGCGGGCCTCGATGACAGCGTCTGTGTAGTTCGTCATGAGTTTCGAGCCCAGGAAGTCTTCGGCGTAGCGCGGCGGGTTGTCTGGTTCGCGGTTGACGGCCATCGTCCAGAATTCGCGCTCGTCTACGATGCCCAATTCTTTCGCCGACCTGCTGTGGATGTCTTCGTCGAGCGGGTGGGCACGCACCACAATTATCGACGCCCACACCACCAACACCAGCGCAACCACCAAGTTGAGGCGCGTCAGTGGGGCGGCCATCACCGGCAGCAGCAGCGCGAAGAGCGGCAGCAGCCACATGCGTCCGTGCATGAAGTCGCCGCCGACGCGTAGCACGTACAGGATGTGGATCAGCGCGCACCCCACGACGAGCGCCACGATGGCGGCGCGACGTCCGGTGACGAGGAGGCGTCGTAAAGAAATAAGGAGTACCGCGATGACCAGCAGGAGCGGCAGGTACAGCGCGTAGGGCCCGATGAAGTCCCAGGCGTATGTGGCGCCGTCGGCCCACTCGCTGCCGGAGGCGGACTTGGCCACCGCGGTGTGCGGGGTGAGCAGGCCGTAGTAGCCCATGCGGAAGATCTGGTACGCGGCGGGCACGGGCAGCGCGGCCGCCAGGATGCCGAGCGTCTTGCGCGGCGAGTACACCAGCAGGACGAGGCCGGTGAGACCGCCGTAGAGCGCGAGCTCTGGGCGGACCAGCCACGACAGCCCGCACCAGAAGGCCAGCCAGTAGCCGACCACGGGGGCGGCGCGGCGTGCGGTGCCACCCGCCCACTGGACGAGCAGCGCCCACCACGCGGCCAGCCACAGCAGGGACAGGCCCCACTCCAGCCCGGAGGTGGCGAAGTCGCGCGCGGGCGGCAGGGCGAAGTAGACCAGGATGCCCAGCGGCACCACCGGCGCGGCGCGCCAGAACCTGCCCGCAGCGTAGGTGGCCAGCACCGCCGCGACGACCGTGCACAGCAGCGCGAGCCACATCGCGATGGTTTCCAGGCGGGCGTCGCTGACCATCGCGAACGCGGTGATCAAGTACTGCCACAGCGTGGAGGTGTTCGCCTCCACGCGCTCACCGGCATTGAAGACTGGGCCATTGCCGGCCAGCAGGTTGCGCACGGTGCGCAGGACGATGAGGCCATCGTCAGACATCCAGCGCCTGGTCCACCCGCCCCAAAATGCGAACACGCCCGCAATGGCGCACGACAGCAGCAGCGTCACCCGGGCGTTGATCTTCATTGCGCCAATGTTACTAAGCCAGCGCTGGCACCACGTAAACTGCCAGCACAATGCACAGGATCCAGGCCGCGGCCAGCATCTGCAGCACGCGGTCTTCCAGGGCAATCTCGTCAGGCGCGCCGCCGTGACCACCGTCAACCTTCGCGGCGTAGCGCAGGATCGCGATGACGAACGGCACCATCGAAATCTGGTACCACACCGCGGCCGCACCCTCGACCGAGTTGGAGAGCTGGAAGCCCCACAGGGCGTAGCTCATCACGACGGCGGTCGCGGACAGGGTCCACACGAAGCGCAGGTAGGTGGCCGTGTAGCCCTCCAGAGCCTTGCGGATCTTCGCGCCCGTCTCCTGTGCCAGCAGCAGCTCCGCGTAGCGCTTGCCCGACGCCATGAACAGCGAACCGAACGCCGCGACCAGCAGGAACCACTGCGACAGGTCAATGTTCGCCGCCACGCCACCGGCCATGGTGCGCAGCATGAACCCGGAGGACACCAGCGCGATATCAATGACCGGGATGTGCTTCCAGCCGAAGCAGTAGCCGAGCTGCAGCGCAATATAGATGCCAATCACGAGGGCGAGGGCGAAGCCGTCCGTCGCTAAGAAAGAGAGGCCAAGCGCTGCGACGATGAGCACCACCGCCATCGCGTAGGCCAGGTTGATCGGCAGCATGCCCGAGGCGATCGGGCGGAAGCGCTTCGTCGGGTGCTCGCGGTCGCTCTCCACGTCGCGGGCATCGTTGACAAGGTAGATCGAGGAGGCGCCGAAGCAGAACACCACGAACGCCAGCAGCACGTCCAGCGCGGTGCGCGAGGTCCACGCCTCCGTCCCAGCGGCCAGCGGAGCCGCCAGCACCAGGACGTTCTTCACCCACTGCTTCGGGCGAAGGCCCTTCACCATGGCGTCGGGAAGGTTCTTGGGCGGGACGCGTACCTGCTGGTAGTCGACGCCCTCGGTGTGGGGCTCTGGCTTCAAAAAGGGTTCGTGCGGTTGCGTGTTGCTCACTTCAGCTGCCTTTCCACCTTGATCGTCGCTTTGGCGCACCCGGCGCCGAGCAAAGCACCGACAATAGTATCCGTCGGGTAGTGGACGCCAAGGAGGTTGCGGGAGAACATCATCACGGGCACGAGCAGCAGCGGCCACTTCTTGCCCGTGATGTCCATCAGGTGCACCGCGGCCGCGCCCGTGTTCGTCGCATGCGAGCTCGGGAACGAGAGCTTGGAGGGGGTGGCCACGCCAATGTTCACGCGGGGGTCATGCGGCCTTGGGCGCCGCACAATCCGCTTGATGACGACGCTCGCCGCGTGCGCCACGAAGGTGCCCACGCCCAGCGCCAGCCACTTCGAACGCCTCTTCTTGTCGACGCCCGCCCCGAGCCCCGCGACGGCCAACCAGCCAAGGTCGTGCTCGCCGAAGTGGCTCAGGCCCCTGGCCGCCTTGACGGCTGCCGGGGAGTACGCCGCGTTCTGGATCGCGACGAGGATATCAGCCTCACGCTTGCTCATCGAACACCTTCCCCCAGTTCTCTGCGCTAGTCAGCGCCGGTTTCGCGCTCTGGTACTGCTGGCGCAGTTCCTGCCAGCGCTCCTTGATTTCTTCCTGTAGCGCCTTGGTGTCGCGCAGCAGGTCGTCGGCAAGCGCCTTGTTGCGCTTGCGGAACGCCACACCCGTGCCACCTGCCGTGGCCACCGTCGCCGAGTCGAGGCGGGCCAGCGTGAACCAGCGGGCCTCCTCCGCGGTGAGGTTCAGCTGCGGCGCCTGCCAGTGCTCCTGGTTCTCCTGGGTGAACTGGTGGCGCAACGCCTTGACTGCCCACGGGATCTTCTTCAGCTTGGCCAGGCGCCCGCCGATGTTCTTGGTGGGTACGCCCGGCGCGCCCGTCGGCGCTGGCAGCTCCGTTGCGGAGGCGACGACCTTGGCGTCGTCGTAGTTTGCGCGGATCTTCTGGATGCGCGGCAGCGAGGTCTCGAGGATGTCGAACAGCTGGTCCGGGCCTGCGAGGAAGTCCTTCATGGCCTCCAGCTGGATGGCCATGGTGGAGTACTCCATGCACATGATGTGCTTGTAGGTGGACTTCAGCATGTTCTTCAGCATCGCGTCCGGGGAATCCGGGCCGTACAGGGAGGCGACGATGAGGCGGTTACGCATGTGGAAGTACGCCTGCCAATCGATGGCGTCGTCCTTATCGGCCCAGGCCATGTGCCAGATTGCGACGCCCGGCCAGGTGACCGTGGGGAAGCCGGCCTGCTTGGCGCGCAGGGCGTACTCGTTGTCGTCCCACTTGATGAACAGCGGCATCGGAAGGCCGAGCTTCTCCGCGACGACGCGTGGGAAGAGGTTCATCCACCAGCCGTTGTAGTCCACATCGACGCGGCGGTGCAGGGCACGCGACGTCGTCTTGCGAGGGTCCAGCTCTTCTTCCTCAGTGCCGAGGTAGCCCAGCGGGTACTTGGCAAAGTCATGGTCGTACACCGCGTGCTCCGCGGCGCGGAACATGAACACATCCTTATCGACGGCCTCTCCCGTCGTCCGCAGCTGCGACCGGTCCTGCAGGTTCAGCATCTGTCCGCCGACCAGGATGGGGGCCTTCGCGTAGCGGGCGGCCTGCACCGCGCGCAGGATCGAATCCGGCTCGATCGCGATATCGTCGTCCATATAGAGGATGTATGGGGCGTCCGTGGTGCGCAGCGCCTCGTACATGATGCGGCCGTAGCCGCCCGAGCCGCCCAGGTTGCCCTGGCGGAAGATCTGCAGCTTACCCTGCAGGTTCTTCTCCGCCTCCTTGAAGTCCGGCAGGTCCGACGGGTGCTGGTCGCCCTGGTCGGGCATCAGCACATCGGAGATCGATTCGAGCACGAACGGGTCCTCTGCCAGCGCGTGCAGGGCGTTGACGGCGTCGCGAGGCCTATTGAACGTCGGGATACCCACCGCGACCTGCTTCGGCTCCGGGCCGGTGGTCGTGCCGTCCGGCATCGTCTGGGCCTCCGGCTCCTTGTCGGAGAACCAACCCGCGTTGCGGATCGTCGTGTCCGTTTCCGCCGTGACGTCGAACCACAGCCAGCCGCCGTCCTCGAAGTTGCGCAGCGGCAGCACTACCTCCAGCACGCCGTCGCTGGCCTCAGCGTTTTGCACAGCGATGCGCTTACCGTCGTGCTTCGAGCGGTAAATGGAGACAGTCGCCTGCCCCTCAACCTCCATCGCCAGCACAACGTTTTCCAACTGCGACCAGCGCCGCCAATAGGATGCCGGGAACGCATTGAAGTACGTCTCGAAGGAAACTTCCTCCCCGGCGGGGATGGATACGCTCGTCCGGTCCGCCCACGTCAGGCGCTGCTTGTTCTGCTCTGCCTCGATGAGGTACAGCATGCGGACGTCGTGCGGTTCGCCCTTCTTCGGCATCAGCACTCGCTGAAGGACTTCTACTGCAGTCGTGGTTTCCACAGGTCTCACTTTCGGTGCCTAGTTAGAGTTTCGTCCTAAGCGTAGTGCGTTCGCGGGCGCCGGTGCATGTTCGGCGCTCTCATATGTGGGTGCACATGAAAAATCTGGCGGGCACCAACCCCCTTGTCGGTGCCCGCCAGTTCGCGTTCGCTCTGTGTTAGTTGTTAGTTCGATGCGCGGTCGATCGCCTCAAGGATCGTGCGCGTATCGTACGTGAGCAAGTATTTGAGGAACTTCATGACACTCTCCCTTCGGTTTTCATTTACTTTGTTGCCCGTTTGTTAACTTGCTGTTTACTTTAAAGAATTAGTGGGTGAAAGTCAAGCATTTATTTTCACCCACTATCTCGCTTTTCCGTTTACGCAGTTCAGAGCGACTTTTCGACGCCCCCACCGTTACCCCTGTGACTGGTGTGAAACTGTGCTAGGTTGCAACCATGAACCGCAAAGCCCTCGGAGCCCTCGCAGCCTACTGCTGCGTCGTCATTGCGTTAACAATGTGTAAAGCGTTCTTCCGCATCGGCTACCTCTGGGACCCAGCCAACCAACGCCGCCGCGGACTCTCGCTACAGCCCCTCGCCGAGCTTCACGACGCCCAATCCTGGTTCGCGCCCCTCTTCGGCTACGGCGGCAACATCGCCTTCTTCATCCCCATCGGCGTGCTCGCATACGTTGCCTTCCGCGACGCCCGCTGGGCCGTGCTGTTCGGGTTCGGGCTGAGCCTGGCCGTCGAAACGGGACAATACATCTTCTCGCTCGGCTACTCAGATATCGACGACCTCCTCATGAACACCGTGGGCACCCTGGTGGGCGTCGGCATCGCGCGCGCATGCGGCCCGCGCCTGCACACCTTCTGGATCGTGCTCGGCTACGTCGTACCACTCTGCTTCCTCGGCCTCGTGTTCGTCGGCGAGCGCCTCGGCGACCCCTCCAAGGTCACCGAAGTCTACTGACATGCACTAGCCTTGCAACCTATGGATTTCTTAATTGGCGGGGCAGGAATTTTGCTCTCCGCATTCGCGGCCATGTTCATCTCAGGCTCGACAGGCGCCATCATCGCGGCCGCCAGCGCGATCGTGGGCGTGGTGTTCCTTATTAAAGGTGCGCAGCGCTAGCGCCGCCGCACCAGCTGGACCGCGCTCAACAACACCACCAGGCCGATGGGAATGAGGAACATAAAGAGGTTGATGATCGGCAGGGACATCTCCGCCCGATACTCTTCCCACCGCGCCACCGCCATCGACCCCCACCCGACCACCAGGCACACCGCGGCTACCCACGCCGTCACAACTGCCCTTCTGTAGCCGCGCCCCCACGCAGCTTGCGTGAACCAGACCGCGCCGCCCAGCGCAAGCAGCGCCGTCGATGCCTCCACGATGCCGCACACCATGGTCATAGTCATGAATTCCACGGAGCTACCGAGCAGGATCTGCGTACCGATCGCCAGCGCGAGGCACACAACCATCGCCGTCGCGTAGGTCCGGAGAATGCTTCGAGGTTCCATGTGCACATGGTACAGAGGTTTCCCCTCCTATCCTTTTGAAAAAGTTCCCCGCCCAACTTTTTCAGTGACCACCACCCGCGGAACAGCACGTCAATCCCTCCGCTACGGACCCAACGCCCCAATCGGCGCAACAATCACACCGTCCGCACGCCTGTGGACCGGACCCCCTGAGGTCACGATGAGCAAAACTGTTTCCTGTTCAAGCTGATCCGCAAACCGTTTAAGCGTATCTGCGGCGTGGTCAAGAATCTCTGGCGTATAGCCAAGCTTCACTTCGACGAGTAAATCAACATCGTCAAAGCTGACTACAGCATCCACTTCGAGCTTTGTATTCAGCCTTGCGTGGTACACCGTCTTGCCAGTCAAAGCGCGTAATTCGTGCACAACGAGCGACTCAAACAGTTGCCCAAAATAGCGGGCATCCTGCATCAGATGATGTGGGCCTCGCTCAAGGACAGCCATGGCGAACGAAGGGTCAGCGAGGTGACGCTTGGGAGACTTTCGCAACGTTGCTTTTGTCCTCAGGTGAGTCGACCAGGCTGGTTGATCCACGGAGACGAAAATCCGAGAAAGCGCGTCAAGGTAGTCACGCGCCGTATCGCGACTCACTTCGACGTCGGTTGCAATCGTCTGTAGGCCAAGCTCTGTCCCCACGGCTCTTGCAATAGAGCGCAAAACTCTACGAACCCGTTCCGAGTCGCGAGTCACATCCCCAACCGTGTGAATGTCTACGTCCGCGACTGTTTGCATGTAGTCGCGGACGTTTTGAATGGCATCTTCCAAAGAAAGATCCACGTTGTAGGGCAGGCCACCACGACACATCCGATTCGCTAGATCCGCAAATACGAGCGGCGGAGTTGCAAAAGCAGGAGACTTGCCAGCAACGACATCCCGCAAAGATACTGAGCCATCCGATTCGCCCGATTCAAATAGCGTCATGGTCGACATCGTCAATCGCGCAAATCTACCTGCCCCGGAGTGGCGAGTCGCGTTCACCCCAGGCGCTGTCGAGCCTGTGAAAATGAACTGCCCTTTCGCTTTGCGTCGATCAATTTCGTGTCGCGCAAAATCCCACAGGCGAGGATGCAGTTGCCACTCGTCGACAAGGCGAGGTGCCTCCCCATCGAGCAGCAACCGTGGATCGGTAGCCATCGCCAATGGGACGCTGGGATCGGTTTCAACATTCAAAATGCTTCCCGCTTGTCGGCTTGCCGTCTCTGTTTTCCCGCAGCCTTTTGGTCCCTGGATGAGCACCCCACCTTGCCGCCGAAGCGCTGCCTCTAATTGAGCGTCCGCAATGCGGGCAATATACGAATCCACCATGAGGATAAATCATAGCCATGAACTGCCTATTCCGCACTTTGAAATGGTTTCACTCGTCATTTTGAAATACTTTTACTCGGCAGTTTGGAATGGCTTTACTCGCCACTTTGAAATCCACTCCTACCAAAACCGAAAATCTGCTACAGCCTTGCCCCTGGCCTGGAATACGAGACACGTTGTGCGGTCCCGCTGCCGGGATAGCCGCGCGTAAATCCGCTAACGCCACCGAAGCCATTCCTATCCGCTCGACTGAGAGAGGCTTCATGGCTACGTCTCCATCCTCGGCAGCTCAGACTGCAGAAAATCGGCCGCTGTCCATTATGTTTGCGGCGGCGCTTGCTGCGTTTATCGCTACGTTTAATGAAACGTTCCTCAACGTCGGCTTCACCAACATCATGGCCGACTTCAACATTGGCGTCTCGACTGTCCAGTGGCTCGCCACGGCATACATGCTGGGCGCGGCCGTCATGACGCCCACCACGGGCTTCGTCTCCGACGGCGACGTGCTCGACGTCATCGGCGACTCCGTCCCGGCGCTCACCACACCGTATGCGCTGCTCGCGCACAACGACTCGACGGAGTTCGGTACCGACGTCGCCGTAGTCCTCGACCGGCCAATCGTCTCCATCGCGACCAAGTCCGTCATCACGGTGAACGTCAACAACGACCTCGGGCACATCTCCTCCGTCCTCGCCGATAAACACCTAAAGAAGGCGCTGGTTGTGGCGGATGACGACACCGTCGTGGGCATCATCAACCGCTCCGACATCAACCGCTACCTCGTATCGACGTTCGTCGACCCGGTCCCGAGCGCCTAGACAAGGATTGCCCATTAGGCAAGGCATACCTTAGAGTGGTCACGTTAGGTCAGGGAGACCTAACGCGAAATTCTTTAACCACCTACGAAAGGTGCAACCTTGACACTCTTTACCCCTCGCGCCCTGAAGGGGATCGCAGCCACGTTCACTGCGGCGCTCATGCTTGCCAGCTGCTCCACCGGATCAAGCGATTCGACAACCGCTCCCGAAACCTCCAATGCCAACGGGTCAGAGGAGCGCATTGTGACAATGGGTCTCGGCGACGTCGATACGGTCCTTGCGCTCGGTGAACAACCGGTCGGTTACGCCACCTGGCAACAGGAAGGTTCGGGAGACCCTTCCGGACTTGGACCATGGGCCAAGGACAAACTCACAGTCGACCCAAACCCGATCCGGGATACGACCACCGAGTTCAGCACCGACACTGCCGAAAGAGTTGCCTCGCTCAACCCGACAAAGATCATTGCGGTGAACAGTGGTCTCGAAGCTGACAAGAAGGCGCTGCTCGAGCAAATTGCGCCAACTACCTTCCACTCGGATGCATACGAAGATTGGCAAGTGCCGTGGGATGAGCAGATTAAGGAAATCTCCAAGGCGTTGAATAAGGAAGCCGAAGGCGAAAAACTCATCGCCGATTCCGAGCAGGCTTTCCAAGATTTCCGCGAAGCTCACCCTGAGTTGCAAGGCAAAACAGCGGTAATCGGCATGCCTTACGACGGAAAGTTTGGCGTATACACCTCGGGCGACGGCCGCGGCTCCTTCATTGAAAAGCTTGGTTTCAAGATCCCAGAGAAGTTCAACGGCGATGGCTCCAGCTTCTTCCTCGACTGGTCGCCTGAAAACTACGTCGACTTCAACGACGTGGACTACCTCTTCGTGCTGGACTACTACGGCGCAATCGATGCGCTGAAGAACGACGAGAATTTCATGGACCTTGATGTCAACAAGCGTGGCGGGGTCTACTGGCTAGACACCGATACCGCCAATGCAATGAGCATGCCGAACCCCCTCACCATCCCGTACGCAATCGAGCAAATCAAAAAGTCGCTCTAGAAGTGGTGCTTACCGGGGGACAACCAGTGGGCCCCCATTTACCGGGTCGGTTGCCACGACAGCAGGCAGATCAAAAACGCTGTTCAGCAAAGTCTCCGTGACCACCTCGGCAGGCGCACCGACCGCACGAACCTCGCCACGCTGCATCACGATAAGTTGATCCGAGTAGCGTGCTGCGAGGTTCAAATCATGCAACACCATGAGCACGGTTCGCCCCTCTTGATCAGCGAGTCGACGTACGAGCGACAAGACCTCGACGGAGTGAGACAGGTCGAGGTATGTCGTCGGCTCGTCCAAAAACACGAGCGGAGTGTCCTGCGCCAAGACCATCGCGATCCAGGCACGCTGGCGCTGTCCGCCAGAAAGCCGTTCGAGTGGACGATCTGCAAACTCTGCAATATTGGTCAGTTCCATCACCGCATCAACCGCACGCGCATCCTCAGCAGAAGCCTGTCGTAGCCAAGACTGATGCGGGTGGCGTCCGCGGCTGACCAAGTCACGAACCGTCAGTCCCTCGGGGGCGACAGGCGTCTGTGGCAATACTGCTAGCTGACGCGCAATCTCTCGGCGCTTCATTTTCGACGTGTCTACGCCGTTCAGCATTACCGTGCCGCCATCGCGCGCAATAAGCCCTGCTGTAGCTCGCAACAGCGTAGACTTGCCGCAACCGTTGGGGCCGATGATTGTGGTGACACCGCCTTGGGGCACGTCGAGATCAATGCCGTCAACGATGACGGAAGCCCCATAACTCACCTTGAGATTTCGAACCTGAAGCATCATACGGACACCTTTCGTGTTGCGCGTAGCAGTGTGTAGAGCAGTGCTGCGCCACCAATCGCAGTTGTAGCTATGCCCACCGGCAAGTTCCCCGGCACCAGGGTGCGCACTGCTAAGTCTGCGCCAGACACAATCGCCGCGCCAGCGAGCATCGCTGTTCCTAAAGGTGGCGTTGCTGCTTGTGTGATCTTGCGTCCAATCTGTGGCGCAACAAACGCCACAAAAGCTATCGGACCAGACGCCGCGACGGCCACCGATGCCAGCACTACAGCCATGAGCATGAGGATGAGTTGCATATGCCGGGGCTCCACCCCGAGGCCAGCAGCCGTATCCTCCCCGAGCGAGAGCGCCTGCAGATTGAAGGCTGCCCACCGCAAGAACGGAACGACGACTGCCAGCGCAATAAGTACGGCGAGTGCATCGCGCCAGCTAGCAGAACCCACCGAGCCGGTCACCCACGCCTGCGCCTTGCCCACGTCACGATAGTCGGCGCGAACGAGCAGGAACGAGGTATATGCCATCGCCAGTGCATTGATAATGATCCCGGCGAAGACAAGCTGGAAAGACCCGAGACCCGCGCCACGGCTCAGCCACCAGATTGCCGCAGACACTGCTAATCCACCGAGGAACGCACTGAGCGGGACCCCCAGAAGATGCAGCAGCATTCCGGAGCTTCCACCAGCAAGTAACGCAGTCAATGCGAAAGCGGAGGCACCCGAAGTGACGCCCAAGATGTCTGGGCTCGCCAATGGATTCCTCGTGATGGTCTGGAAGATCGCCCCCGCAAAACCAAGCGCAGCTCCTACTCCCAAAGCAGTTACCACCCGCGGCAGACGCCACTGAACAATCACCGTACGAGCCAATTCTGTGGATTGGCCCATGAGCGCAGAAGCGACATCCCGCACCGTAAGCCCGAAGTCCCCGACTATAACGCCGCTAAGGGCCGCGGCGAGAGCCAACACCGCAAGGACACCATTCGTCACGAAAACCCGCATCACAGTTTCGCCCCTTTGCGCAAGAGGTACAGGGCGAATGGGGCACCAACGAAGGCGAGCGTGATGCCCACCTGCAATTCGCCGGGCCTGGCGATGACGCGGCCGATAACGTCGGCAAGCAAAAGCAACGTGGCCCCAGCCAACGCGGAACACGGTAGTACCCAGCGGTAATCGGGCCCCGTGAAGGCGCGCACAAGGTGTGGAACAACCAGACCGACGAACCCGATTGGGCCCGCCCCAGCCACCGCGGCACCCGTGAGCAATGCAACCAGGACGATGCCCACGGCCCGCGAGAGGGGGACGCTCACGCCAAGTGCGCTTGCCACATCGTCTCCCAAGTTCAGGAGGTTCACCCTGTTTGCCATGGCGAAGGCCCCCACTAGTCCGAGGAGAATCACCGGGGCAAGCACCGCGACCACCTGCATGTCGCGCCCAGCGATAGCGCCCGCCGTCCAAAACCGCATCTCGTTGAGGCTTTGTGTATTGGTCAGCACGATGCCACTGGTGAGCGCACTACAAACCGCGCCCAGCGCAGAACCACCGAGCACAACCATGATCGGGCTCGATCCCAGGCTCCTCATACTGAGTGTGAACACGAGCGCCACCGCAAGTATTGCGCCGAGGAATCCCACCCCAACAGTGCCCAACACCGTCATTGAGCCATGAAAGGAAATGGCTGCAGCCACCGCAAGCGCCGCACCAGGGCCTACACCCAGCAAGTTTGTGTCCGCGAGCGGGTTTCGAGTGTGCCCCTGCAGCAACGCCCCCGCTGTGCCCAACGCTGCCCCCACCAACAGGCCGAGCAGGGTGCGCGGAACCCGAAGCTGTGCAATGATCTTCGCCTCGTCGCTGGAGGCCTCAAGCCTTTCGGCTCCTCCCGAGAATGCCAACACAATTCCGTCGCGAACCGCGCCCAACGTTGCCCCGAAACCCATTTCACGCGCCCCGAACAGAAGAGACACTAATGCCGCGCACACGGTGGAAGCCGCAAGGAAAGCGACAAGCCCTACACGTTTATCCACTTTGTAACCCCGTTATCGCCAATACCCCATAAACGACACGTGGTGGCGAGGCACACCCGCCTCTTTCACCAGGAGCCGCCGCATCGCCGTCACAGCCGTGTTCTTCCCTGCGATCCAGTAATAGGTGTGCCCTGCAGTATCCGACGTGGGACCTATCAATTCTCCACTGCTGGAATACGTGGGTGTCTCCCAGACTTCATCGAGCTGGGCTTCATCCACAAGACCAGGTTCTCCATTTTCCAACGAAGCGGAGGCACAACGGGATCCAACTTCCTGTTTCAGCTGCGCAAGAAGCAAGCCTCCATAGTCGAAGTCCCCCTCTGCACGAAAATGCCACCGGACATCAACCTGTGAAGGGAAGTCGATGGGCAGGTGATTGCCGGCGGGCACCTCGATATCAACCGAACCAGCGAGCCCCTCGGGCCAATCCTCCAGGATACGAGCCATTGCAGGCAACGCGGTTTCATCGCCGTAAAGACGGGCAATCCCAGCAGATCCGGGGTTAAATTCAATACCAACACCGGAATCATCGTCGCGGGTTGGTCCAATAATCAGCAGCTGCTGTCCAGGGTGAGCGTCTTGTGCCCACGCCGAGGCGGGACCGGGACTATCGCTGTGCAAAACAAAATCCACATCCACTTCGTCAGGGCTGTCAGCACTTCGCCGGAACTCCCGAATGGAATAGGTACGCAGGTGTCCGCGCGTGTGCTCCGGCATCGCACGCCATGTGTCCCACCACCCCTCTTCGGGAAGCTCGAACAGACCGCTGGCAGGCGGGATCAGCAGCTTGATACGCAAATCTCTGATCGGAACGGCGGGCCCCATGGCGTCGACCCCGGTGAACGTCACCCGCTGGAAACTCGGCGCAATACGTTCACTCCGGACGACGGTTGCAAGAAAAGACCTAAAACTCACCCCGTAAATTATATAGGCTTGCCTAACCTATAGAAAGTGTGAAGTGCGCAGTCCCCTAGCGCCCGCGTAGCTGGAGTCGGCTAGCCACCTTCAAAGCAGGTGACAGCAGGGGCATCATCAACCGCTACCTCGTATCGACGTTCGTCGACCCGGCGAAGTAAAAGGCGGATACATTCTCTTTAGCGATGGGTAGGACGCACTGATCGGAACCGGTTTAGTGCTTGTCCGACGCAAGCGGCCCTGAGCTTCCCTGTCACCAGGAGTGAGCGCGCTCGTTGTTCATATCGTCGTCGGCACCCATCCATTAAGCTCTGACACAGTGATTTCGACCCGCCATTTCGGCTGAAGGGAATAACATGCGCAGGCCTTACTACAGGACATCACGCGGACGCGTCATTGCAGGAGTCTGTGCGGGGCTCGCAGAACGCTACGGTCGCAGCCCAGAAACAATCCGTTGGTGGTACGCAGTAGCGCAACTATTTAGCTTGCCCGCCATTGCCACCTATATCCTCCAGTGGTTGTTGTATCCGCTCGACGATAGCCCTGAGCCGCCGGAAACTGAACAACCTGCAAGCTGACCAGCCAAGAGACGAGGTGGCGTGCCAGGTACCGCGCGCCACCGAATCTATCGGCAACGTCCTACACGTACAGGTGCAGTCCCGTACATTTATGGCATACCTATTAGTAGCTACATGCCGCTAGGTGTTTCCACATGTTTCATTTCCTTCCGTTACTAGCCATCCTTCTCGACTACTTCCTCGAAGTTCCGGATACAGCATCGGAGCCTGAATCACTGATAGGAAGCATCATCAGCACCTTCGGGCCATTTTCCGCGTTGGTGTTTGGAATAGTGGCACTGCTCTTGCGGCCGCTACCTCGGAAGTTTGCTGTTATCTCCAGCGCAGCCGGCCTGCTAGGTCTCATCGCAATCATTGTGCCCATGGTCCTGGCCCCCAGCCCAGAATCGTTTATACACGTTTGGATTCCGCTTCCGGCAGGGTTACTGCTCGCAGGAATCTACGTCCTCATCATTTCCCACATAGAGCAGGCCAATCCCGTGTTAGTACTTCGTCAAGACACGAGCAGGCTATCGATGCCCGGCGCGATCACGGCCGCTTTTCTCATTCTTACTGCGGGGCGGCTACTCACTGCCCATGCGTGGCCGTCCCCGGAGGCAATCTTGGTAGGCACCGTCTGTACCCTGGCCACGCTCGCGTTTTATGAGATGAATTGGAAGTACCTGGTTGGCGCTGTGGTCATTATTCAAGCTGCGCAAATGTTTTATTCCGTACTCCCATTCGAGGCATACATGCTCCACGAGGTGCAGCTTGCCGTCAAGGTTGCTTGCATTCTCGAGATTATCCGCGCAGGCACCCGCGAACATCTGCTGAAGCAAGCATCGCGCAGCGAATCCCCGCGCAGCTGCTGAGGAAAAACGTGTAAGCGTGGCTTGTGCCTTCCGGCGGATCTGCACCGATCAGATCGATAGCACTACCCGCTCATAGTCTTCTACCAGCACGTTCGGCACTTTGAAATGGTTTCACTCGTCATTTTGGAGGTCCATCCCCACCGACAGCACAAAGCCCTCAACCGAGCGCCCATGCCACTTCGCCCTGACAGATGCTCTAGACACTGCCATCATGCCCAGGCTGGCAATTGTTCACCCATTCGGTACAGATGGTGAGGCAATCATTGGGAGCAGGTGCGCTTTCCACCTATCCTTTGATGTTGCTTCAAATAGCAAAGGATAGATGTCTAAGTTTATAGGTTAGGTACGACATCACAACTTTGCATGCTAACTTATGACGTATGGTGTGGCCGAGTGTGACTTATGAGACTTTGCCGTGGCAGGCTGCAACCGAGAATATATCGCGTCGGGCGCAGCTATGTACGCCGCGAAAATACGAGAGCGCCATAGTCCCGCGCATCGCTGACGAGGAATTGCAGCTACGCCCTGAAACGCTTGCAGCCGCGGATCGAGCAACCATCGCGGTGACGCGTTTCGACGCCACACACGCCACAGACCTCATTCCTTTTATCCCACTTTTGCTGCGCGGTGAAGCCGTCGCATCGAGTAGAATTGAACAACTTACCTCCTCGTCTCGCAAGATATTTGAAGCGGAACTTTCTGGTTCGGGGTCGGCCAATGCAAAGCTGATCGTGGCGAATGTTCGACAGATGCAACGGGTGATTGCAGTTGATACAGCAACAACTGAAACGTTGTTGGCGATGCACAGTGTGCTTCTGCAGGACACTGCACCGAGGATCGCAGGTCGCCTGCGCGAGCAGCCGGTGTGGATCGGTGGACCGTACAACCACCACCCGGGCGGTGCATTGTTCGTTCCGCCGCACCACGATCATGTACCGGAGCTGTTGGCGGATCTGGAGAGGTTCATGTCGCGCCGCGACATCCCAGCGTTAGCGCAGGCCGCGATCGCACACGCTCAATTGGAAACCATCCATCCCTTCCCTGACGGAAACGGGAGGACAGGGAGAACCCTCGTTCATGTGTTGCTGAAAACCCACGGCATCAGTGTCAATGGGTCGGTGCCAATCTCTGCAGGTTTGCTATCCCATATTGATGACTACTTTGCTGCACTGGACGCATACCGGCAAGGTGACGCCGACCAAATCGTCAACCTTTTCGCAGCAAGTGCGCTCGAAGCCGTCGAGTACGGCACGTGGATCGCAGATGAACTGAATACGCTGCTGGATGAGTGGAAGCAACAGTTGGCCGCACGCTCCGATGCCCTTGTATGGAGAGTGCTCCCGTTGTTGTTGCAGCGGCCGGTAATCACCACGCGGATTGTGGTAGAGGAATTAGGAGCGACGCAGACCTCAGCAGGAAATGCGCTCGAAGCACTCGCGCAGGTCGGCATCGTTACCGGAGCACAGCTGGACAGACGCACCCGCGCCTGGCGAGCCCCCGACGTGTTGGATTTGCTCGATGAGTTCGCCGAGCGGAGGCGACGCACTTGAGACGCAGAGCCCAGCGCCGCGATACCTTCGGCGAGAATCACTTGGTTGGCCTTGATGGCAACGGCGGCGCTGGCACGCATCGCACTGATCGTGGCAGGACCTGTGCCGAATATTCTGTGGGCCACGCTGGTGGGCGCAGCCGCTGGCTGCCTGGTACGCATCACCGATAGGAAGAAGCCGTAGCGTAGGGCCAAGAGCGACCCGCGCACCAAATCCCCGAATTTCGGTTGGGCGCCGAGACGTTTCCCCAGGTCGCGCGAAGTCGACGCGGGAATTTGGTGCGCGTACAAGAGAAAGAGTGCCAATAGACACAACCCGAATTACCCTAGACATTCAAACTAGCAGGTAAGAAATGTTCTAGATATAAACGGGTGCGTCCTTTGGCACTCACCCCTCAAGACCCCGCCGAAACCCCAAGCGAACCCCTAGTGCCCGCGCTTCTGGTCCAGCGGCTCGCCGTCCTCGAAGTGGGGGCGCAGGTGATTGTCGAACAGGGACAGGGCAGCGCCGATGGCCATGTGCATGTCCAGGTACTGGTAGGTACCCAGGCGGCCGCCGAACAGGACGCCGTTCTTGCGGGATTCCTCGGCGGCGAGTTCGCGGTATTTCAGCAGCTTGGCGCGGTCTTCAGGGGTGTTGATTGGGTAGTACACCTCGTCGTCGTCGGTGGCGAAGCGGGAGTACTCCTTCACGATCACCGTCTTGTCCGTTGGGTACTCGGTGCGCTCTGGATGGAAGTGGCGGAACTCGTGGATGCGGGTGTAGGGGACGTCAGCGTCGTTGTAGTTCATCACCGAGGTGCCCTGGAAGTCGCCTGTGTCCAGTACTTCCTGTTCGAAGTCGAGGGTGCGCCAACCGAGGTGGCCTTCGGCGTAGTCGAAGTAGCGATCGAGCGGCCCGGTGTAGACCACTGGGATGCCGGTGAACTCGTCGCGGATGTCGAACCAGTCGGTGTCGAGGCGGACGTCGATAAGTTCGTGATCGGCCATGTTCTCGAGCCAGGCGGCGTAGCCGTCGACGGGCAGGCCTTCGTACTTGTCGTTGAAGTAGCGGTTGTTGAAGGTGTAGCGAACTGGCAGGCGGGAGATGATTTCCGGCGGTAGTTCGGTGGGATCGGTCTGCCACTGCTTGGCGGTGTAGTGCTTCACAAATGCCTCGTACAGCGGCTTGCCGATCAGCGCAATGCCACGCTCTTCGAGGTTCGTAGCCTCGGCGGGGTCGCGACCCTCGCGCTGTTCTTCGATCAGCTTGCGGGCCTCGTCCGGCGAGTAGTACTTACCGAAGAACTGGTTGATCAGGCCCAGACCCATTGGGAACTGGTAGGCGGTGCCGTCGTGCATCGCGAAGACGCGGTGCTGGTAGTCGGTAAAGGAGGTGAAGCGATTGACGTACTCCCACACGCGCTCGTTGGAGGTGTGGAAGAGGTGCGCACCGTACTTGTGCACCTCAATGCCGGTTTCCGGCTCCTTTTCGGAGTAGGCGTTGCCGCCGATGTGGTTGCGCTTCTCCACCACGAGCACCCGCTTACCCAGCTCGCTGGCGGCTTGCTCTGCCACGGTGAGGCCGAAGAATCCGGATCCAACAACAATGAGGTCGTAAGTCATACGGCCATTTTGTCACATTTCTTTTCGACGCCCCTCCGCACGACACGCCAAGCCTCAAGATTCACTTGAGACTTTAACTTGCACTACACTTCACTGGAGTAACCTTTATCCCTATAGCCACAGGAGTTGAATCGTGCAACAACGCAAACGCCTGAACGGGTCCCCCAGCAGGGTGCGCCCTCTCATGGCTGCGGTGATGTCCGTGGCCCTCGTTGTCGCCGGAGCGTTCGGCGGCAACCACATTGTCCAGGTCCAGTCAGCGGCACCGGCGCAGATGGACGTCTATAACGCCAGCGAGTCCTTCGCCAAGGGTGCGAATATCACCGTGGATGACGCAGCGGTGCGCACCCAGGGCGGGGAGACCGAGGAGCGTCGTGTGGTCAAGGAGTTCACCCGCGACCGCGAGTTCACGCTGTTTGGCCTGACGTGGAAGGGCGACCGCGACATCGTCGCCTACGTGCGTGCCCAGCGTGCCGACGGCAGCTGGACGGAGTGGTTCGAGATGGATCCGCTCGATGCAGCACCCGGCACCGACACGTTTGGCACCGAGCCGATCTTCGTGGAGCCGACGAAGCGTGTTCAGGTCTCCACGGGCAACGTCGATCTCCTGGAGAACGGCCGCAAGGACTCCACTGCACCGAATACGGCCACCGACATCCAGGCCGTATTTATCGACGGCGGCACCGGCACCGTCAACGGCAACATCAAACCAGTCGTGGACTCCTACACCTACGGCATGCCGAAGGTGATCACGCGCGCACAGTGGGGTGCGGGCAAGAACAGCAACCCGACGTACACCGCGCCGGTCACGGCCGCGACGGTCCACCACACCGCTGGTTCCAACAACTACACCGAGGCGCAGGCGCCGGGCATCGTCCGCGGCATCTGGAACTACCACACCTACACCCTGGGCTGGGGCGATGTGGGCTACAACGCCATGGTGGATAAGTACGGCAACATCTACGAGGGCCGCTACGGCGGACTCGACCGTGCGGTCCAGGGCGCGCACGTGGGTGGCTTCAACCAGAACACCTGGGGCGTGTCCGTGCTGGGCAACTACCAGACCGCGGTGCCGACGCAGGCGTCGCTGCAGGCGCTGGGCGACATCATCGGCTGGAAGGCTGCTGTCTCCGGGTTCGACCCGATGGGTTCGAGCTACCACTACGCTGACTTCGATTTCAAGGGCAGCAAGTACCGCGCCGGCCAGGGCGGGATGTTCCCGAACATCAACGCGCACCGGGACTTCCACTACAACGAGTGCCCAGGCCAGAACCTCTACGACCGGATGAACACGGTTCGCACGATTGCGAACACGAAGTACCGCGCGCTGAAGAACTCTTCCGAGTTCACCCCACCGGGTGATTACACGGGTCCAGCCACCGACACCACGGTCGGCGACCTGCTCGACGCACTGGGCTCCGGGAAGAAGGAGTCAGGCACCGTCACGAACCCTGACGGCACCACGACCCAGGTGACCAACTCGGGCTCCTCCGACAACATTTCCCTGTCAGGTATTGCCTCGGGTGACGCGGTGGCGATCGCAGCGGCCGTCGGCACCTTGGCTGGCCTGATCTTCCTGTACGCGAAGGCGAACGACCTGCTGCCGGGAGGCATCCAGAACCTCGCAGGTGTGGAGATCGCTCCGGGGCTGACGCTGCAGCAGATCGCCCCGTACATCGAGCCGATGCTGAAGTTCGCTGGCCAGAACGACCTGGCTGCGGTGTGGAAGCAGTTCGAGCCGACGCTCGGCGCCGTCATCGGTGGCGTCGGCGGCGTGGGCGGCAACGACTTCGGCTTCTTCCAGAACGGCATCGCCGTGCGCAACGCGAAGGGCGAAGCGTTCACGATGTTCACGAAGATCGCGAACGCCTGGCTCCAGCAAGGTCTCGACGCCGGCCCGCTCGGCCTGCCGGTCAACTCCGAGCACCCGATTGGCGACGGCCTCTTCCGCGTCGACTTCCAAGGCGGCGACATCACGTACAACCAGCACACCAACACCATCAACATTGGCGTGCACTAGCAACGGCTAGCGGCTAGGCAAGGTTATAGGAACGGCGTACCGCATCTTCCCACGCGGCGACAAGCACTTCGCGAGTCGCCGCGTTTGCCGTATCTTCCCAGGTTGTGGGCGTGCCGAGGGAGAGTGGGGCGTCGAGAAGCCCGGCGCCCATCCCCGCTGCCGACGCTGCCCCCATGACGGTGGTTTCGATGTTGCCGGGGCGCACGACGCGGGTGCCCAGGATGTCGGCCTGCATCTGCATGAGGAGGTCGTTGGAGGTCATGCCGCCGTCGACGCGCAGCTCGCGCAGTTCGACGCCCATCGCTTCGACGACCTCGCGGGTCTGTAGGCATGTTGCTTCGAGGGCGGCGCGCGCGATGTGGCGGCGGTCCACGAAGCGGGTCAGACCGGTGATGACGCCGCGGGCGTCCGGGCGCCAGCGCGGCGCGAACAGCCCGGAGAACGCAGGCACGATGACGACACCGCCGCTGTCCTGGACCTCGCTGGCGAGTTTCTCGGATTCGGCGGCGGTGCGCAGGATCCCGAGCTGGTCGCGAAGCCACTGGATGAGCGATCCGCCCACCGCGACGGAGCCCTCCAGGGCGTAGACGGCGGGCTGCCCGGCGCACTGGTAGGCAACGGTGCTGAGCATGCCGGTCTCGCTGAAGGTGGGCGTGGTGCCGGTGTTGAGCAGCATGAACAGGCCGGTGCCGTAGGTCATCTTCGCAGCACCCTCTTCGAGGCCGCCTTGGCCGAAGAGCGCCGACTGCTGGTCGCCGAGCACGCCGCAAATGGGCACGTTGGCCAGCGGACCCCGGTTGCGGACCTGGCCGAAGTCGCCGACGGACGGGCGGATCTCCGGCAGGATTTCGGGCGGCACGCCGATGGCTTCGCACAGGTCGGGGTCCCACTGGAGGGTTTCCAGGTCCATCAGGAGGGTGCGGCTGGCGTTCGTGACGTCGGTGACGTGCAGTGCGTTGTCAGGGTCGCGCTGGCCGCCGGTGAGGTTCCAGATCAGCCAGGTATCCATGGTGCCTGCGAGCAGCTCGCCACGGGCAGCACGCTCGCGGGCGCCGTCGACGTGGTCGAGGATCCAGGCCCACTTCGGCCCGGCCGGGTACGAGTTGCGCAGCAGCCCGGTGGTGGCCTGGAACTCGGTGGCGTCGCCGTCGTAGGAGGTGCGGGTGTCCTGCCACACGATGGCGTTGTAGATGGGCATGCCGGTTGCGCGTTCCCAGATGACGGCGGTTTCACGCTGGTTGGTCAGGCCCAAAGTGGCGATGGCGGCTTCGTCGATATCTGCGCTGGCCACGGCGTCGCTCATGGCGCGGCGCGTGTTGCGCCAGATCTCGAGTGGGTCGTGCTCGACCCAGCCTTCGCGCGGCAGGATCTGCCGGTGCTCGAACTGCGCCTGCGCGATCACCTTGCCGCCCGTAGTGGCGACTACGAACCGGGTTGATGTTGTGCCTTGATCAATAGCCGCCAGCAACGTCATGAGTTAAAACCAGTGCTCCAGTACTTGTGCCACGCCGTCTTCATCATTCGATGCGGTCACAATATCAGCGGCGTCCTTCACCGCGTCCGTCGCGTTGCCCATGGCAACGCCCATGCCGGCCCACGCCAGCATCTCAACATCGTTTTGCATGTCGCCGAACGCCACCACCTGAGACGGGTCGATCCCGTATTGGGCCGCCAGGTAGGAAACACCTGCCGCCTTGGTCACGCCGGGGCGCGAGAACTCGAGCAGCCCCTCCTCCATGGAGTAGGTCACGTGCGCGATGTCCTGGTCGATCTCGGGGGCGATCATGTCGAACATCTCTGCTGCCATCAGGTCCGGGCAGCGCACGAGCAGCTTCGCCGCAGGTTCTGCCAGCAGCTCCTCGACGTGGACGACGCCGAAGCGGGCGTCCCAGGCGTCCGGGTTGTACTCCGGCGTGATCAGGAAGCACTCTTCCTCCGGGTCGAGCGCGCTCTGGCTCAGCCGTTCCACCCCGTAGCCCACGGTCACGTCGGCTTCCCCCATCACCTTTTCGACGACCTCCACGGTCTCCTGCATACTCTCCGGGGACAGCGCGAAGGATTTCACCAC
This sequence comes from Corynebacterium sp. CCUG 61414, assembly GCF_024453945.1. Lineage (NCBI taxonomy): Bacteria > Bacillati > Actinomycetota > Actinomycetes > Mycobacteriales > Corynebacteriaceae > Corynebacterium > Corynebacterium sp. CCUG 61414. Next base: position 147,521 of record NZ_JAGPYU010000004.1, read on the forward strand.
TTCGTCGTGTTCTGGGTCGTAGATGACGGCGCCGTTGGCGGCCACACAGACCGGCTCGAACGGCAGCTGCTCGAGCACCGGCAGCAGCCAGCGGTGGGGGCGCCCGGTGGCCAGCCCGAACTTGGTTCCGCCGCGCACAGCCCGCGCGACGACCTCCAGCAGACGAGGTGTCACCCGTCCGTAGGAGTTGAGGAATGTGCCATCGATGTCACTGATGATCAGGCTGGGGGCGTTCATGTTATTTCCCTTTCTTTGCCTCGCGTTCTTTTCGGCGAATTTCGGCTGCTTCTTCAAGAGTCGGTGCGCTCCCTCCGAGCGAGGCCGGCATCCATGGCTCGCCGGGCTCGAAGGGTCCGAAGCGCGTTTCGTATTCGGCGCGGGTGGTCTCCAGCATGGCTTCCATCGCTGCCTTGAGCCTACCCGTGGCTTCTTCAACGGTGCCGTCGACAGCAACGGGTTCCCCGTAGCGGATGATGACCGGAATGCCCGAGCGTCCGAGCCGTTTCGGCTGGTCTTTGGTCCACAGGCGCTGGGAGCCCCAGATCACGCAGGGCACGAGCGGCACTCCGGCCTGGCGAGCGATGCGCACGGCGCCCGTCTTAAAGTCCGCAATCTCGAAGGAGCGCGAAATCGTGCCCTCCGGGAAGATGCCGACGATCGCCCCTTCGCGCAGGGCGGCAACGGCGGCGTCGATAGCCCCGGCGCCCGCCGAGCGGTCCACAGGGACGTGCCCCATGTTGCGCAGCAGCCACCGCAGCACCGGAATGCCGAAGACTTCCTTCTTCGCCATGAACCGCACCAGGCGCTCCCCGCGCAGGTACGGGCCAATGCCCGCCAGCATGAAGTCAAGGTAGCCGGTGTGGTTGATCGCCAGCATCGCCCCGCCGTCCAGCGGGACGTGCTCGAGGCCGTGGACCGTCGCCTTCGTCCCGGCGAACCGGAAGTAGCGCTTTGCCGCGCGCACAATCCGCTGGTAGAAGCGGTTCTGCATATCACCGCTGTGCGGCCGCGGGGCGGTATAGCCGTCTGCTACTTCAAACAGTCCATCAATCGTGCGCATTAGGGAACCAGTACGTCCTTCCCAACCCACGGGCGCAGCGCCTCAGGCACCTTCACGGAGCCGTCGGCCTGCTGGTTGTTCTCGAGGATGGCGACGAGCCAGCGCGTCGTCGCGAGCGTGCCGTTCAAGGTGGCGGCGGTCTGGGTCTTGCCGTTCTCGTCGCGGTAGCGGATGGACAGGCGGCGCGCCTGGAACGTGGTGCAGTTCGAGGTCGACGTCAGCTCGCGGTACGTATCTTGCGACGGCACCCACGCCTCGGTGTCGAACTTGCGTGCAGCGGACGAGCCGAGGTCACCAGCGGCGACGTCGATAATGCGGTACGGCACCTCGACTGCGGCGAGCATCTCGCGCTCGAGTCCGAGCAGCTTCTGGTGCATCTCTTCGGCGTCCTCAGGCTTGCAGTACGCGAACATCTCCAGCTTGTCGAACTGGTGGACGCGCAGGATACCGCGGGTGTCCTTGCCATAGGAGCCGGCCTCGCGGCGGAAGCAGCTGGACCAGCCGGCATAGAGCAGCGGGCCGTCCGAGAGGTCAATAATTTCGTCGGTGTGGTAGCCGGCCAGCGCCACCTCAGAGGTGCCAACCAGGTAAAGGTCGTCGCGCTCGAGGTAGTAGATCTCCTCGTCATGCTCGTCAAGGAAACCAGTACCCTGCATGACGTCCGGGCGGACCAGGACCGGCGGGATCATGACCTTGAAGCCGGCCTCGCGGGCTTTCTGCGCGGCGAGCATCATCATGCCCAGCTGCATCCAGGCGCCGTCGCCGACCAGGTAGTAGAAGCGCGCGCCGCCAACCTTGGTGCCACGCTTCATGTCAATAATCCCGAGGTTCTCACCCAGCTCGAGGTGGTCCTTCACCTCAAAGTCGAAGGTCGGGACCTCGCCGACGTGCTCGAGGACCACGAAGTCCTCCTCGCCGCCAGCCGGTGCGCCCTGGATCGGGTTCGGGATCTTGTACTGCAAGTCCTGCACGGCCTGCTCTGCCTCAGCCTGCTTGGCCTCGGCGGCCTTCACCTTAGCCTTGAGTTCGTTCGAGCCCTCGAGCAGCGCCGGGCGCTCCTCCGGGGAAGCCTGGCCAATCTTCTTGCCGAAGGCCTTCTGCTCCGCACGCAGCTCATCTGCTGCCTGGATAGCCTCGCGGCGCTGCTCGTCGGCCGCTAGCAGCTGATCGACGAGGGAGGGATCCTCGCCACGGGCGGTTTGGGACTCTCGGACGTCGTTTGCATTCTCGCGCAGAAATTTCAGATCAATCACGCACACAACTCTACCCGGTTCCGCCCCTCCATACGCCACCTGCGCCGCCGCCCCGCTCTGGTAATAACCAGTGCGCTATGGTGGGGGTATGTCCACGCCCGAGCAGCCCCCCACCGAAATCCAGGAAGGCCCCCTCCCGAAACACGCGCAGCTGCGCATCATCCTCGAAGAGTACTGCCGCAATGAGCTGTCTCCAGGAGACCCGCTGCCCGGCGAACGCGCCCTCGAAGAAACCTATAACGTCTCCCGCATCACGGTGCGTCGCGCGATCGGGGATCTCGTCGCCCAGGGGAAACTCCGCCGAGTCCGGGGCAAGGGCACGTTCGTGGCGCCGAGCCCGCTGGTGAGCAAGCTGCAGCTGGCAAGTTTTTCTGAGGAGATGCAGGCGCAGGGCGTAGTGGCGTCGTCAAGTATTTTGCTGGCGGAGCGCGCGCCAGCGCCTCAAGAAGTCGCTGAGTACTTCGGCACCCCGCCGCACACAGAGCACATCCACCTGCGTCGCCTCCGGCTTGGCGACGCCCAACCCTACGCCGTCGACGACGGCTGGTACAACGGCGAGCTGGTCCCCGACCTGCTGGAACACGACCTGCAGGCGTCGGTGTACGAGGTACTCGATAAGCGTTACAACCTCGGCATCACCAAAGCTGAGCAGACCGTGACCGCCGTGAATGCCGGCGCGACCGTCGCCCCGTTACTCGAGGTGCCGGCGAACCGCGCGCTGCTGCGAATCGTGCGCTATGCGCAAAGCCATGGCACACGTGTGGAATACTGTGCCAGTGTGTACCGGACGGATCGTTATAGTCTGCACACACAGGTACTGCGCAACCTCGAGGGATAGGAAATGCACATGGCTAGCAGGACAACAGCGCTGCGCGGCTTTCTCGTCGCGCTGCTCGCGGGTGCGGTCGGCTTCGGCTCCTACACCTACAACGCCTCACCCGCGCCGCAAGGCGGCACTGATGCATCTGGGGTATCGACGTCCACTCCGAAGCGACAGAGCAAGAACAAGCCAGCGCCGTTCACCACGGCGGACCAAGGCGCCTGCCTGACCTGGGAAGCCGATGCCGAGGGCCACATCACCGCCTTCGAGCAAACCGACTGCGCACTCGAGCACCGCTTTGAAATCTCCGCGCGCGAGGACCTGGCCACCTATCCCACCTCCGAGTTCGGGCCGTCTGCGCCGATGCCGAACCAGACCCGCCAGGCACAGCTGCGCGAGGAGCTGTGCGGAGGCGCAACCCTGCGCTACCTCAACGGCGCCTTCGACCCGAACGGGCGCTACTCCATCGCGCCGATCCTGCCACCCGCGGCCGCGTGGGAAGAGGGTGACCGCACCATGCTGTGCGGCCTGCAGGAAACCGACCGCGACGGCACCCCAATCCTGACCACGGGCCGCGTGTCCGAGCAGGACCAGGCGCGCACCTTTAATCCCGGGGAGTGCGTAGCCATCGACGGCACCTCCAGCCTGAGCAGCGTGGATTGCAACGAGCCACACCAGATGGAGATCACCAGCACGGTGGACCTCGCACCGGTTTTCCCCGACCACACCCCGAGCATCGAGGAGCAGGACAACCACCTTCGCGACGTATGCACCGACGCCGCCCAGAAGTACATGGGCGCGGAGGAAAACCTCTACCAGATCGCGCTGCAGCCGTTCTGGACCACGCAGAAGCCGTCCGCATGGGAAGGTGGCTCGCACAGCGTGAACTGCGCGCTGGTCTTTTCGAATCCGGAGGGGCAGTTCGCTACCCTGACCGGGTCCGCGACCGCCGGGCGCGAAGTGCTCAAGATCGACGGCAACCCGCCACCGGAGCGTCCCGAGCGCCGCCCGCTTCGGGAGGAGCAGCCCCGACCATGATGGAGCCGGTCAGCCAGGACGCCTTCGAGGAGATGATCAACGACGCCCTGGACACCATCCCCGAGGAGTTCGCCCGCCACATGACGAACATGGTGGTGCTGGCCCGCGACTTCAACCCGGACGAACCCATGCTACTCGGACTGTTTGAGGGCATCCCCCTTACTGAGCAGCACTCAAACCACAGCGGGTTCCTGCCGGACGCGGTATTCGTGTACAAGGACGCACTCGAGGCGATGTGCAGCGACGAAGAAGAACTGCGCCACGAAGTAAAGGTGACCGTCCTCCACGAGGTCGGCCACTACTTCGGGCTCGAGGAGCACGAGCTGCACGAACTCGGCTGGGGTTAGCCGAAGCTATCCCTGCTTAGCGCAGCCCGTCCACCCATGCCTGGGCCTCCGCCAGGCGCGGGTTGCCGCTGGGCCACGTGGCCTGCTGCGCGCACGGCCACGACCCCAGATACGTAATCTGCGAGGACCGCAGGTACACAGCCCGCAGCGCCTCCGCCACGGCGGTGTCGTCGATATGCCCCACGATGTCCACGTGGAAGGAGTACGTGTTCGGCTCCTTGCGTGTTGGGCGTGACTCAATACGGGAAAGGTGCACGCCGCGGAACGCGAACTCCTGCAGCGCCGCCACCAGGGTGCCAGGCTCGTTCGGGGTCTGGAACACGATCGACGTCCTATCGTTGCCTGTACGCGGCGTTGGTTTCCCGGACGGACCAACCAGCACAAAGCGCGTCCGCGCCGTGGACAAGTCGGCCACGCCGCGCGCGTGCACCTCGAGCCCGAGCAGCTCCGCCGCGCGCTCCGGGGCCGCGGCCACGTCCGCCTCCCCCTCAGCGACGAGCTGCGCCGCGGCGCCGTTCGATGTCGTCGGGTGGAAGGTCGCGTTCGGGGCGTGGTCGGCCATCCAGCGCTTGACCTGCTGGTAGGCCACGGGGTGGGTGGCGAAGCGGGTGGCGTCGACAAGTGAAGCACCGGGGCGCGTCATGATTGCGAAGGCGATCTCCAGCTCGGTCTCACCGTAAATCTGCACCCCGGGCGCCTCGGTCAGTGCGTCCGTCGTCGCGGTGACCGCGCCGTCAACCGAGTTCTCCACCGCAACCACCGCGTAGTCCGCGCGCCCGGCGCGCACCTCGTTGAGCGCCTCCGCCGGGGAATCCACAGGCACAAGCTGCGGGTCGGGCAGGTCAAAGTTCCAGACGGCCTGCTCCGTGAACGTTCCCGCCGGGCCGAGGTACGCAATCGTTGTCATGGGGCTACTGTAGCCTGCATGCACACTCGGTACCGCGTCGAAGTCCTCCTTGTGCTGGCCGTCACCTTCGGCGCCAGCGGGCTGCGCGCCGCGCTGCGTCTAGTCGACTCGCTGTTGCAGGCGCCCCTCAACGAGCAATCGACGACGCTCTACTCCCAGGCGAGCTCCATCGGCTGGCTCGACGTGGCGCTCCAGGCGGTCTCAGCCCTTTCGCTTATCGGGTGGGGTGGCCTGGCGTGGTACCTGCTGGGCACCGCGTGGGTTGCGCCGAAGTGGCGCGACTGGCTGCGCGGCGCCGGGTTCGCGGCACTTATCGGCATCCCGGGGCTGGCGCTCTACATCGGGGCGGTGCGCTTCGGCTGGTCCAAGGTAGTCATCCCCACCACCGAGGCTGTCCAGATCCCCACTTCCCTCTTGTGGGCGTTCGCCAACGGGTTCGCCGAAGAAGTCGTGGTGGTGATGTACCTCTGCACCCGGCTGCGGCAGATGCGCTGGTCGGTACCCGCCACGATCGCCGCCTCCGCGATCCTGCGCGGCTCCTACCACCTCTACCAGGGGGTTTCCGCGGGCTTCGGCAACCTCGCGATGGGCGCCGTCTTCGCCTACTACTACCACCGCACCGGCAAAGTCTGGCCACTCATCCTCGCACACTTCCTTATCGACGCCGTCGCTTTTCTCGCCTACCCACTCCTGCCGTCTACACTGTTGCCATGAGTACGCCGCATTCCAACGATCCCCGGGATAACCTCGAGGACTTCGTGCTTGGCAGGGACGGCCAACCGCTCGTGGACCGCTACGGACGCCCCATCCGGAAGCGTCGCCCGCAGCGGGAGCAGCAACGGCCCCCTGCCTGGCAGGAACGGCCAGCCATCCGGCCGGAGCGGCGCGAGCCGCAGGAAACACGACAGTACAACCCGCGCGACTACGAACCGCGCGAATACCGGCCGCGCCAGTACCCGGCGCAGCAACGTCCAGCGCAGCACAGGCCGCCGCAGCAGCGCCCGGAGCGCGAGCACGTCCCGATGCAGGTCACGCAGCGGCCACAGCGACCCCCACGGCAGCGCACGCAGCGGCGGAGGGGGCGTCGAAAAGGTGGCTGCGGCCGTCTGCTCGCCGCCCTCCTCGTGGTGCTGCTCGCCCTCACCTTCCTTGTCGACGCCCGACTCTCCCGCGTCGACGCCCTGCCCGCCGAGCGCATCGCGAACACCTCGGGCACGAACTGGCTGCTCGTCGGGTCCGACTCGCGCACGGGCCTGAGCGAGGAGGACGCGGCGCGCCTCGGCACCGGCGGCGACCTGGGCACCACCCGCACCGACACGATCATGCTGCTGCACCTGCCGCTGTTCGGGAAGGCGACGCTGGTGTCCATCCCGCGCGACTCCTATGTGGCCGTGCCCGGCTACGGGCAGGAAAAGATCAACGCGGCGTTCGCCTACGGCGGCCCGCAGCTGCTCATCCAGACCGTTGAGCAGGCATCCGGCCTGCGGGTGGACCGCTACGCGGAAATCGGCATGGGTGGGTTGGCAAACATCGTCGACGCCGTCGGCGGCGTAGAAATCTGCGTGGCGGAGCCCATCCAGGACCCGCTGGCCAACCTGTTCGTCGAGCCCGGCTGCCAAACGATGGACGGCGCGACCGGCCTTGGGTACGTGCGCACCCGCGCCACCGCCCAGGGCGACCTGGACCGCGTCGGGCGCCAGCGCGAGTTCCTCGGCGCCCTGACCAGCCGCATCCTCTCTCCCGGCGTGCTGCTCAACCCCTTCCGGGCGCTGCCACTGCTGTGGACTGCCCCGGCCATGTTCACCGTGGGCAGCAAGGACCACGTATGGAACCTGGCCCGCATCGGGCTGGCGTTCAGCATGGGTCTGAACACGGAAACCATCCCGGTGGGCGGGTTTATGGACGCGGACGTCGGCAACGTGATCCTGTGGGACGAGGTCGCTGCCGAGCAGCTCTTCTCGTCACTCAGGTAGGCCCCCGAATAGCCCCCGTGTAGCCCGGTCGCCCTCTGTTTAGATGGTGACCTGGCGGGACTTGATGTTGTCCAGCTGCTTGCGCTCGTCGGCGCTGAGCTGGGCCTCGTTCGCGTACTCGGCCTCGATGGCCTTGTTCAGCGCCACCAACGCATCCGCGTAGGACGCAGGCTCCACCGCCGGGTCCAGGTCCCACACCGGGACCACAACACCATGGGTGCGGAACGCGCCAGCGAACTTCGTGCCTTCACCCAGGTTGAGCTCACCGCGCGCCGCGATGCGCGCCAGCGCCGAGAGCATCTGGTTCTCGTTATCCTCGGTGCGCACCCAGCGGATGTGCGCCTTGCCGCCGCCCGGGTTGACCCACCACACTGCACCCGGCGCGTCCGACTTGACCTCGACGGACGGGATGACGGCGTCGTTCGCGGCCGCCATCGCCTGCTGGATCTGCGGCGGGATCTGCGCGTCCTCCGGGAACCACCAGGAGAAGTCGTCGTAGGAGGTGACGTCCAAGGCGTCGTCAGCCGGGAAGATGTCCTTCAGGGCCGGCTGCTGGCCGTCGGCCGCGGTGGACTGGAGCTGCTCGCCCTCCTTGGCACTCAGCACCCAGTTCAGGGCGTACGCGAGGTCGCGGCCCGGGTTCTGGGAGTGCGCAGCAACCTGCAGCGCGACCAGGCGCTCGCCGCCCTCGCGCACCATCGCCGCAACGGCGCCTGGCAGCACCGTCACCAGCTGCACCGGGGTGTCCTTCACGGTCACCTGCGCGGTTGCGGACGGCACGAACTCCTGCAGCGCCACCAACTCGGCCTCAGCGGCCAGGCCCTCGTACGGGCGTGGGTCCTTCTGCAGCGCCTCGCGCTCAGCGGCGCGGGCAGCGAGTTTCGCCTGGCGGCGGCTCATTCCCTCTGGGAGATTCTCTTGCTTTCTACGGTTCTTTTTAGCCATAGACACACATCGTACAGGCGCTACAGCAGCCCTGCGTACGTCTGCAGCGCCAGCTGCGGGTGGTCCGTCGCAATCGCAGCGATGCCGTTTTCGGCACACCACCGCATATCCTTCGGGTCGTTGACCGTCCACACGTACGTCGGACACCCATGTTTGCCGATCAGCTCCGGGCGCCGCTGCACATGCGCCAGCCCCGGCCCAATCCCATACGGGCTCGACAGCATCACACTCTTCGGGTTCCACTTCGCCTCACGCACCCTGAACAGGTAATACGTGAGCAGGTTCGGCGTCATCCGCGTGAAATACCGCACCGCCTTATGCGAGAAAGAAATGATCGCGACCTGTTCCGAATCCAGCATGCCCGCGTACGCCAGCGCCCGAAACGTCGCCTCGTCCACCTCGGGGCCGTAGCGCGTCGGGTGCTTCGTCTCAATATAGAGGTGCTTGTCCGGGTAGTCCTGCAGCAGCTCGAGCAGCTCTTCGAGCAGCATCACCTGCTGCGGGCACTCATCGGTGCCGCAGTTCAGCTCGCGCAGGTCGCAGAAGTCCATCGTGGATACGCGTCCCATCCCGTCCGTCGTGCGGTCCACCAGTCCGTCATGGAACACCACCAGGCGCCCGTCGCGCGTCAGCCGCACGTCGCACTCCACGCCGTGGATCGGCAGCTTCAGGCCAGCCTCGAACGCCAGGTGCGTCGACTCCGGGTACATCGCCGAAAAGCCGCGATGCGCCACAATCTTCGGCAACACTAGATTCCACACTCCACGCCCGTCGAGTGGTGCGGGCAATACCCGTTCGGCACCTTGTGCAGGTACTGCTGGTGCTCATCCTCCGCCAAGTAATAATCGACGCCCCATCGCACCTCAGTCGTAATCGGGGCATAGCCGACGTCGACAAGCTGCTCACCGTACTGCGCAACCCACCCCTTGATGTCCTGCGCCTCGTGCTCCGTGTCGGTGAAAAACGCCGAGCGGTACTGCGTCCCCACATCATTGCCCTGACGGAAACCCTGCGTCGGATCGTGCGCCTCAAGCGCCGCACGCACCAACTCCTTCAACGAGACACGCTCCGGGTCGTAGACCACCTCCACCAGCTCAACGTGGTTCGTCTGCCCGCTGCACACCTCTCGGTACGTCGGATTCGGCGTCACACCCCCGCCATAACCAACCGACGTCGACTCCACCCCCTCCATCTGCCAAAACATCTTCTCAGCACCCCAAAAACACCCAATGCCCACCAGCAAGCGGCGCTGGCCCTCGCGCCACGGGCCAGTAATCGGCGTCCCCAGCACAGCATGCGGACACGGATGCGCCAACACCGGCTCGTCACGACCCGGCAACGTGCGATCTTCAGGAACCAGCTTCGGCTCCGGTGCAAACAAGAAACCCATAAAAGTTAGCGTACGCCATTGCGGGAATGTGATTCTTGTCTATTATGGGGCACGTCACCAACCCCCAAACGAAAGGAACTGACAATGGCTGTTTACGAACTTCCAGAGCTCCCATACGCATACGACGCACTCGAGCCACACATCTCGGCCGAGATTATGGAGCTGCACCACGACAAGCACCACGCGAACTACGTCGCTGGCGCAAACGCCGCCCTCGAGGCCCTCGAAGCAGAGCGCAACGGCGACGCCAACCCAGACAAGCTGCGTGCACTGTCCAAGAACCTGGCATTTAACCTGGGTGGCCACACCAACCACTCCATCTTCTGGAAGAACATGGCACCGAACGCAGGCGGCGCACCAACCGGCGCAATCGCCGAGGCAATTGACCGCGACTTCGGTTCCTTCGAGAAGTTCCAGGCACACTTCTCCGGTGTTGCAACAAGCCTGCACGGCTCCGGCTGGGCAGTCCTGGGTTACGACCACATCGCAGGCCGCCTCATCATTGAGCAGCTCACCGACCAGCAGGGCAACATCTCCGTTGACTTCACCCCACTGCTGATGCTCGACATGTGGGAGCACGCGTTCTACCTGCAGTACAAGAACGTCAAGGGCGATTACGTCAAGGCTTGGTGGAACGTTGTCAACTGGGACGACGTCAACGAGCGCTTCGCAGCGGCTTCCAAGTAAGTCGGTATAGACAACGCCATGTAATTCTGTTAGATTAAAGGCGCTCTCGCGAGGAGCGCTTTACATGGCCACCCGCCGTGTTTCATACAGGGGTATGAAACACGGCGGGTTTTATCTGTATTCACGACGAGTCCGTTGAAGGAACCAGGACCCACTAGGAATATTAGGGTAGGCTAACCTGTCACGCAAGAGGGGGTAGGGGACGGGGTTAACCGGGCCTGTTCCCTGTTTCGGCGGTTCTGCGTTCCGGTCGACCTGCTCCGGTCGACCGATGCAGGTCACGGCGTTTTCGGTCATTTTGGTACGTTTTTGTCGATTTTGCGCTGACCAGGGTTGGTCGACCGAAAGAGGTCGACGGGAGCGGTTTTCGGGTGGCCGTCTCACGACCTGCGCACCACATTCCACCACGCACACAAACCGACCTGGGCTTTTACAAATCCGTCCACCAAAACCAGGAATGTGGTGCACGCATCCTGAACGCTCCTTGAGGTCCCCGCCACAAAGTGCCAGGATATGGAGCATGAAGAAAGGGAGCCCGGAGTATCGTCGCGCAACGATTGCGATGCTGCTCGCCGGGCTCGGAATCTTTAACGCCCTCTACGCCACCCAGGCGCTACTCCCCACCCTGGCGGAGGCGTTCGACGCTTCCCCGTCCACGACGGCGCTGACGGTGTCGGCGGCGACGGGAGGGTTGGCGCTGTGTGTGGTGCCGGCGTCGATACTTTCGGAGAAGTATGGGCGCGGGCGCGTGCTGATCGTGTCGGCGCTGGTGGCAACGGGCATTGGCCTGTTGTTGCCGCTGGCACAGTCGATGGAACAGCTGGTGCTGCTGCGAGCCCTGCAAGGCGTCGCGATTGCAGGCACCCCGGCCGTTGCGATGACCTGGCTCTCCGAGGAGCTCGACGCCAAGGACCTGCCCGGCGCGATGGGCTTGTACATCGCCGGCAACACAATCGGCGGGCTGACGGGTAGGTTGATCCCGACGGGGTTGCTGGCGGTCACGTCGTGGCGGTGGGCGCTCGCGGCCAGTAGCGTGACGGCGCTTGCACTGGCGATTGCAACGGCGATCCTGCTTCCTGCGCAGCGGAACTTCACGCCGAAGGCGAAGCTGCGGCCGGGTAATGAGTTCCGCGCGATGGTTCGGCACGCGAGGAACCCGCGGATTCTGGCGCTATGTGCGACGGCGTTCATCGGGATGGGCGTGTTCGTCTCCCTGTACAACTACCTGGGGTTCCGCGCGATTGACTACTTTGGCCTGCCGCCGTCGCTGGTGGGGCTGGCGTTTTTGCTGTACCTGTCGGGGACGTGGTCGGCGTCGCGTGCGGGTGCGCTGGTGAGCAAGTACGGTCGCGGGCACGTGGTGATTGGGGGCGCGTCGCTCATGGTGGTGGGCCTGATACTGGCAGCGATACCGAACCTGGTGGCGCTGCTGGCCGGTCTACTGGTGTTTACGGCGAGCTTCTTCGCGATGCACTCGACGGCCTCTGCGTGGGTGGGCATCATCGCGGAGCGCGACCGCGCGGAGGCGTCCAGCATGTACGTGTTCTGGTACTACATGGGGTCCTCTATGGTGGGGGCGGCGTCGGGCTGGGTGTACGAGCTGCTGCCTTGGGCCGGGTTCACGATGGTGCTGGCCTGCCTCGTTGTGGTGCTGGTGCTGATTACCGCGGCAGTGGCCCGCAACACCAGGCGTTAAAACACCAGGCGCTAAACCCCCAAAGCTAGAGCAAAGGGATGCCGGGGGCGTCGGCGGCAAGGAATTCGCGGACGGCACGGGTGGCCCGGCAGTCGTCTTCGTTGTACTGCAGTAGGGTCTGTTTTGCGTCCTCGTCGCCGCGGACGGCGGCGAAGCGGCGGTCGATGGAGGCTTCGCCGTCCATGTCGTCGTCCTCCCAGTGGAAGCCGACGATGGGCCCGAGCACCTTCAGCCCCAGCCCGTCGGTACCGACGAGGTGCTTGCGCACCGCCGCGAACACGTCGACCCACTCGTCGGAGGCGATGAACTCCTGGACTTCCTTGGCGTCGATGCTGGCGAAGCGCTGCGCGGACATGCGCAGCCAGTGGTTTTCGCCGGCGGCGGCGTAGCAGTAGGCGGCGAAGGTCTTGCCTTCCGCGTGGGCTTGGGCGCGCTGGTCGAGGAGCCAGCGCCAGAACGCACCGAAGTTGGCTTCCTCCGCGTCGCCGCCGACTTCCTCCCACGTCACGAACGGCCGGTAGCGCTCGCCGTCGAAGGTGCCCCACAGGTAGGCGCCTTGGTCCATGTAGGACTCCATGTCGATGTCGATCTCGACGTCCGCGCGGCGAATACCGATCGGCCCCGGTCTCCTGAGCAGGGGGATCCCGGCGCGCCAGGCTTCGGCGATGCGGGAAGGTTCGCCGAGCTGGGCGTCGATAAGCTGTTGGACCGTCGTGATGCCCTGGGCGCGGAAGCGGTCGCCCTTGCCGCCGGGCAGCACCAGCGAGATGTCGTCGCGCGCCTCGAGCTCAGGCAGGCACAGCGGCCAGAACCTGCAGGTGGCGCACTGTTTGTAGCGGGTTGGGTGCTCGGGCGTGGGCTCGGCGAGCGCGAGCAGCAGCGGCGCGACATACTTTTCGACGTCCACTCCGTACGCCAGCGACCTATCCTGCCCAATGACGCCGCCGCGGCCCGCGGAGCGCTCCCCAAGCAGGAGGTGCGCCATGGCCAGCCGGTAGCCGTCGACGGTGTGGTGGCGGTACTTGCCCGCTACCCGCAGTGGCGCCCCCAGCCCAAGGCGCCCAACCGGCACGGCCTGCAGCGTCGAGGTCGGGTGCGTGCGCGCGACTCTGTGGTTCGAGATGATCACTGGCACGTACCCGTCGGCGGTGCGCACCAGGATGTCGACGTCCACCTCGACCGCCACCCCGGCGATGTCCCCATGGAGCGTCGCCCGCGTGATCAGGTGGGTGCCGCGGCGCATCAAGTCGAAGACGCCCTCGGTGGTGGCGTCCGCGGCGTCGGCGCGGGTGAAGAGGCGGCGCCGGCCGTCGCCAAGCGCTGGCTTGGTAGGCAGCTGGGCGAGTACCGCCTCCTGCACCGCGATGCGCTGCGGCATGTGCGCCTCAGCCTCCTCGCGCGACGGGTAGTCCGGGAACTGGCACCTCCGGCGGAACCGGAAGCGGCACCCCACAAGATCCGACGGCCGCATGCGTGTGCCATCCTGCCGCTTCGACGTACTCACAATGGGCAATATTCTACTAGGCGCAGTGGAGAAACAGGTAAGGTTGGTGTCCAAACGAACGCTGAAGCGTAAAGGAGTTAACTCGCATGGGACTGTTCAAATCCATCCGGAAAGCACGCACGAAGGCCAAGGCTGAGATTAAGGCCGCGCAGGCGCACGCCCGCAAGCTTGCCAAGGAGGAGGCGAAGCAGGACTTCCGCACCGCAAAGCTGCTGGACAAGGCCGAGAAGCGCCTGCTGAAGGCAGAGAAGCAGGGCCTGAAGCAGAAGCGCAAGCACGAGGAGCGGCTAGCGAAGGCACATCTGCAGCGCATTGAGGAATCCGGCATTACGAAGAAGAAAGCCAAGCAGTGGCTCGGCGCGACCCGTCTGCTCCTGCCGGTGCTGTTGCCGCTGTTCTACAAGGGCTGGACGTCCTACCAGCAGAAGCAGGTACAACAGCGCGCGCAGAGCGTCGGCCTGTCCTCCCAGGAGGTCTCGCGCTTTTCTGAGCGCGGCGGGCAGCTGAAGTCGCGCGTCGACGCCCTCGAGGGCCAGGTCAAGACCGCCGAGCTGCCGAAGGGCTTCGCCACCGACGCGAAGGTCCGCCTCGCGGAGCTGCAGACCGCGGTGGAAAACGCCGAGCACATGAACCCGGTACAGCAGCGCCTGGCACACAACTCTATTGATGAAGACCTGCAGAAACTGTCCGCGGAAGTGCAGAAGAAACTTAATTAATATTATTGGCCAAAGTATTTGCTAGACTTCCTCCAAACGCGAACACTACTCCCAAGTATCGTTCTTGGGAGTACCGGAGAAAGGACAGCCTTCATGGCCCGGCAAAATATCACCCAGTTTTTCGATGCCCTGGACCACACGCCCCTGCACGAGGCGGATGTTCGCGTGATCCGCTTCGGGTTACAGGGGAAGAATTACGTGCTGGACCTCAAGCCGGAGAACGCGGAGCGCTTCCTGGCGCAGCTCAAGCCGTACGTCGAAGCAGCTAGGGAGGCGTGCGACGCGACCGATCGGGCCCTTGACCCCGCCGAGATCCGCCGTTGGGCGCAGACCGAAGGCCTGCCCATTGCCAACCGCGGCAAGATCCCCCTCGGCATCGTGGAAGCGTTCCACGAAGCCCACCCCTACTACTAGAGCACGCCCTGCTCGCGCGCCGACGCCACGGCGGAAGTACGGGAACGCACACCCAACTTGTCGTAAATGTGCACGAGGTGGGACTTCACGGTCGCCTCAGAAAGCATGAGCTCCGTGCCAATCTCCCTATTCGACGACCCCGCCGCCACCAACTGCAGCACCTCCAGCTCACGCGGCGTGAGCGAGGAGCGCGGAGTGCGGTCGCGCGTCTCGAGGCGCTCGCGCACCACCGGGGACATTGTGGCGTCGCCACGCGCGGTGGAGCGCACCGCGGCGACGAGCTCCTCCGGCGGGGCGTCCTTCAGCAGATAGCCGACGGCTCCGGCCTCGATCGCGCCAAGGATGTCGGCGTCGGTGTCGTAGTTGGTCACCATGAGCACCTTCGGCGGGTTCGTCATCGAGGCGATAATCTGCGCCGTTGCCTGCGCGCCCGTGGTCACGCGGGTGCCCTCGACGCCCGCGCCGAAGCGGAGGTCCATCAAAATCACGTCGATGCCACCGGCCTGCGCCATCGCGATCGCGCCCTCAGCTGTGGCAACTTCGCCGACGACCATAATGTCTTCGGCCTCCTCGAGCACGGCCCGAAGCCCCAGCCGGACGATCTCATGGTCATCAGCCAGCAACACACGAATCATGAAGTTTTCCTCTCCACCTGGTCAGTCTTTTGTTTGATACTACTCGGTACCGCCACAGAAAGTGCTGTCGGCCCGCCGGGCTGGGACTCAATTGCCAGCTCACCGCCCAATTCCTCGGCCCGAGAACGCATCGCATCGAGACCCAAATGGCCTAACCCTGAGGGCTTTTTGGCCTGGCTCGCTACGTCGAAGCCCTTGCCGTTGTCCACCACATCAAGGCGGACCTCGTCATCCCCAAACGTCAGCGTGATGCGCATGCGGCTCGCCTCGGAGTGCTTCACCGCGTTCGACACCGCGCCCTGCGTAATACGCAGCAGGCCGGCCTCGATCCGCATCGGCAGCTGCTGCGGTTCACCGTCGACCTCCACCTCGATGTCCATGTCGCCCGTCGTACCGAAGTCCGCCGCGATGCGCCGCAGTGCCTCCTCCAGCGACGTCGTGCTCAGCGGCGCCGGCGTCAGCGCCGCAATAATCGCACGGGTCTCCGCCAAGTTTCTCGACGCCGCCCTGCGTGCCGTCTCCATCCTCTTCAACGGCGCCGCCAGCTCTTCCTCCGAAAGGTCCGTTGCCAACAGGTCGCGCTCCGCGGCGTGCAGCAGCATCTGGATCGAGGACAGGTTCTGCGCCACCGTGTCGTGAATCTCGTGCGCGAGCCGTTCCCGCTCCTGCGCCACACCGGCTGCGCGCTCCGTAGTTGCTAGCTGTTCGCGTGTCTCCAGTAACTCGTTGATGAGCTCGGCGCGCTCGTCGCTCACTTTCGTAATCGTGGTGAAGGCATAGTTGATCGCCAGGACCACCACCGCCGACAGCGCCGGCCCCAACACGCTGCCCAGCGTGAGATGATCCGGCAGCTGTATCAGCACCGTGATCACAAGCCCAGCAGCAACCCCGGCAATACCTCGCCAGTCGTTGAACGCCCGCATGTACACGAAGAACAGGATGAACACCCAGTACATCGCAACCACGGAGATGGTCGTGTCCAGCATCCACACGCCGGTCAGCCCCACGAGCCACAGCACGCGGCCCGGGGTAGCCCAGTAGTGCATCTCGGTCATCCCGTAGAACAGGAGGAAGGAAAACGTCGTCACCAGAGTGATGTGCAGCAGCGCCTCATCCAGCGACATCCGCGCCAGCGCCGCCAGCGACACCAGCACCAGCGACACCGACAACACCGTGATACCGATATCCAAAGAACGGTTTACCGGCACCTCAGTGGTTTCGCCGGGGCCCGGCGACAACACAGCTAATCTGGAACCCATGCGTTTGACACTACCCACCCTCGCAGCAGTCATGGCATTTGGCGTCCTCGCCGGGTGCGCCGCCCCCGACCCGGATCCGGCGCCCGCGGGCGAAGGGGGCGTCGAGAAGCAACAAGCCGCCCTGCCTCTCGACGCCCTGCCCGCCACCGACCGCAACGCGTGGCAGCCCTGCCCATACCTCGACACCGACTGGGTCGCCGACGCCAACGGCCAGCGCGTCACCGGCGTAGGTATCGACGCCCGCTTCGACCCCCCAGCCTGCCAGTTCTGGTCCTACCCGCCCGAGCCACAGCTGACCGTCATCGTGCGGCACATGGACAGCCCCGAGGACGCCATGGCCGTAGTCGACTGGGCAACACCCATCGACTACACCGAGCCCGCCAACCAGCCAGCCGGGTGGAACGGCGGGCGCCACGGCGGCGGCGCCGTGCCCAACCGGATCGGCGCCGCCTACTCCGTGGCCAAGGGCAACACGGCCGTGACCGTGTTCACCAACCAGGACGAGTCCATCAAGGCGCAGCTCGTCGCCGAGGAGACCATCAAGAACCTGCAGCTCTAGAGCGTTACACTGCGACGTCGTTGTAGGGCATCTGCGCCGACACCCACGGAAACACCACTTCCATCAGCAGGAAGAACACGGCCACCGCGATCACGATCGCGAGCAGCCACTTCACCGGCGTAGGCCCCGGCAGCATCCGCCAAAGTGCTCCATACATTGTCTATTTCACCTCCGACATCGCCTGCGGCAGCGTTTGCTCGCCCGGTGTTTTCGCCAGCACCTCAGTCTGCACGGCGTGGATGATCATGCGCTCCGCGTTCGAAAACTGCGGGTGGCACGTGGTCAGCGTGATCATGCCCAGCATGTCCGGGCGCACCTCAATGGAGGGCTGCTCCGGGATCGGGTTGATCACGTTCACGTCTCCCGGCAGCGTAATGTGCCTGCCCACCACGTTGCGGTACTCGCCCGTCGCGATCGGCTCGTTGATCTCGGCTGGCACGCAGCCCGCCGCCACGTCCCGGCGCTCCTGCGGGTCCAGGCCCATCGGCAGCACGCGGTACGTCACCCAGGAATCCTGTGTCTCCACCACGATGGCGTCACAACTGTTCAGCGCCCCAAGGTCGTTGAACGGCGCTCCCTTGCCCACGCGGTGGCCCGCCACCGCGAAGTTGCCCGGCTCGCCCGGCATCTGCGTGTCCGGGTAGCGGCCCGGACCCACCAACAACTCGTTCTCGTCGGTGCCCTCGATGATGGCGAACTGGTAGTCCGACCCGAACGCAGGGATGTACATGCGCGCGAATGCGTCGCCAAGCTGTGGCGCGCGCAGCTGGCGCGGGTTCTTCCACTGCTCCGACAACGTGTCCTGCGCTTCGTTCTGCATCTTGCCGGACGCGATATTCGTCCAATAGGACTCGTAAAACGCGAACAGCAACAACAACGCCCCGATGGTCAGCAGCACCTCGCCGAACACCTGGGAGGCGCGCACCTTGCGTCTGGGTTGTTGGTAAACCATGGCCTAACATTAGCGAATGATGGAAATCCTCGTCTATCCCGTATCCGCCGTGCTGCAGTTCTGGCACTGGCTCCTCGCCGACGTCCTCGGCGCCCCCGTCTCTGGCGCCTGGATCGCATCCATCATCCTGCTGGTCATCACAGTGCGCGGCGCCATCGCACCGTTTTCCTGGAAGACGTACAAGGTAGGCCGCACCAGCTACATGATGCGCCCGCACATGAAAGCCATCGCGGACCGCTACGGCAGCTCCACCGCACTCGAGGACATCGAGGCGGAGCGCGAAGCCATCAAGAAACTCCGCAGCGAGCACGGCTACAACCCGCTCGCCGGCTGCGTTCCCGCCATGATCCAGCTGCCGTTTTTCTTCGGCCTGTACCGCCTGCTGTACTGGCTCGCCGTCCCCGACGTCGGCGACGCCCACCGGATCGGCCTGCTCACCCCAGACGAGATCGAAAGCTTCCGCAACACCACGCTTTTCGACGTCCCCCTCCCCGCCTACGTCTCCATGACACCCGAGCAGTTTGCCTCCCTCGGCACCACGGTCGACGCCGTTCGCGGCCTGGCCATCCCGATGCTCATCGCCGCCATCTGCTTCACCAGCATCAACCTGCTGCTCTCCCAGATCCGCAACCGCACCACCCTCGAGTGGGAAAACGCGTTCACCCGCGGCAGCTACCGGTTCCTGTACTGGATGATCCCCTTCATTGCGCTGTCCCTGACCACGGCGGGCCTGCTCGGCCTCGTACCGATCGCGCTACTGCTGTACTGGGTAGTCAACAACTTCTGGACTGCCTCACAGACCGTTCTGCTCTGGGCGTTGCTTGTAAAGCGTTTCCCATCCGAGGAGATTCACCGCAACCATGTACGCGAGGCGCGCGAAGCGTACGTCGAAAAGAAGCGGGAGAAGCGGGAGCGCAAGCGGACCTGGCGCCGCAAGAAGGCTGGCGCGCTCGTGCGACCAACGACCATCCCAGCGGTTCGCCGCGACATCCGCGCAGAAAAATCCGCCCTTGCCGAGGCCAAGCGCGAGGAAAAGCGCGCCAAAAAGGCCATCGAAAAAGAGCGGTCGAAAGTGCAGCGGGAGGCTAAATCGAATAGTCAGCAGGAGGAGTCCCAAGCGTAGCTTTCGCCAACGAACGAGCGGTTTCCAGCGGCGCGGTATCGCGCACGAAGCGGGCTCCCGCCAGTCCGCCGTCGAGGAAGATCAAAAGCTCATTTGTCTGCGAGGCCGAGTTGTAGCCGTTCTTCACGCTGAGCAGGTGCGTAATCGTGTCGTACATCCACTGGCGGTGCTTCTTACACGCCGCAACGATGCGCTCCTCCGACTCCGTGTCCGGGCGCGGATACTCGTTCGCCGCGTTCAGGAACGGCGAGCCACGGAATTCCCGGTCCGGCTCCTCCTCAATCGCCATGTCGAAGAACGCCAGCACCTTGCCGTCCGCGTCGTAGACATGCTCGGTGCGCTCCGCCCAACGCTGCCGGTACTCCTCGTCCAGCCGCTCAATGTACGCGATGACCAGGTTGTCTTTCGACCCAAGCAGAGAGTACAACGACGCCTTCGCGACGTCCGCCTCCCTCAAAATACGGTCAATACCGATGACGCGGATGCCTTCTTCTTGGAAGAGTTTCGTGGCGGCGTCCAGCAGCCGCTGCCGGGGGCTGGGACGATTCCGCCTCCTGGAAGCACTCTTTGCCTTGCTGGTTGTACCGCTGCTCACGCGACTGCTCCTCCAAAATCTCTAGTAGACAAACCAGTACGTTCACCATACCGCGTACCGTAGTTTCTGAAAAGAAAAATACCGGCCGGGGGTGTGCCCCTCCGGCCGGTACATACATCACGCGCTTTTCGCGCTACTGGCTATTGGCGTTGTTTGCCTTTCACAAAGTTGACAATGGTCAGCAGGATCACCGCACCAAGGATGCAGGTGAAGAAGCTAAACCAGAGTCCGCCATTGTCGACGTCCACTCCGAACTTCGCCAGCAACCAGCCGCCAATCAGACCACCGATAATGCCGACAATAATATTCAGGCCGATGCCCATGTCGGCGTCCTTGCCCTTAATCTTCGAGGCAATCCAGCCTGCAAGTCCACCAATAATAATCCAGCCGAAAAAGCCAAGTCCCAGCATGTCTACGTTCCCTTCTATAACGATCGTTTAATGTCTACTGACCATGGTGCCTCCTATTCGGGCATAATGCCACTACGATTCGGACACCAACAGGTAACGATCCGGGAACGGCACCGCTGGGACTTGGTTGCGTGCCGCGAGATTAGTCGTTCGGACGAACAACCATCATCGGGCACGGCGCGGACTGCAGCAGCGCACGCGACGTCGAGCCGAGCAGCATGCCCTTGAACCCGCCACGACCGTGGGAACCGGTGACCAGGAGCTGTGCACCCTCAGCGGCTTCGGTCAGTGCGCGGACTGGACGGTCACGCGTAATCACCTTGCGGATCTGCACATCTGGGTACTTCGCGGCGGAGTCCTCCAGGTAGCCATTGAGGATCTCGTCCTTCTCCTCCTGCACAGCCTTCCAGTGCTCGTCCGTGACAGAGAACCCAGCGCCCGGCCCTTGCACCTGCGTATCGATCCAGGTGTGCACCGCAATCAACTCCGCACCGCGAGCGTGCGCCTCCTCAAAGGCGACCTCCGTTGCGTGGCGGGAAACCTCAGAGCCATCAACGCCGACTACGACAGGGCCGTACTTATTCTCTTCCGTCACGTTGTTGTCCTCGCGGACCACCACAACCGGGCAGCTTGCGTGGGAGACAACCGCACCAGACACAGAGCCGAGGACCATCCCGGAAAGCCCGCCAAGGCCACGCGACCCCATCACGATCATGGTCGCGGTACGCGACATCTCAAGCAGCATGTCAATCGGGGATCCCTCCGCGATTGCGTGCCCAATCTTGATATCTGGGGCGACCTCAAGCGCGATGTCACGCGCCTCCTCGACCTTCTGGATGGTTTCCTTCTGCAGATCGTCGAACAGCTCCTTCGGCGGAACCATCCCCTCCGCGTACAGGAACTGCGGCATGGTGTAGCTTGCAGCCAGCTGCAGCGCGATGCCGCGCTTCGCAGCAGTGTTCGCCGCCCAGCGGACCGCGTTGTGGGAAGCCGGGCTTCCGTCCACAGCTACAACGACCATTTCTTCATTCGACATGTGTTTCGCCCTTTCTCAAGAAGGTAGGCAGTTTCTACCCCCATTGTAGACAAAACCCACATCGATATCGTGGCCCTTATTTGGGAATTTCCACGGGCTTCGCGCCCTCAGAGTTCGCAGGGAAGAACGTCTCATAGAGTGCTCGCAACACGTCCGCGATCACCTTCCCGATACCTTCATTGAAGAACGCCAGTACTGGTTGCAACATCGCTCCAAGATCCATAGCGACTAATCTAGCAAAGGACATGAGTAGAAAACGAAGGAAGTCGCCCCCGCCACTGCCTCCGCGCGATGGCCTCGGCGCGTCACGAGTCCGCGTCCCCGACGCCCCCATTACCGCCGGCGACTTCCTCACCGAAGTCATCATGGGGCAGCGCCACCGCCACCCCGATGACGACGCCGCAGCCGTCCTCCAGCGCTTCGCCGTCGGCGAAGTCGTCCTGCGCGACGGCACCCCGCTCTCTCCCAACGATATTTTGCAGCCAGGCACGGACGTCTTCTTTTATCGACGCCCCGCCCCCGAAACCCCCGTCCCCTTCATTCCCACCGTCGTGTTCGAGGACGACAACGTCCTCATCGTCAACAAACCACCCTTCTTAGCGACGATGCCACGAGCCGCCCACATCACCGAGACCCTCACCGTCCGCCTTCGCCGCGAGGCCGGCAACGAGGAGCTCACACCGGCCCACCGCTTGGACCGGATGACGAGTGGCTTGTTGCTACTGACGAAGCGCCGTGACGTCCGCGGGGCGTACCAGGACATGTTCGCCCGCCGTGAAGTCCGCCGCCTGTATTCCGCGGTTGCTCCTTATGATCCTTCGCTACCTGCCGGACCTTGGCGGCATCACATCGTCAAAGAACACGGCGAAATTGCTTCCAAGATTGTCCGCGGCGCGGAACCCAATTCAGAGACGCTGTTCCTTGGCGCGTCCCGTTTGCCTTCGAACGAAGAATCAGTGCTTCAAGAACGCTACGGAGTGGAAGAGCCGCTCGGGCGCTATCTCCTCGAACCGATCAGTGGACGCACGCACCAACTGAGAATCCAGATGTTGGATGCCGGGGTGCCCATCATCGGCGACTCTATCTACCCCGTCCCACATCCTTTTGGGGAGGACGACTTCACCAAACCAATGCTGTTGGAATGCATTTCCGTTGCCTTCACCGACCCGCTCTCCAGCAAGGCCGTCCACTTCACGACCGACCCATCGGTGCCCTGGCCATAAACCCTCTCGGAGTACCAATAGTGTGTCTCCAACGGTAGCCGAGGCAGCTGTGCACCACATTCCGGGTCTTCGAGACTGTGCGGTGACGTTTCCCCAGCTCACGCCCCCTACGTAAAGGAATCTGGTGCACACACCCCACACCCGAGCCACACCACACCCCCACCAAAACAAAAAAGTGTGGTGAGCATGTGCCACAACAACACACACCCACCACACACAATAAAATGAAGTTATAGGCCGGCGGTAACCTACTCTCCCACACCCTCCCAGGTGCAGTACCATCAGCGCGGGCGGGCTTAGCTAACCGGGTTCGGAAAGGGACCGGGCGTTTCCCCGCCGCCATCAACCACCGACACGACCAAAAAATCGTGCCAACACAATACTGTTGATAACAACGACAATATTCAAATAATCAGCACAGGCATGTTATGCCAGACACTGCACAGTGGACGCAAACACTCTCTTCTCGCGGAAGAACACTCAATAATTTGACCATAAACAATGCACACCATGTGTTTTGTTTTAGTCTCGGTGTAATTAGTACCAGTCACCTTACACACCTCACAGTGCTACCAGATCCGGCCTATCAACCC
>NZ_JAGPYU010000005.1:0-110474 GCF_024453945.1 Corynebacterium sp. CCUG 61414
CCGCCAGCGTTCATCCTGAGCCAGGATCAAACTCTCCACAAAAACTATTTCAGAAAGAAACAAGGCCGTGAAAAGCCCAAAACCTAACCAAAAACAAACCAACCACCAACAACAGTCAGTGTCTGGCAAAATCCTAAAATTACAAAAATGTAAAGTACAAACAAAACTGGTCCCAACCCGACGGGGCAAAACAGGACCAGTCACAACCACATCAACCAATAAAGTCAACGCGACCATGCATCTGCACCACACCAGTGACACCCAATCATAGGTTCAAGCATCACCGCCGGCACACACCAAAACATGGCACACAGCACGCAACCAAAAGTCAATGCAATCAAAAAAATAAAAAGTACATTGGCACACTATCGAGTTCTCAAACAACAACCGCACACCCAAACACACCACAAAACACAGTGGCGCATTCAAAGCGACGAAGATTGACACTAACAAAACATTCTCAACAACGCAAACACGCGCCGCATCACAGAACCTATTTCATTATGTCGGCCAGCGGTAGTTTTCCTAACCGCCATCTCACCATCCAACCCTCTCAAGAGTCTGTCTGGCGGGGCGTTGTCGGTCTCGCTGACTCACATAAAGTTACACACACACCAACAACAACACAAATCGCCAGTTCAGACAGCATTTTCACAACTTCATATCAGGGTTCTTTTGGGCTCCGTTTACACGTCCCGCGACGTACAGCGTGAGCGTCGCGAGTGCCACCAGCAATGCGCATCCAACTACTGGCAGCGTCCAGGCCAAGGGCTCTGGGTCGCGGATGAACTGCCAGAGGATCATGACGGCCATGAACGTCACTAGCTGGTTGCGCCCCCATGCCAACGGCATCGCAAGTCCGGTGAGGACCAAGATGAACGTCGCCCAGACAGGTGCGGTGGTGAGGGTGTGGGCGTCGAAAAGTGTGGGAAGGGAACGCAGCGCTACGTAGATCCCGGCGGACACCACCACTGCACCCAGCCCATGCAAACCCCACGTGCGCCGGGGGATTCCGTACGCGCGTGCGGTCGTCGGCGAACTTGCGCCCCACGAGTAGATTGCTGCAAAGGAGCCAAAAAGGAACAGGTCAGGGATGGTTGCGATAAACGGGCCCCACTCTTTGTCGATGAACGATTGCACCGCGAGCTGCACGGCGACCGAGCCGAGGCCAAAGGCGGCGGCCAGGAGGAGCGGTTGCTTCCAAAAGAGCTGGAACGTCAGCGGCTGGTCCAAGCGCAGCCCCATGATGGCCGATCCCCTCTCGGGAGAGTTGAGTTCTTCGCCGGTGGTGGCGTCGTTACTTGCGTATAGGGCGAGCCACCCGGTGACCAGCGCGATGGCGAGTAACCCGTACAGCGAAGGACTCACGATCAGCGTCGGCACGCAAAGAACGACCCAGACCGCGAGGGCGGCGCGGCGCTTGTACGCGAGGGCGCGCTTGCGGTTCATCCCGTAGGAGCGAAAAACGTTCGATTCGGGGATAAGGGTCATATAGAGGAGGAGCGAGGACATCGTCGCGGCTGTGATGACCAGCGGAATACTGCCCAGCCAGTCGGCAAAGATGGTGGCAGCGCCCATGAACAGGCCGAAGAGCGTTAGCAGGAAGCGCCATTTCGAGCCCGCGAGTATTTGCGCGCGGAAGAAACCGGGGCGAACAAAGGTCTGCATTTAGCTCACCTCCAGGAGGTGCTCGATGACATCGCCAAAGTCGACAGGTCGCAGGGGATTGTGCAGGCCGAGGCGCTCGGCGTGGGCGTCGGCATCATCGGCGGTCACGTGCGCGCTGACCTTGCCGTCGCGGCCCAGCACCAGGGCGCTGCTCAGAATTTTCGACGCCTCTTCGATATGGTGCGTGGCCATCACGAACGTGCGTCCGTCCTCGGCCACGTCGAGGAGGTGGCGATAGAACACGTTGGTGTTGTGGACGTCGAGGCCGACGTAGGGTTCGTCGAGAAGCGTGAGCTCGGCGCCAGAGGCGATGCCGACAATGTTGCCGACCATCGCGCGCTGGCCGCGCGACATCTTGCTGTACGTGGTGCCGAGCGCCTCGTCGAGGTCGAAGTCGTCGATGAGGCGGCGCGCGAGCCCATCGTCCCAGTTCGGGTACCGCAGCTGCGCGCCCTTGAGAATGTCCTTGCCGCTCCAGCTCGCCGGGTAGCCGACGTCGACGCCGGTGAGCGCGACGCGGTCCATCACCGCTGCGTTATCGAACGGAGCCAGGCCGAACACCTCGACGGCGCCGCCGGAGGATTTCAGTTGGCCGGCGACAATCTGCAACAACGTCGACTTACCGACGCCATTTCGCCCCAACAGCCCGTGGATGCCGCCAGACGGCAGGTCGAAGGACACCCCGTTGAGGACGTGCTTCTTACCAAAGTGCTTCTCTAGCCCATCGGCGCGGATAATCATGGCGTTCATTGATACATTCCTCTACTTTCTGCTACTCGATGTACAAGGTCGATCAAGTCGTCGCGGCTCAGGCCGACGCGGACGGCTTCGTCGATAAGAGGGGCGACGAACGTACCCGGGAACGCTTCCCGGCGGGTTTCCAGGATCCGTTCGCGCGCGTCCGGGGTGACGAACATCCCGAGGCCGCGGCGCTTCTCGAGGACCTGGGCGTCGACAAGTAAACCGAGGCCCTTGCGCGCTGTCGCGGGGTTGATGTTGTGGAAGGCTGCGAGCTCGTTTGTCGACGGTGCCCGCTCGCCCGACTTCAGTGTCCCGTCGACGATGAGGTCCTCCACCAACTTCGCGATCTGCACGAAGAGTGGCTCTGAATCCCCAACCACCATTTCTCCCTTCGAGCTCGTTGGTTAGTTACTGCACTAACTAACTATAGAACTGCGGTCAGGTAGCTCGCAAGGACCCCTACGAAATTTCTTGAACTACTAGCATGAGTAGGCACACAAACATATGTAGCCTTGTGATGAAAAGAATTTAACGACAATAAAGAATCGGAATTTAGGAGCCATGCTTGAACGCACACTGGTGTTCGTCGACACTTCTTACCTACTGGCGAGCTTTTACAACTCATGGGAAATCGGCGCGCGAGCACAATTAGAAATCGACTTACCCGAGGTAGTCGCCAACCTCGGAGTCATGATCAGCCACCAACTCCACCAACCCATCCACCGTCAAATGTGGTACGACGGCATCCCCGACTCCGGACCCCACCGCTACCAGCGCGCCCTGCGCTCCTGCGACGGGGTCCAACTCCGCACCGGGCAACTCATCGAATGGGGTGAACGACGCACACAGAAAGGCGTCGACACCCGACTCGTCGCAGACCTGGTGATCAACGCTACGCGTGGCCAGTTCAGCGACTTCGTCCTTGTCTCCGGCGACGCCGACATGATCCCAGGCGTCGAAGAAGCCACCAACAACGGCGTACGCGTCCACCTCTACGGATTCGGCTGGGACTCCATGTCCTCCGCCCTCCGCCACGCCTGCGACACCACCACCATCCTCGACCCACGCGAAGACTTCGCAGACTCCATGCAACTCCGCGTCCTCGAAGGGCCCCTCCCACCAAGCATCCGGGAACGCCCGATCGCCGACGCCGAACCCGTCGAAGACAACCAAGGCCCCACCGAAGTACCCGGCCTGGGACCCGACCCACTCGCTGCGCCGGAGGAGCCTGCTGCTGAGGATCCCGCTTCAGACGAGCCGGTCGATCCACCGGCCACGGAAACCCCAGTTACCCCGGCGGCCCCGCCGACCCCATCGCCTGCCGATATGCCGAAGCCCGGCCCAAAGCCTGGCCCGGTCCTCACGGAACCACCGACACCGGTCAAGTCGGCAGAGCCTGCAACACCTGCCGAGGACCCGAAGCCGGAAACCATCTCCGACGAGGATACCGACGACGTACCGGCCCCCAAACCGGCACCGAAGCCGTCGATGATGGCACCGCGCCGCAAACTCCGCTCGCGCTACGTGCCGCTTCCGGAAGAAGTCTGGACGTCCTCCGGCTTCCAAACCCCCTACGACGTGGGACAACAGTACGCAGCCTGGTGGTTCGAGAACGCCGCCTCCAGCGAGCAGCGCGACAAGGCCCACATGCTTTCCGGCGGGGGGCTACCACCGGAGATCGATAGGCCACTGCTCCAGTTCGCCTGCGAAACCCTGCACGAATACACCCTGACGGAAACCCAGCGCGTCAACCTTCGCGACGGCTTCCACTCCGGCATCCGGGGCGTACTCATCAATATTCGCCGCGAAAGCTAACACACTTTCGAGACAGCAAGGCCCCTGTCCGACACATTCAGGTCGGGCAGGGGCGTTCTTTTTGCGTTGTGCGCTGCGGTTTTTCTAAATGTGAGCAACAGGATTGTAGTAATCCCCATTTCGAACGTATTTTCGGGGATTACTACAATCCTGTTACTACAGTTTGCGGCGCTGAGGTTTTCCTAGTCCTTGTTGTCCTCGATTTCCTTCGGAGCCTCGGATGAGGATGAGGAGGACTTGCCGCCGGAAAGCTCAGCGCGGATCTGATCCAGGCGGGCGCTGGCGGCGACATCGCTGCCAGCGGACTCGATTTCGGCCATGCGGTCGGTCATGGAGGACTTGGCCAGCTCCTGCTCGCCGAGCGCCTGGGAGTAGCGGCGTTCGATCTTGTCCCGGACGCCGTCGAGGGTCGGGACGTTGTCGTTGCCACCGAACTGGTTCATGGAGTCCATGGTTGCGGTGGTCTGCTCTTGCATCTTCGCCTGGTCAAGCTGGGATTCCAGCTGGGAGACCTGGGCGAGCTGCTCCTGCAGGCGCGCCTCGGATTCCTTCTGCTTCGCCTGAGCTTCCTGCGCGGCTTGCTCGGCGGAGGCGTAGGCCTGCTTGGTTTGCTCGAGTTCCTGCTCGACGGACACCAGCTGGGTGGCGATGACCTCGGCGGCGGAGTCGTCGTTCATTTGGAGGGCGGTCTTAGTCTTCGCCTCGAGGTCCTGCTGGGACTTCAGCAGGCGATCCAGTTTCATGCTGAGCTGGTTGCGGTTGCCAATGATGGCGGCTGCGTGCTCAGTGATTTCTTGGTGCTGCTTCTTGGCGGCGGCGACGGCCTGCTGGATTTGCACCTTCGGGTCGGCGTTTTCGTCGATCTTGGTGTCGAAGGACTGCATCAGGTACTTCCAGCCCTTCACGAATGGGTTTGCCATTACTGTCCCTCCTGCGCGTTTTGGGCCTCGACCTGGCGGCGGACCTCGTCCATGTCGAGTGCCTTGACTTGCTCGAC
This sequence comes from Corynebacterium sp. CCUG 61414, assembly GCF_024453945.1. Lineage (NCBI taxonomy): Bacteria > Bacillati > Actinomycetota > Actinomycetes > Mycobacteriales > Corynebacteriaceae > Corynebacterium > Corynebacterium sp. CCUG 61414. The sequence goes on from NZ_JAGPYU010000005.1 coordinate 5,222, forward strand.
AAGGTCGTTGAATGCGGACTCCGGTAGGGCGCCGGCTTCGCGGTAGACCATGATTCCGTCACGGAACGCCATGAGCGTCGGGATCGCCTGGATATCCAGGGCGACCGCTACTTGCTGGTATTCCTCGGTGTTGAGCTTCGCAAAGGTCACATCCGGGTGCTTCTCGGAGACCTTTTCGTAAACAGGCGCGAACTGGCGGCAGGGGCCGCACCAGGACGCCCAGCAGTCGACGATGACAATGCCCTCTCCGAGAACGGTTTCCTGGAATGTTTCCTCAGTGAGGTCGGTTGTGGCCATTAGGTAGCTCCTTTTCGTTTTTTGCTAGTTTGGCAGCTATTAATGCAACACTAACAAGTGCGGGGCGATTCCCGCAGGAAGGAAGGAAATAACATGGCAACGCAAACATTCCAGGTTGAGGGTATGAGCTGCGGGCATTGCGAGCTCAGCATCCAGGAAGAGGTCGGGGAAATCCCGGGCGTGACCTCGGTGAAGGCTGATCACACAACCGGCGAGGTTGTGGTTGAGGGTGCAGAGGTGAGCAGGGAGGACGTCGATAAGGCGGTTGAGGAAGCGGGGTTCAAGCTACTCTAATGTCGACTGCACAGATAGAACTCGGCGTTTCGGGCATGACGTGTACGTCGTGCTCGTCGCGGGTGCAGCGGAAGCTGAACAAGATGGAGGGGGTCGAGGCGTCGGTGAACTTTTCGACGGAAACCGCCACCGTCGAGTACGATCCGGCGCTCGCTGACCCTGATTCGTTGATCAAGACGATCCGGAACGCGGGCTACGATGCGTTCACATTCACCGACGCCGACGAGCCGCTTGCCGACGCCCCCTCCGAACCCGAGCGCGACACCCTCCTGTGGACCATCGTGTGGTCCGCTGCGGTATCGCTGCCGGTGATGCTGGTGTCGATGATTCCGGCGTTACAGTTCACGTACTGGCAGTGGGCGGCGTTTGCTGCCACGACCCTGGTGTATTTCTCGGCAGGGTCGCTGTTCCACCGCAATGCCCTGTTGAACTTGCGTCACGGCAGCATGACCATGGATACGCTGATTTCCATGGGCACCACGGCCGCCTACGGGTGGTCGATCTATGCACTGTTCTTCGGCAACGCGGGCGAGCCGGGCATGAAAATGCACATGAGCCTCATGCCGAACTCGGCGGCGATGGACGAGGTCTATCTGGAGACGGTGTGCGTCGTCATCACGTTCTTGCTGCTTGGGCGCTGGTTCGAGAACCGCGCGAAGGGGCGTAGCTCCGAGGCGTTGCGCAACCTGCTGCACATGGGCGCGAAGGACGCGACTGTGCTGCGCGACGGCGTGGAAACGCGCGTGCCGATCGCCGACGTGAAGGTCGGCGACACGTTCGTGGTGCGCCCAGGCGAGAAGGTCGCGACGGACGGCACGGTGGTCGAGGGACGCTCGGCGATCGACGCCTCAATGCTCACCGGCGAGTCTGTTCCTGTCGACGTCAAGGAAGGCGACGACGTCACGGGCGCGACCCTGAACACGCACGGCCGACTGCTTGTGCAAGCAACACGCGTTGGTTCGGACACGACGCTCGCGCAGATGGGTCAACTGGTCAAGGACGCGCAGGCAGGCAAAGCGCCGGTAGAGCGGCTGGTAGACAGGATCGCGCAGATCTTCGTCCCGACCGTGATCGCTATCTCGGCGGTATCCCTGGTGGTGCACCTCCTGTTGGGCTACAGCGTGGCTGCCGCGTTTACGGCGGCGGCGGCGGTGCTGATCATCGCGTGCCCGTGCGCGCTCGGCCTGGCCACCCCGACCGCCATCCTGGTGGGTACCGGGCGCGGCGCCGAGCTGGGCTTGCTGATCCGCGGCCCGGAGATCCTGGAATCCACCCGCCAGGTGGACACCATCGTGATGGACAAGACCGGGACCGTCACCACCGGCGAAATGACCGTGGTTGACGCGAATGGCAGCAGCGACGCCCTCGCACTCGCCGCCGCGGTGGAGGCGCACTCGGAGCACCCGATCGCCCGTGCCATCACCGCTTACGTCCAGGACGCTCGCACCGAGTCCGTCACCGACTTCCGGAACGAGCCCGGCATCGGCGCCAGCGCGACCGTTGACGGCAAGCACGTCCGAGTCGGCAGGCCATCGGGTGACCTGGGCGAGTACCGTGGTGCCTTCGACGCCATGGAGGCGACGGGCGCGACCGTAGTCGCTGTCGAGGTCGACGGCGCGCTTGAAGGGGTTATTGCGGTGCGCGACGCCGTGAAGGAAGACTCCCGGGTGGGCGTCGAGAAGCTGAAGGAGCTGGGGCTCGAGCCGCACCTGCTCACGGGCGACAACCGCGCGACCGCGCTCGCCGTGGCGAAGGAAGTGGGTATCGACGCCGCCAACGTCACCGCCGGCGTACTCCCCGCCGACAAAGTCGAGCTGGTGCGCAGCCTGCAGGACGCGGGCAAGCGCGTAGCGATGATCGGCGACGGCGTGAACGACGCCGCGGCGCTCGCGCAGGCCGACCTTGGCATGGCGATGGGCGCGGGAACCGACGTGGCCATCGAGGCCTCCGACATCACCCTGATGAATAACTCGCTGGTCAGCGCCGCCGACGGCATCCGCCTGTCGCGCGCGACGCTGCGCACCATCAAAGGCAACCTGTTCTGGGCCTTTGCGTACAACGTGGTGCTCATCCCCGTGGCAGCCATCGGGCTGCTCAACCCCCTGCTCGCAGGCATAGCGATGGCCTGCTCATCCGTGTTCGTGGTGACGAACTCGCTGCGGCTGCGCCGCTTCCGCGCTACGCGCTAAACAGGCCGCGGAGGCGGTGCAGGACACCGCTTGGCTGGGAGGTGGCGGCCAGCTCGTCGATGCTGCGGGGGAGGTTCAGCAGCATCGTCGAATCCTGGTTTTTCGCGACGGTAATACGTTCCTCTAATTGGGCCACCGTGTGGGCGCACGCGGACGGTGCGTCGTGCATCATTCGGACAGACATTGTGACTTTTCCTTCGTTCGTAACTGTGTTAGGCCACAATGCTAGCCAGAAACGCGCAGCGTGTCATGCATGGCGAGCCAACCCTAAGCAAGGACAGCCTTGGCTGTCCACCCCCGGACGGGTGCAGGATTAGCCGTGCGCCATGTTCACGAAGCGCGAGTAGTGCAGCTGGTGCGCAACCGGAATCGTGTCGATTGGTCCACCGCGGTGCTTCGCCACGATGATGTCGGCTTCACCGGCGCGCTCGTCGTCGCGGTCCTGCGAGTCCGGGCGGTAGAGCAGGAAGACCATATCGGCGTCCTGCTCCAGGGAGCCGGATTCACGCAGGTCGGCGAGCTGCGGCTTCTTGTCCGTGCGGGCCTCGGGGCCACGGTTGAGCTGCGAGATCGCGATCACCGGTACCTCGAGCTCCTTCGCCAACAGCTTCAGGTTACGGGAGAACTCGGAGACCTCCTGCTGGCGCGACTCCACTCGCTTACCGGAGCTCATCAGCTGCAGGTAGTCCAGCACGATCAGGTCGAGGCCCTGCTGCTGCTTCAACCGGCGCGCCTTCGAGCGGATCTCCATCATGGTGAGGTTGGGGGAGTCGTCGATAAATAATGGGGCGTCCTGGATCTCCTCAAGGCGACGGGTGAGCTTCTCCCAGTCCTGCTCCCCCATCTGGCCAGAGCGCATCGAGGACAGCTTGATCTCCGTTTCGGCGGAGAGCATGCGCATGATGATTTCGGACGCGCTCATTTCCAGCGAGAAGATCACCGAGGTCTTGCCCTGCTGGATCGAGCAGGAGCGCATGAAGTCCAGCGCCAGCGTCGACTTACCGACGCCCGGGCGCGCCGCGATGATGATCATCTGGCCTGCGTGCAGACCGTTGGTGAGCTTGTCCAGGTCAATAAAGCCGGTGGGCACGCCCTGCTCCAGGCCACCGCCCTGCGCGATGGCCGCGAGCTCGTCGACGGTGTCCTGCAGCAGGTCGCCGAGCACCTTGTAGTCCTCGCCGGCGTTCTTGCGGGAGATCTGGAAGAGTTCCTGCTGAGCGCGGTCCACGACGGCGTCGATCTCCATGCCGTCTTCACCCTCGTAGCCGAGCTGCACCACGTGCGTACCGGCGTTGACCAGCTGGCGGAGGATCGACTTCTCCTCGACTATCTCCGCGTAGTAGCGGGCGTTGGCGGCCGTCGGCACCTCGGAGATGAGCGTGTGTAGGTAGGGGGCGCCGCCGACACGCTCAAGCTCGTTGTTGCGGTCCAGCTGGCCCGCGACGACCACCGCGTCAATGTCCGAGCCGTGCGCGTACAAGTCTGTGATCGTCCTGTACACGAGCTGGTTCGCTGGGAAGTAGAAGTCCTCCGGGCGCAACGCGTCCGAAACGTCAGTGATGACGTCCTGGTTGAGCAGCATGGCGCCCAACACGGAACGCTCCGCGCGCTCGTCGTGCGGGGGCTGGCGGTACTCCTTCAGGTCCTTGCGGCCCCGGTTAGAGTTCGACGACCCGCCGTCCCACTGGCGTGGCTCCGGTGGCACCGAGGACTCCGGAGGCTCCGGTGGTGGAACGTAGTCGTCGTCAAAATCGTCGAAGCTCGCGGCACTCGAGTTCTCAGCCATGCAGCACCCTTTACCCTTTCGTGTTGCACAACAGCGTACCGGATACCCCAGACATTCACGTACCGCCAGTTGAGTTATCCACAGGGGCTGTGAATAGTTTTCAATTGTGCCTGGGATCTATCCACAGGGGATGTGCACAACGTGTGGAGAGTGTGTGGAAAAGCCATCGAAAGCGCGCGCTACAGCGCCATCTTCACAGGTCACACCACTTTTATTCAAGACCATACCCGTTGGCACCCCCGGTGGAAAACCCACTACCAGCCGGTTTGACTAGGCGCCTTCGGTGCGCTAGCCACCCTGTCGCATGAGGGTCACACCGCCTCGCTGTGGAGAGTTATCCACAGGCGAAGGTAGGCAAACGAAAACGGGCCCCGCTCCTCACAAGCGGGACCCGTTCTCAAGCTGTTGTCGTTGGACTACCTATCGGTAATCGTCGTTATTTGCTAACGACCTCGAAGTTCACTTTGCCTTCCACGCTGTCGTGGAGGTTCACCTTGACCTGGTATCCACCGGTCTTGGTAACAAGGCCCTTCGGTACATTGATGCGGCGCTTGTCCAGGGATGGACCGCCGGCTGCCTTGACAGCTGCTGCGATGTCGCCAGGCTTGACGGAGCCGAACAGCTTGCCCTTCTCGGAGGTACGCACTGGCACCTTCACGCCGGTCAGCTGGTCGAGCTGATCACGCAGCTCCTTTGCGTGGTCCAAGTCGCGGACCTCGCGCTCCTTCTGTACACGCTGAATATCACGGATCTGCTTCTCTGCACCGCGGGTGGCTGGGATAGCCAGGCCACGTGGGAGCAGGAAGTTACGGCCATAGCCGCCCTTGACCTCGACGATCTCGCCTGCCTCGCCAAGGTTATCAACGGCAGCGGTGAGGATCAGTTTCATGAATCCTAACCTTCCTTGAGTTGAAAATGCTTATGTGTGGGAAATGCTTAGAACGGGGGCTCGTCGTCCATCCCGCCGAATCCACCGGCAGGTGGAGCCGAATTCCACGGATCGTTTTGCGGCTGCGACTGCTGTGCCTGCTGCTGTTGCTGTGCAGGCTGCTGCGGTGCCTGACCAAACCCACCCATGTTCTGAGGCTGCTGCTGTTGCTGTTGCTGCTGTGGGCGACCGTAACCCGAGTTGCCCTCGCGTGGCGTGCGCTGCACGTTCGCGGTGGCGTACTTCAGGGACGGGCCCACCTCATCAACTTCGACCTCAAACACGGTGCGGTTTTCACCCTCGCGGGTCTGGTAGGAGCGCTGCTTCAGGCGACCGTTGACGATAACGCGCATACCCTTGGTGAGGGACTCCGCGACGTTCTCCGCCATCTGACGCCAGCAGTTACAGGTCAAAAACAGGGCCTCGCCGTCTTCCCACTGATTCGTGTCGCGGTTGAACTGGCGTGGCGTGGAAGCGATGCGGAAGTTCGCTACCGCTGCACCACTTGGAATAAACCGCAGTTCCGGGTCCGCAACCAGGTTGCCGACGACGGTGATCGGTGTATCGCCTTGTGCCATTGTTTTGACTCCTTCGTTTCCGTGGTTCCGAAAGCCGTTCTTTACTTGTCGGTTCGCAGAACCTTGGTGCGCAGCACTGATTCGCTCAGGCTCAGCACACGATCGAGCTCTTGGACGGTATCTGCTGCGCATTCAAGATTGATGACAGCGTAGATGCCCTCTTCCTTCTTGTTGATTGGGTACGCAAGACGCTGCTTGCCCCACACATCAACGTTTTCTACCTTGCCGTTTTCCTTACGGACGATCTCGAGGAACTTGTCCAGGGACGGGGCAACGGTGCGTTCATCCTGCTGTGGATCGAGGATGATCATTACTTCGTAGTGACGCACGGACCTCATCACCTCCTATGGTCTAGATTTGAATGTTTTCGGCCGCCGCATCGTGCGGTGGCAGGAGGGTCGTTGCGTCAAGCAACCCCACCAGCGTACCCCACCCGTTACGCTGGGCAAAATACTTCTCGACGCCCCATCCGCCCTACTGCGGGTTCGGCGCTGCAACGAAGACCGCGAGGATCACCGGAATGACGGTAATGAAGACAAAAGCGGCAAGACCGTAGCCAACGGCGCGAGGGATTTCTTGACGGTTCGTCGCTACGAACGCTGCGGCGATGAAACCGAATCCGACTGCGATTGAGGCGATTCCGGTAACGGTTGCGGATCCCATGCTGGCTCCTTCCAATCTTCAGGGGTAGTCAGAAGCGGGTCGTGGCCGTTGTGTGCGGCAGCAACTTTGTCCTCGCGCTTGCCAAACATCTGCTGGATAACCAGCACCATAATGGCGATGATGAGTGCGTCGCGGGAGATGATGACGGTGTCCAGCAGCGCGCCAGGAGCACCCTTTTGGTCCTCGCCCATCATGTGCCACATCAGCACTGGCCACACCATCATGTCCACGGTCATCCAGGTCAGCAGCAGGCGCCAGTAAGGCAGGGCAAGGACAGCGGGAACGATGAACCAGATGGAGTACTGGGGGCTCCACACCTTGTTGAAGAGGAGGAAGAAGCCGACGATGAGCACGAACAGCTCGGCGACGCGCGGCGTGCGCGGCGCCTTCAGGCCAAGCACGAGGACGGCTGCGCAGCCCGCGAGGAAGAGCACCAGCGTAACCGTGTTCAGGATGACGGGGGCTCCTTCGCCACTGTCGAATCCGCTCCACCCGAAGACGCGGTTGATCACTGCGTAGATGGTGGTCCACTCCCAGCCGCGGTCAGTGTTCAAGCGGTTGAACTCGTTCCATGCCTCCGGGTTGTGCAGGTACACCGGCAGGTTCACCGCCACCCAGGTCAGTGCGGTGGCGGCCACCATCTTCAGGAAGGGCACGAAGGTGCGCTTCCTGATCGCCAGCACCAGGTAGGCCCCGAGGATGAACAGCGGCCACAGTTTGAATGCGGTGCCGGCGCCGATCAGGACGCCTGCCAGCCAGTACTTCTTGTTGCGCACGGCGAGCATGGCTGCCACGACGAAGAAGATGGATGGGATGTCCCAGTTGGTGAACAGGTGCATGATCAGCAACGGGGAGCCGACGACGAGCAAGGTGTCCCAGATTCGGTTACCGGCTAGCTCCGCCACCATGCGCGCCGTGACCACCCAGATGGCGGCCAGGATGAGCACGGTGACGTAGAAGTACCAGCCGGATTCCGGCAGGATGCGGGAGACCGCAAAGTAGGTGTTGCGGGAGATGAACGCGCAGAACTGCTGGAACAGGCCAGCGAGCACTGGGTACTCCATGTAGCGCGTCAGGTCACCCTCAACCCAGGAGAAGTCGTAGACGAAGCCCGGCTGGTCCAGGCCGCGGCCGCCGTACAGCGGCAGGATGTCGTTGTAGCAAAAGGAGGTGTACTGCCGGTTTCCGTCCCAGTTGACCTGCATGATGCCGTTATCGTCCAACTTGCCCATTGCGCAGTTCGACTTCGACAGCGCGCCGAGGCCAATGAAGACGTAGGCGAGCGCGAAGATGGTGCGTAGCGGCGTCCAGAACTTGGAGCGACCAATTTGGGCGAAGCGCCCCATCGGCCCGCCGAGGAACTCAACCCAACCGCGGGCGGCGGGTTCGGTGAGGGCTGGCTGGACGCGATCCTTCGGGTCAGGCCACGTGGTTGCTGTCATCGTTGCTCCGTTATCCAAAGATATCGTTTATAACCTGGTCGATTACGTCCTGTACCGGGTCCGGCCGCGGCGCGGGCGCCGGTGCTGGCGCCGGAGCCGGAGCCGGTGCGGGGGCTGGTGCCGCCGGCTGGCCAGGTCCGGCCTCGCCCGTCGGCGCGTTGGCGTCGGCGCTTGGCGACGCCGCATCAGCCGGAGCACCCGTGGTCGAATTACCGGAGAAGCCACCGTAGTAGCCGCCCAGGTTCACGCCGCCCGAGTAGGGGTGGACGCCCCAGTACACCGGGGATGCCTCAGGGAAGTACTCGAAGTCCTGGCCCTGCAGGAGGGAGTCCAGCACGTTCTTCCAGATCCGGCCCGGGGTGTCGGCGCCGAACATGTTGCCGCCGTAGGAGTTGAAGATGGCCGAGGTGTTGTCGGCAGTGCCCACCCACACGGCCACGGCGAGCTGCGGCGTCGAGCCGACGGTCCAGGCGTCCTTGTTCAGGCCGGTGTTGCCCAGCTGGGCGGTACCGGTCTTCGCGGCCGACGGACGGCCGCCGGCCAACACGGCGTTGGAGTACGGGACGACGGACTGCATCGCCTTAATCACGTTGTCGGCGACTTGCTGGGAAACACGGCGCTCCGTGTAGCCCGGGTCGAACTCGTAGAGGACCTCGCCGTAGGCGTCGGTGACGCGCTGCACGAAGTGTGTCGGGTGCGCCAGGCCGCGGTTCGTCAGCGTGGACACCGCCGTAGCCATATCGAGCACGCGGGACTGGTACTGGCCCAGCACGATGCCCTCGTAGGGCTGGCCACCGTTCTCACGCAGCGTCACCGGGATACCTGGGATGGAGCGGGCCACGCCGAGAGCGTGCGCCATGTCAGCTGTGTCCTGCGTGGTGTTATCCAGGTCATCCTGGATGCGCATGAACGCGGTGTTCGAGGAGGTGCGGGTGGCATCCAGCATGGAGATCATGCCTGCGCCGCCGCCGTCCCAGTTCGTCACCACGTGGCCACCCGGCAGCGTCACAGGGGTTGCCGAGTACATCGCGTTGAGCGGAATGCCCTGCTGTAGGGCCGCGGCCAGCGCGAAGATCTTGAAGGTGGAACCGGTCTGCAGGCCTGCGTTGGCGTAGTCCCAGCCGGAGGGGTCGTCGCCACCGTAGTAGGCGCGTACTGCGCCCGTCTTCGGGTCGATGGCCACGACGCCGGTGCGGGCGTCGTCCTGCAGGAGCGAAAGCTGCTCGCGGGAAATCCGCTCAACCTCTGCCTGCGAGTTCGGGTCAATCGTGGTGGTGATCTTCAACCCACGGTTGGTAAGGTCCGACTCGGAGATGCCAATGGTGGCCAGCTCCGTCATCACCTGGTTCTTAATCAGGCCGTTCGGGCCGCTAGCCTCGGTGTAGGCGGAGTAGGTCGACGGATCGCGGGTCTCCGGGTACTGCAGCCCGGCGCGCTTCTCGGGGTCGAGCTTGTTCGTCTCAACGAGCCCATCCATCACGTAGTTCCAGCGGGCCTTCGCACCGTCCGGGTTGGTCCACGGGTCAAGCTGGCTCGGCAGCTGGATGGAGGACGCAAGCACGCCGCCCTCCTCCAGCGTCAGCTCGCTGGCCGGCTTGTCGAAGAATGCGTGCGCAGCAGCCTCGATGCCGTATGCGTTGCGCCCGAAGTAGACGGTGTTGAGGTAGGCGTTGAGGATTTCTTCCTTGGTCCAAGAGTGGGTCATCTTGATGGAGTACACCAGCTCCTTGGCCTTGCGCTCATAGGAGTGCTCATTGCCGACCAGGGCGTTCTTCACGTACTGCTGCGTAATCGTGGAGCCACCACCGGCTGATGCGTTGCCGGTAATCTGGCCGATCACGGCGCGACCGAAGCCGGTGAAGGAAAAGCCGGAGTTGTCCCAGAAGTCGCGGTCCTCGGCAGCGAGGACGGCGTTTTGCACGTCAACTGGCACCTGCTCCAGCGGGATCTGAACGCGGTTGCCCTCCGGCGGCACGATGCGAGCCAGGTCGGTTTTGCCGTCGTTAAAGTAGAGGTTTGAGATCTGCGCCGTTTCGATCTCATGCGGCTCCGGGATGTTCGCCCGCTGGTAGTTCCAGATAAACCACACAGCTGGGATGCTGGCCAGCAACACCACGAGCAGGAGCATGGCTAGGACCCATTGGCCCGTCCGCGACCGGGACTTGGATGGGGTCTTGGTTTTCTCGTCTACGTTAGTCACACATTGTCCCTGTACGATCACCTACAGAATTGCTACAGCACACACTACCCGTACCGGGCGTTTTTACCGCACTGGAGTGGCGGTCCATTCTTGCAACAAGTGGTTCCAGTGGCAGTGCGGGCACACTTCCACCTTGTGCACGGTGATTGGGCCGACCTCACCCACGAGGGTGTCAATCTCGGCCTCGCTGCGTGCGGTGCCGGTGCGCCGCCCAAGCTTTTCGCTGTACACCCAGCGCACTTCTCGCATGTCACGGTCACAAATTGGGCAGTTTCTTTTCGACGCCTCTCCGTGATGTTCTGCGGCTGCGCGGAGGAGGAAGTCGGCGTCGCAAAGCTCTTCTTTGGGAATGTGCCCAGCGTGATAGGCGCGAAGGGCCGCCCGGCGTTGCCATTCGTGCGAAACTTCGTGCTGGTAGGTGAACATCGCCGCCATACTAGCGCAACAACATAGTTTCCTTCGCCTATGTATAGAATGATGCGTTGCACGTTTTGTTCGTCTCTTTTGTACAAGGCAGGTCCTTATGGCTGATCGTCCTGACCCGTTGGAGTTGGCACAGCGTATTCGCCCGGCGATGACGAGTTTGTATGTCGCGTATTTCCGAAATACGGAACGCTCCGACCTCACCGGCCCCCAGCTTTCGATCTTGCGTCGCCTCGAGGTGGAAGGGCCGAGCCGGATCAGCCATATCGCCACGTCAGAGGGCGTGCGGATGCCGACGGCCTCGAACACCATCAACCAACTGGAGAAGCGCGGCCTCGTGCACCGCACGCGCTCCGCGGAGGACAGGCGCGGCGTGCTCGTCGACCTGACTGACCAGGGCAAACGTGAGTTGAGGCGAGTGGGCAAGGAGCGCACGCAGTACCTCGCGGATATGCTCGCCACGCTTGATGACGCCTCGCTGCAGCAGCTCGACGCCGCCACCGAGGCAATTAATACCCTGGCAGACGTCTACGCGAACCCGGAAAGCTAATACACTAGGTCGGTATGGCGCCACGATCTTTCTCTTCTGAACTAGCCCAGTCCTTTGAGTCTGAGCGCCCACTTCGAGTGCTCGTTGGTTGGGATGCTTCCAACTCGGAGGCGATCGAGTTCGCCGCCTGGCTGGGGCGGAGCCTGCCCGTGACGGTGCGGGTTGCGGCGTCGGTGTCGGGTTCGTGGACGAAGTCGCTGTCGTCGAAGAAGTACGACAAGTGGCTGCAGAAGCAGCGAGACACCATCAGCGAGAAGGCCACGAAGGCGCTGAAGCACGAGTTGCCGCGTTCGCAGTGGGCGGACCCGGTGGCGCAGGTGCTGGAGCGCGGCAGCCTCGCGGAGTGCCTGTTCGAGATGGCGGACGGTTTCGAGGCTGATATTTTGCTGCTCGGCTCGAAGTCGAAGACATCGAAAGGCCGCTTCCGGCCGACCTCCGACGCGGACGAGATGATGCACTCCTCCCCGCTTCCGCTGGGCCTGGCGCCGAAGGGCGTGCAGCTTTCGAAGAAGGGCATCACCCGCGTCACCTACTCGCTCATCGACTCTGGCGCGGTGCAGCCGAGCTTCTCCGGCCTGGCGTACGCCACCACGCTCGCCTGCCTTCTCGACGTCCCGCTGCGCATCATCGCGTTTTCCCCCAGCGAGGGCGGCGGTTTCGACGATCAGGAAGACCAGATGGAGTGGAACGAGGCCGCGCTCGGCCTGTTGGACCGCGCACGCGACTCGGCGTTTGCTGTCGCGGAACACCTCGGGCCGGAGCACACCGAACGTCTCGACGTCTCCAACTTCGTCGCCACCGGCAAGGGTTGGAAGAAGGCCATCGACTCGGTGAAGTGGAAGAAGGGCGACATCTTGTGCCTGGGCTCGAAGTCCTCGGGCCCGCTCAAGCGCGTGTTCGTTGGCACCCGCGAGGGCGAGTTCATCCGCTTCGCCCCCGTGCCCGTCATCGTGTACCCACGAGGGAAGCACTAACCATGGCTGACGTATTTGACCACCCCGAAAACGATCTGCATTCCGGCGCGGACCGCTTCTCCCGCGTCCGGCCGGAGCCTGCCAGCTTCGACGAGCTTGCCCTAGAGCCGGACCCGCTGGAGGTCGCGCGGCGCAACAAGGCGTCGACGAAGCAGGCGATCACGCTTGCGGTGGTGACGGTGCTTGGCACGCTGCTGTTCGCGTGGGCACTCGCCGCCGTCGCCCGCGTGCAAGGCGGCCCCCTGTGCGAGGCCGGGGACGCGACGTGGCTGTGCACCGAGTCGTGGCGGACGTGGTGGGCCGTCGTCACCTCGATTCCGCCGGTGGCGGGCCTGCTCACCTGCGCGGTGCTGATGGTGCGCAAGCTCAACCGCTACGAACGCTGGATCCCCTGGATGGGCGTGTTCTGGCTGCCCATCGTGCCGTTCACCATGTGGTGGCTGACGGTCACGATTGGGATGCTGGCGCTTGATGCGACGCACTAGCGCAATCTGCGCAATACGGGTTCTCTTCCCGGCAGGCCTCGCAGCTTAAGTACTGGTGGCGGCACTCCGGCTCGTTCGCGCAGTTATAGAACATGTTCGACGGCGCCCCGCAGTGCACGCAGTGGCCCAGCTGCACATAGTCCGGGTCATTCTCCGGGCCGAACTCGGTGTGCATCCGCTTATCAAACACGTACAGCGAGCCCTCCCACAGGCCCGAGTTGCCGTACTTCTCGCCGTAGCGGACGATGCCGCCGTCGATCTGGTAGACCTCCTCGAAGCCGCGGTTCTTCATCAGGCTGGACAGGATCTCGCAGCGGATACCGCCGGTGCAGTAGGAAATGACCGGCTTGTCCTTCATCCAGTCGTACTTGCCGCTCTCCAGCTCCTTGATGAAGTCGTGGGTGGTTTCCACGTCCGGGACCACGGCGTTCTTAAACTTGCCAATCTCAGCCTCGCGGGCGTTGCGGCCGTCGAAAAACACAACATCCGGGTTGTTGGCCACCAGCTCGTTGACCTCCTCCGGCTTCAGGTGTGTGCCGCCCCCGACGACGCCATGCTCGTCCACCTTCAGCTCGCCCGGCGCGCCGAACGCCACGATCTCATCGCGCGCCTTGACCGACAGCTTCGGGAAGTCCTCCGCGCCGCCCTCAGACCACTTGAACTCGATGCCGCGGAAGTACTCCTTCGTCTTCTTCACGTAGGTCTTGCAGGCCTTGATGTCGCCGCCGACGGTGCCGTTGATGCCGTCCTTGGAGATCAGGATGCGGCCGGTCAGTCCCAGGCCCTCGCAGAGGTCGCGCTGCCAGAGGCGCACCGCGTCCGGGTCCGCGATGGGCTGGAACTTGTAATACAGGAGGATCTTGCTCGTCATGCCCACGAGTTTAGCGCTTGTGGTAGAGCCCCTTCTTCCAGTACTTCGGCTCGGAAGTCACCAGCACGCCGAGGTTGCGGAAAATGCCCTCGTCGACGGACCCGAGGATGGTGCTGGTGTGCGCGTCGCAGCCACGCAGGTTCTTCAGCTGCTCCAGCGCCGCCGCCGCATCACTGCTTGTCGACGCCGACACCGACAACGCAATGAGCACCTCATCAGTATGCAACCGTGGGTTCACGGACCCGAGGTGGCGCGTCTTCAGCGTCTGGATCGGCTCGATGGAATCCGGCGACAGGAGGTGGACGGAGTCGTCGATCCCCGCGAGCACCTTCAGCGCGTTGAGCAGCACCGCCGCCGACGGGCCCAACAGGTCCGTGGTCTTGCCGGTCACGATGGTGCCGTCCGGCAGCTCCAGCGCAGCGCCCGGCGAGCCGGTGGTTTGTGCGACCTCCAGCGCCGGGGCGACCACCACACGGTCCTGCGGGGTCACCTCCGCCTTGCGCATGATGTTCAGGATCCTGTCGGAGACGGTGTGGTCGGAGTCGTCGCGGCGCTCCTCCACGAGCGTCTTGTAGTAGCGGCGCACGATCTCCTGCTTCGCGGCGTGGCGGCAAGCGGCGTCATCACTGATGCAGTAGCCGGCCATGTTCACACCCATGTCCGTCGGTGACTGGTACGGCTCCTCCCCCGTCACCTCGCGCAGCAGCGCCTTGAGCAGCGGGAACACCTCAATATCACGGTTGTAGCTGGTGACGGTCTCCCCGTAGGCGTCCAGGTGGTATTGGTCGATCACGTTGACGTCATCAAGGTCGGCCGTCGCGGCCTCGTAGGCCAGGTTCACCGGGTGCGACAGCGGCAGGTTCCAGATGGGGAACGTCTCAAACTTGGCGTAGCCAGCGTTAATACCGCGGCGGTGCTCGTGGTAGATCTGGCTGAGGCACGTGGCCAGCTTGCCGGAGCCCGGGCCCGGTGCGGTCATCACGATCAGGTCGCGGGACGTCTCAACGTACTCGTTGCGGCCGAAGCCCTCCTCGGACACGATGCGCTGCGTATCGTGCGGGTACCCGGCGATCATGTAGTGGCGCGACACTGTCAGGCCCAGACGCTGCAGCCTCTCAATGAACGCCTCCACCAGCGGGTTCTCACCCTCCAGCTGGGTCACCACCACATTCTCGACGAGGAACCCTCGCTCCCGGAACACGTCCACGAGGCGCAGCACGTCCTCCTCGTAGGAAATCCCGAGGTCCGCCCGCATCTTCTGGCGCACCACGTCACCCGCATTAAACGCGATCACGATCTCGACCTCATCCTTGATGCGGTCCAACATCGCAATCTTGTTATCCGGCGTAAACCCCGGCAGAACGCGGGAGGCATGATTGTCGTCGAAGAGCTTGCCACCCATCTCTAGGTAGAGCTTTCCCCCAATTGCTTTTCGTCGGGCCGAAATGTGCTCCGACTGCATCGCAATGTACTTATCCCGATCAAATCCAACGCTATATGGCATGGAACCTGAAGTATACCGGGCCAGCGCGCGCATCTCTATTTGTGCACGTTGGGGCGGGTTGGTTCCCGTCGACCTCTTACGGTCGACCAACCCTGGTCAGCGCGAAATCAGGTTTTTGGCGTCGAAAAGCCCCAAATTGCCGTGACCTGCATTGGTCGACGCTAAGAGGTCGACCGGAGCGGAAGCCGGCGCGCGCTGTACCTTGGTCGGTGAGATATAAGGAGTAGCAGAGTCCAATGCCCGAAGGCCACGTCATCCACCGCCTCGCCCGCCACTTGAACGACACGTTTGCGGGGCAGCCCATCGAGATTTCCTCCCCGCAAGGACGTTTCGACGTCTCCCCGCTCGCTGGCGCCACCCTGACGGAGGCCCGCGCGGTGGGCAAGCACCTGTTCCTGGAGTTCTCCACGGCGACGGTGCATGTGCACCTGGGCCTGATTGGTTCTTTCCGTTTCGAACCGGCGGAGGACGTGTGGGGCCAGATCCGGCTGCGGCTGGCCAACGAGGACGTGGCGGCGAACCTGCGCGGCCCGCAGTACTGCCGCTACGTCTCCCCGCCGGAGGAGCAGGCGATCCTGGACCGCAGCGGCGAGGATCCCCTCGATCCGGGCGCGGATCCGGAGGCGTTGTGGAAAAGGGTGCGGGCGTCGAGACGCACGATTGGGTCGTTGATGATGGACCAGCAGTACTTCGCGGGCGTGGGCAATATCTATCGTGCGGAGCCGCTGTTCCGCCTGGGTATTTCGCCGTTCGTGCCGGGCTGCGCGTTGGACCATGGGGAGTTCCTGCGTCTATGGCAGGACGTGCGCGAGCTGATGGAGTATGGGGAGGAGCACGGCCGGATAGATACTGTGCGCCCCGAGCACAGCCCCGAGGCGATGGACAGACCGCCCCGGAAGGACGACCACGGCGGTGAGGTCTACGTATACCGCCGCGCCGGCGAGCCCTGCTTTGTGTGCGGCACGCCGATCGAGGTGCGCAAGTACGAGGGCCGCAATTTGTTCTGGTGCCCCTCCTGCCAGGCGGAATAGCGCGTAGAATAGCGGAATGTTTGCTGCACCGTTTGCGTATTCCGCCGCGGAGATTCGGGCCGCGGAAGCTCCCCTCCTTGCCGCCGAGGCGTCTCCTGACGCGTTGATGCAACGCGCCGCGCATGCTGTGGCGCGCGTGGCGCGCGCTATGTCGGGGCCGCGGGAGCGTGTGCTGCTGCTGGTGGGCCCAGGCGGCAACGGTGGGGATGCGCTGTACGCGGGGGCGGAGCTCGCCAGGGAGGGCTGGCAGGTCGAGGCCTGGCTGCCGCTGGGCAGGGCGCAGCAGCGGGCGTTGGATGCGTTTGTGGGGGCCGGAGGTGGGGTCGTCGAGAAGCCTGGGGTGTGCGATCTTCTTATCGACGGCCTCTTCGGCCTCGGCGGCGCCGGCGACCTGCCCGACGCCGTCGCCGACATCGAGGCGAGCCAGGTGCTTGCCGTGGACGTGCCGAGCGGCGTGGATGCCGACACCGGCGAGGCCGGCCGCAACGCCCTGCAGGCGGACGTGACGGTAACGTTCGGCGGGTGGCGCTACGCGCACGCCCTCTCGACGCGCTGCGGGAATGTGCTGTGCGCGGACATTGGGCTACCGCTGCCGGAGAGCCACGTGCGGGCGTACCGCGCGGTGCCCAACACGGGCCTGGACCTCGAGGGCATCAGGCCGATGGGCCCGGTGCCGGTGAGCGTCAAGGAGCCCGGCGCCGATGACGACAAATACACAGGCGGTGTGGTCGGCATCCACGCTGGCAGCGGCACGTATCCGGGCGCGGCGCTGCTGTGCACGGCTGGGGCGGTGACGGCGACACCGGCGATGGTGCGGTTCGCGGGCGCGCAGGCGCTTGAGGTGGTACGGGCGCGGCCGGAGGTCGTGGCCACCCGCGAGTTGGAGCAAGCCGGTCAGGTGCAGGCGTGGGTGTGCGGCCCTGGTATCGGGATCGATGGGGAGGCGGATGCTGCCGTCGATTGGGTGTTGCAGCAGGGTGTGCCGGTTGTGCTCGACGCGGATGCGCTCACCCTTGTGGCCCGCGCGCCGCGTAAGTTGGCGCGGGTTGTGGTGACCCCGCACGACGGTGAATTTTCACGCCTATATATAGGTATGACCAACGATCGCGTCGAGGAGACTGCCGACTGCGCCCGCCAACTTGGTTGCACGGTGGTCCGCAAAGGGCGCGCCACTGTCGTTTCGGACGGTCAGGAGTCCATCCTTATCGACGCCGGCTCCTCCTGGGCCGCCACACCCGGCTCCGGCGATGTGCTTGCCGGGATTATTGGGGCTCGTGTGGCGCGCGACGGGATGGACGATGTGCTGCTTTTGGCGCAGTCGGTTCAGGTCCACGCGGTGGCTGCGTGGCTCGCTTCCCGGACGCCGTACGGCCACGCACAGACTTCTGCTAGTGAAATTGCATCCAATGTGCGTAGTGCTACGGCGTGGTGCGCACGTTTTTAGCAAAAGCAGTGTATGTGGGCCTAAATTACACCGCTGTAATTTAATGCCGATGAACTGCATTTTCACCCTCCACACCCCCAGAAAGGGTTAGGTGGGGTATGGTCCCTTTGTTTGGTTTGTGGCTTCCTTAAATGTAGATGTTGAACAATCCCGCAAACACATGTCATGGACCTGCGAGTATGTGAATATTAAGGTTTATTTACGGTTTTTCCTGGATAAATACAGAAACACGCGTCAACGAACGAATACGTTTCCGCAGCTCCCTCGGCTACACTCAGAAATATGTTCAACAATCGGAGACTCCAAGCAATCGCAATCGCGCTCTCGCTCGGCGCGTGCGCCATGGTCGCCCCTTCCGCTGAAGGTGCCACCGTTGGCGAGAATGTCTCCGGCGTATGCTCCATCCGCCTTAACGCCGAAGAGACAAAGCTTTATGAGCAGTCGAAGGGCAAGGCAGCAAGCTTCGACGTCGACAAGGCGTGGAAGCTCGCATTCGAGCAGGCTTTCCCAGCAGCCAAGATGCACGGCGAGAAGCTGTACAACGATCTGAAGTCGGACTTTGCGTACCAGCAGCAGTTCCAGCCAGATCCTCGCCCGAAGCTCGCTGAGCTCGCTAAGCAGGTCGCTGAGGACTCGGAACTGCCAGAGTCTGTCGCACTCGACTACGTCACCCACAAGTGGAGCGACGCAGTCGTGGCAGGCTTCGAGAACCCGGGTCGCCTCCCAGAGATCCTGGAGTACGACAAGTACTTCGAGAACGGCGAGATCCCAGCCTCGAAGCAGTCGTTCCGCGCACCGGAACCAGTCTTCCCGACCATCGGTGACCGCGACGCCCTGATCCAGGAGAAGAAGGACCAGTTCAAGGGCCTCACCGACGAACAGGCAGCTGCTTGGGTTGACCAGTTCGAGAACCAGGAAGGCGTCGCAGAGACCCGCACCATGGCGGAGGTCGAAGCAGCGCTGAACCAGTCGAAGGACAACTGCCGCGACGGCAAGTCCGGCATCGTGCTCTTCCCAACGCAGCACTCCAACCCGGACGCAGTCTCGCAGGGTGCTGAGGGCACTGAGCGCAGCAAGGAGCAGCCAACCACCACGCCTTCCTCTCCGACCACCACGGTTTCCGTTGACGTTCAGGTCAACCCATTGAACGGGAAGACCACCGTCACCCAGGAACCTTCGGTTTCCACGGAGCCTTCGAAGACAATCGATACGAGCGATAACTCGGCTGCCCTCATCGGTGGCATTGTTGGCACCATCGTGATTGCAATCCTGGCGGTCCTCGGCCTGACAGCAACCAAGATGCTGTAATCTCATCTCCATGGAGTCTCGGAGATTTTTCACTGGCGTTGTAGCCCTCGGGCTCAGCGCCAGTTTCCTATCTCCAGTCGCGGACGCCGCCCTCATCGGCCCCCAAGATCCCGCGACAAAACTTTGCGCGTTCTACCTCTCCCCCGCCGAATACGCCCGCCTCATGAACGCAGCGCGCCTCCACTTCTCCGCGCCCGAAAAAGAGTACGCGCTGGACTATCAAACATTCCGGCAAGCGTTTCCGGAGCTGGGGAAGGTCGAAGAGGACGTCTATAAGCGGATTAGGGAAGAGGAAGGGCGAGAGTTTCTCGCTCCCAGCAACTTCGCGCGGCCCGACTCGCTGCAGCACACGTACGCGGTTGAGGCCTTCACAGAGGCGGGGCTGCCCGCGAGTGTCGCCGAGTGGTACCTCTTCAAGTACAGCCCGCAGCGCACCACACCGCAGGCGTCGGCGGATGACGTGCTGACCTACCACTACTACGAACTGATGGGGCAATACCAGGTGCTCGGGCCAGGGCAACGCGCCCTGTTCCGGCCGGTCACCCAAGCCACTGAAACCCCAGACATCGCGCGCGAGCTCCAAACCCGATTCCCTGGGCTCAGCGACGCCGCCGCAACCGCCTGAGCGCAGCAATACGCAGACACGTTCTTCTACACCAACCTGCGGCGCGTCAAGGAATACGTCACTCTGCGGGAGCGGGCTGAGAAGCTCTGTGCCGCCGGCGGCGAAGCCACCCTGGCGCTACCGATCCCGCCGAACGCGGTGAATACGGTGGTGCCGCCGATCCCGACGCTGACTACCAGCACGGCACCAAAGCCCACGCCCACGACACCGGCCACGCCAACCACCCAAGCACCCGAGCCGACCGCAACGGCCACAACGAGGCCAGCCCCGACCACAACCACGCCCGCGCCCACAACCACGACCCCGACCGAGACCGAGGAAGAGAAGGAGCTCACGCCGCTCGCGATCGCCGGGATCGTGCTGGGTGTGCTGGGCGCGGTGCTGGCGGGAGGCACCCTTATCATGCAGGCTCTCAACCTGGGGGCGTTCGCCTAACACGCGCGGTGTAGGTTGTCACGTGTGAGTAAACAGTCGTCGCTTCCTATGCTGCCGTTGTCCGCGATGAGCTTCGCGGCGTTCGTCTACGTCACCTACGAGATGTTCGCGGTCGGCCTGATTCGGCCCATGGCACAGGACCTCGGCGTGACGGAAGGCCAGATCGGCCTCCTCATGAGCGTGTACGCCGGCCTCGTCGCCGTGGTGACCATCCCGCTGATGCACTTCACCCGCAACTGGGACCGCAGGCCCGTCTTCCTGGCCACGCTCGGTTTCCTCGCCGGGGGCGTGATCCTGCAGGGCATCGCGAACAGTTACGCGGTGCTCGTCGCTGCTCGCGTGACTGCGGCGTTTACGCACGGGCTGTTCTGGTCGCTCATCAACCCGATGGCGGCACGGCTGGCGCCGAAGGGGAGGACGGGCAAGGCGGTGGCGACGGTGTCGTTCGGGTCGACGATGTCGGCGGTGATCGGTACGCCGTTGACCACCATGCTCGGCGGGATGATCGGGTGGCGTGGCGCTACCTGGGTGTTGGGCGTCGCGGTGATTTTCTCGGTGCTGGCGTTGGTGGCGTCGCTACCCTCGATGCCGGCGAAGCACCCGGAGCCGGCAGCGGGTGCGAAGCGGACAAAGTCGGCGATCCCGTCGCTGGTCCTCTTCCTGACGTTCAACGTCACCGCCGTGTTCACCACCTTTACCTACCTGGCGCTGCTCACGACGACGACAGCCGGGCCGAAGCTGGTCCCGTTCGGGCTGTCGCTCTTCGGCATCTGCGGGGTGATTGGTGTGCTGACGGCGGGCAACACGGTGGACCGGCGCATGATCCGGGTCAACGGGTTCGTCGCCGTGCTGCTGGTCGGGTCGGCGGCGTTGGGGCTGCTCGCGCTGGAGACGAAATCGGTACTGCTCATCATCGCGATGATTATCGTGTTCGGTCTGGCGAACGGGGCGCTGCCGCCGTCGGCGACCACCATCTTCCTGCACGCCGGGAAGCGCAACGAAGACCTGGCAAGCTCCATCTACGTGGTGACCTACCAGGTCGGGATCGCAGCCGGGTCCGCGCTCGGCGCCGCAGTGGTGGACGCCGGCTTCCTGCCTGGCACGCTCTGCATGACGGCCGGACTGGCGGCCTGCGCGTTCATCACCTTGGCGCTTGGGTCGCGGCCGCGGCTACGCTGACACGCGCTCGCGCGACACGTGGCCATCGCTGACGCGGACAACCTCGTCACGCTCGGAGATAAGGCTCGCGTTGTGGGTGACGAACCCGCAGGCGACGTCGTGCTCCTGCACCAGGGTCCGCAGCAGTGCGACGATCTCGTGGGAGCGCTCGGAGTCAAGCGCCGCGGTCGGCTCGTCCGCCAGGATCAGCCTCGGCTCCCCCATCAGCGCGCGGGCGATGCCGACGCGCTGGCGCTGCCCGCCGGAGAGCTGCTGCATGCTGCGGTCCCCAAGCCCGTCGAGGCCGACTTCCGCGAGCAGCTCGTTCGCGCGGTCCACGCGCGGCTTCACACCACGAATGTGGTCGGTGACCAGCAGCTGATCCCTCACATTGAGCGCCCCGATCAGGTTGGCCTGCTGGAAAATCATCCCGATCTTCTGCAGTCGGACTTCGTCGGAGACCGGGGTGGCGTCGACAAGAATGGTGCCACTGTCGGGCTTCAGTAGCCCGGCCGCTGCGGAAAGCAGCGTGGACTTGCCGGAGCCGGACTCGCCGATGATGAATGTGAGGTGGCCGGGGTTGGCGTCGAAACTGATGTTGTCCAGCGCCGTGAGTGTGTCCTCGCCGTCTTGGTACGTGACGGTGACGTGTTCCATGTGCAACATTTACGCAATACCTCCCAGTGCGAGCTGCGGCTCAACTTTTGTAATTTGGCGCGTCGCGATGAACGCGCCCACCATCCCGATCGTCCAAATCGCCAGCGGCGGCCCCGCGACCGTGAGCACCGTCAGCGAGAACGGCGCCACCTTCGACGCCGCCAGCCCAATGCCCAGCGCAATCAGGGCGCCAACCGCCGCGCCGATGCCCAGCAGCACCGCCGCCTGACCCAGCGCATCCTTGCGCAAGTAGCTATTCGACGCCCCAATCGCCTTCAAAATGGCCAGGTCACGGGTGCGCTGCATGGTCCACACCGTCAAGAAGGCCACGATGACCAGCGCCGCGATGGCGTACAGGAAGCCCAGGATCATGTTGAAGGACGCCTGCTCCGACTTGTACGCGGCCAGGCCGTTGAAGGAGTCCTTCATGCTCATGCCGCGGTCATCGCTAGCGAGCAGCACCGTGCCGTCCGCGTCGGTGTGCATGGCGGCCTTCCAGTCCTCCGTGTTCACCCACAGAACCGCGGTGTGGGAGAAGTACAAGTCATCCGTGACGGCGTCGACGGTGATCGGGGTGCCGCCGACGGAGAGCTCGTCGCCAGGCGCGACGTTCAGCGCACGCGACGCGACCGCGCCGTCGCCGAGCACCTCGCCGCCGGGCAACTCCGTGCCCTTCGGCAGACCCAGGATCGAGATGGACTCCTCCTTGCCGTTCTCCCGCAGCAGCAGGGTCTGGCCGGTGCCCAGCGGGACCGTGCCCTCCTCCGCCGTCACGCGCGACGTCATATAGGAAGGCTCATCCATGTCCTGGAAGACGACCGACTTCGCACCTGGTCCTTCCAGTGCCTCCAGGGCCTCCGTGTTTTGCTTGCCCAATCCATTGGTCAAGCCGGTCAGCATCACCACGAGCAACGTGATCAGCCCGACCGTGCCAACAATGAGGCCGAAACGCCCCTTGGCTTTCACAATTTCTCTCAATCCGACGAACATGCCCACATTGTGCGTGTGAGCAGGCACATTCCACATCAGGAGCGGGGTTGAACCTCGAATCAACCGTCCGGTTGATCCGCCGTCCATCGGATGTCGGGTGCACCGTCTAAGGTGAGCAACGTGAACACCACCAACCGGATCCTCACCTTCCTGCGCGTCAGCCTGCACGTACTGGTTGCCGTGCTGCTGCTCGTCGGCGTTGTCTCCAGCGGGTGGAACCCGCTGGCCATCTGCATGGCGGTCCCCTTCGCGGTGCTCTACATGGCCGGGACCGTCGCCTACAACGAAGGCAGGCGGTTCTCCCGCGGCGCTACCTACGTGTGGCTGGCCGCTGTCCTGGCGCTGTGGGTCGTCATGGCGCTGCACGCCGCCGAGTTCGTCTGGTTGGAGTTCCCGCTGGTCATCCTGGTCTCCGTGGTGCTGCCCACCTGGTCCGGTATCGCGGTGGCGGCGCTGCTGCTGGCCTTCACGCTGTCGATCACAGCGCCGGGCGCGGGAATCGGCGGAGTGGTCGGACCGCTGCTCGGCACCGTGCTGGCGCTACTGATCTACCACTCCTACCGGGCACTCCGCGCCGAAGCCGACCACTACAAACACCTCGCCTACGAACTCCAGGCCACCCACATGGAACTCGCCGCCGCCGAACACGCCTCCGGCGTCCTCGAGGAACGCGCCCGCCTCTCCCGCGAAGTCCACGACACCATCGCGCAAGGCCTCAGCTCCATCGTGCTGCTCGGCCGCACGCTAGACAAACAGATCACCGAGCCCGGCGCGAAACAGATCCTCGACACCATCCGCGCCACCGCCTCCGACAACCTCGCCGAAGCACGCCGCTTCGTCGCGGTCAACGCCGCCCCCGCGGAGCCGCTGCCGCAGCGGCTGGAGGAGCTGGCGAAGGGGGCGAAGCAGCGTCAACAAGCCCTTGGCCAGCAATTAGAGGTGGACCTCGACGTCGAAGACGTGCCCGAGCCCGCCGCCAGCGTCATTGAGCGCGTCGTGCGCGAGGGCCTTTCCAACATCGTGCGCCACGCAGGCGCCACCCGCGCTGTGATCACCGTGGAAAAGCTTGGGGACGTCGCCACCGTCGACGTCTTCGACAACGGCCGCGGCATCACCGGGCCCGAAGGCTACGGCCTGCGCGGGCTGCGGGCGCGCGTCGCGGAAGTCGGCGGCACCCTCAGCGTCGAAGGTAACGTACTAGCAGCAAGCATCCCCCTGGGAAAGGACACCCATGAGTGAGATCAACGTCATGCTTCTCGACGACCACCCCGTCGTCCGCGCCGGCCTCCGCGCAGTACTCGACTCCTTCGGCGACATCACCGTTGTTGGCGAAGGCGCGGACGGGCGCGCCATCGAGCGGATGCCCGACAACGTCGACGTTGTGGTCACCGACATCCAGATGCCGCACGTGGACGGCATCGAAGTCACCCGGCGCCTCGGCGAAGCAGGCGGCCCGCCCGTGCTCATCCTGACCACCTACGACACCGAAGCCGACGTCGTCGCCGCCGTCGAAGCAGGCGCGCTCGGCTACCTGCTCAAAGACGCCCCCGAGGACGAACTCCACGACGCCATCATCGCCGCCTCCCAGCGCAAACACGTCCTCTCCCAGGAAGTCGCCGGAGTCCTCGCCGAGCGCCTCATGCGCCCCGACGAAGCCCTAAGTGCCCGCGAAATCGAAATCCTGCGCGCCCTGCAGACCGGCGCCTCCAACCGCGCCATCGCCGACCGGCTCTTCATCTCGCAGGCCACGGTGAAAACCCACCTGATCCACATCTATAACAAGCTCGGCGTGGACAACCGGACCGCCGCCGTGGACCGGGCGAGGGAGCGCAAGATTATTTAGGTGTTGGTTGGGCGCTAGATTGCTCGGCAGTGCTTGAGCTTGAATCCTTTTCCTTTCATCCTCCCCAGTTTATTATTTGCATCTCGCTGAGCGGCGCCCCTGTCCTTGCCTTTGCCAAAGATGTATTGCCCAGTTGCTTCATTCCGAAGATTTACGACAGCGCACTTCAGCGTGACAACTTTTCCGCGCTAGGAAGACTTCTGATGCTGGCTTCGGTGCATAAGCACTAGCACTCGGCGCAACCGAAATTGCTGCCCCCGTTAAAGCTAGACTTACTATCCCGACTACTCATGAACGGAGTGGCTTTCGCATGACCAGTCCTTCTTCCTTGTCAAATGGTGAGCTGCAAGGCTTTTACGAAGACCTTTACGTGTATTGCTCTGAAAAAGATTCTTACGATATTGCAGAGCGTTTCCAGAAGGAACTCAAAGTTTCCTTCTCCGAAATTGACGCTCTTCCTGATTTCACAGTTGGTGAATGCGATGAAGACGAGTATGAACTCGCTGAAGAATTAGAACCTGGTAGCAATCAGGAGAGCTTTCGTCCATACGTGATTACCCAGCACTTCTTCTTGGAAGTCTTAAACCTAAGTGACCAGGTGATTGACCCTATTAGTGATGCTGTTTTCGCAGCCGTTCAACGAGCGACAGAAGATGTCCCATACTTCAGTTTCATGGGTTTTCTCACGGACAATCGCTCTGAGGATAAGTAGAACCGGGTCGAAATCGATAGCTATGGCAGGGCGTGCACCAAATTCCTGCTTTTGCGCTTTGGAAAGCGTGCCTGGGAATTTCCCCAGGTCGCGGCCCCTGCGCAAAGGAATTTGGTGTCATCATGTTCGGCCCAAACACCAAATTCCAGCGTTTGAAAAGCGGCCCCAGGATACCTGCACGCCACAGAAGTGCTAGATGTTTTTAGGCCTGGAATGTGGTGCAGCGCTACCCAAAAGCACTCCCAGAAGGGCCAGGCCGGCGCAGGTGAGGATGCCGTTGGCCATCGATGCGGTCGGGTTGGACCCGAGCGCCACCAGGGGCGGGACCAGGCCGCCGATGATGAATTGGAAGAAGCCCATCGCGCCGGTGCCGGCGCCGATCCCGATGTCCCGGATCTCCTCCACGGCGAGCGCCGAGGCGTTGGCCATGATGAACCCAGCCATGGCGGAGAGGATGGCGATGAAGGGGACCATCGTGAGGTTGGGGCCGAGCTGGCTATAGGCGAGCAGGATCAGGCCGGCGAGGATGTCAACAGATAACGCCACGACGAGGAGGGTGCGCGGCTGGTGGGTCTTCACCAACCGCATGTTGATGGAGTTCGATAGCGGGATGAGCAGGGCGATGCCGCCGAAGATGAGGGAGAAGGTAGTTGGTGTAACGCCGAGTTGTACCTGCAGGACCAGCGGAGATGCCGAGATATAGGAGAACAGGGTGCCAAAACCGAGACCGGCGGCGAACATGTAGCCGAGGAAGGCGGGGCGCCGCAGGCACTGGACCATGCGGGGGAAGATGGTGCGCAGGGTGCCGCGGGTCCGCTGCTCGGGTGGGAGGGTTTCGGGGACGAAGCGCCAGGCGATGAGGATCTGGGCGAGGTTGACGGCGGCGATGGTCCAGAAGACGCCTCGCCAGGTGAAGGTGGGGATGATCAGGCCGCCGAGGACTGGGGCGATGGCGGGCATGAAGCCGGAGATCGCCATGAGGCCCGACAGGCCGCGGGCGGCCTCGCGGCCGTGGGCGATGTCGGGGATGACGGCCCGGGTGACGACGACGGCACAGCCCCCTGCCAGGCCCTGCAGGAATCGGGCGGCGATCAGGAAGGAGATCGTGGGGGCGACGGCGCACGCCACCGACGCCGCGAGCGCCACCACCGAAGAGACCAGGATGGCGGGTTTGCGGCCCGTGCCGTCAGAGATGGCGCCGAAGACCAGGTTGCCGAGTGCCATCCCGAGCATGAACCCCGAGATGGTCAGTTGGGCGGAGGAAGGGGACGTCGATAATTGGGTGGCGAGCTCGGGCATGCCGGGCAAGTACATGTCGATGCCGAGCGGGCCCGCTGCGGTGAGCAGGGCCAGCGCAAGTAGGAGGCCACCGGAAAGTTTCTGCACGTCGGTAGGATAGCTGCATGCGTGCGACTGTAGAAATCTGTTCGGCTGAAGACATACCAACGACAACGAAGGCGCTCACGGACCGCGAGCCGTCGGAGTGGGTGGTGCTCAAGGCGGTGGACACCACGCCCGGCGGGAAGCTGCGAGTCTATGCGGGGCGCCTGGCGGGGCAGTCAAGGCCGGGGCCCAAGGGGCGACTTGCCGCGGAGCTGCGGGTGGAGCCCGGCGCGCAGGTCACGCTCTGGGTCAACGAGGACTACGAGCACCACCTACTTGCTCAGTCGGAGGGGCTGCGTCTGGAGGGGGTCGCGCTGGAGCGCGGCCAGGCAGGCAAGGTTGGGGCCGGGCACCTGGCGGTGACGGTCCGCAACACGGGGACAGAAACGGGCCGAGCGCTGCTGTTCGGCAGCGTTTCGTAGTTGGCCAAACAGGCCTGGCGGGCTTAGCGTAGGTGCATGCAGTTGCCTAAGTATGGCCCCGCGTGGGCCGGGTCCCTGATGGGGACGTCGATCGCTTCTACTCTGTCTGGTCTGCACGGGTTTCGCTTCGGCCAGATCGCGTTTGCACTGGTAGCGGCCGTGTTGTTGGCGGTGTTCACGGTGGGTATTCGCAACGAGCCGCCGCGGCACCAGAACATGGCGGCGTGGGGCATGTACACGATGGGGCTTTTGGCGTGCGGCTCTGCGTGGACGGCGCTGACCGGCAACGACATCTTCCAGCTGATCAGCTGGTGGATTGGCGCGCCGCTGTCGATCGCGGTGTGCCTGTGGCAGCTGTGGGGCTTCTGGAAGGTATCGGAGCACTACACCACCCCGGCGTTCCCGTGGGGGCTGGCACCGGTCACGCCGATGGTCGCCGCGACGTCGGGCGGGCAGCTCGCCGCCGAGCACGGCATGTTCTACCACCACGCTGGCATCGTGTGCTTCTTCTTCACGTTCATCCCAGCGATCCCGCTGTTCGCCTACTGCTACTGGTCGCTGTGGCGGCGCCGCGATCGCCCGCGCGGCGCGGCGGCAGGCACGGCCTGGATTCCGCTCGGGGTTGTCGGCCAATCGACGGCCGCCTCCACCTTCCTTTTCGACGCCCACCTCTACGGCATCATCATGTTCACCATCGGCGTGCCGTGCGTCCTCTTCGGCATGTACTGCTTCTACCAGGCGGTCTTCACCTGGGCGCCGTACGGCCCAGGCTGGTGGGGCTCCACGTTCCCGGTGGGCACCCTGTGCCTGGGCTCCTGGACCGAGGGCTGGCACGCCCTCTCCTTCG
Source organism: Corynebacterium sp. CCUG 61414 (assembly GCF_024453945.1). Classification (NCBI taxonomy): domain Bacteria; kingdom Bacillati; phylum Actinomycetota; class Actinomycetes; order Mycobacteriales; family Corynebacteriaceae; genus Corynebacterium; species Corynebacterium sp. CCUG 61414. The sequence continues at coordinate 33,261 of NZ_JAGPYU010000005.1, forward strand.
GGCTGCTGCTCCTACTGCTGTTCCACTGGTGCGCGTGCGCACTCCGATTCCGTTCCTGGCAGCGTGAGCGCGTGTGAAAACCAGGACCAGCTATAGCCTGCCGCCAGCGGGCCCGGCGTGGGGCGGCAGCCTCATGGGGACCTCGCTGGTGGCGACGCTGCTGGTCATCAGCGGACTCGACCCTCTGGCGTGGGTCGTGGCCTGTATCGGGGTGGCCATCCTGGTGGCGCTCGTCGTCGGGTTCATCATCTATCGCACGCCCCGCTTCCACCAGGACATGATGGCGCCGTGGGCCATGACGTTCATCGGGATCATGTCCCTCGGCACCGCGTGGACCAACCTCACGGACAACCTCGCCTTCATCCTGGTTGGCTTCTGGGTCGGGGCGCCTGCCTGCCTCGCCGTGTACGCCAACCAGCTCCGCGGCTTCCAAGGGGAACCGAACTTCGCGTGGGGGCTCGCGCTCGTCGGCCCCATCATGGCAGCCAACACGGCCGGGACCACCCACGTCAAAGGCGGCGGCGACATCTACTGGATACTCGGCGTGTGCTGCTTGGTGGCGTCGATAGGCGCAGCGTATCCGCTGTTTGCCAGGGTGTATGTGGCGGCGTGGCGTCGAAAAGTGGACCTGAACGGGCCGAACGCGGCGACCGCCTGGATCCCCCTCGGCGTCGTCGGGCAGACAGTGTCCGCCGTGGACCTGCTGTTCGGCAAGGATGCCGAGCTTATCGTTGGCACCGTGCTGCTCATCATCGCGATCCCCATGATCGCCTTCGCCATGTGGCACTTCTACCCCGCCGTCGCGCACTGGGTGCGATACTCCCCCGCCTGGTGGGCCTCCACCTTCCCCACCGGCACCATCAGCGTCGGCAGCCACCACCTCGCCGAAGTCTGGAACCTCGAATGGCTCACCATCATCGCCACCGCACTGCCAGCCCTCCTCGTCTTCCACTGGCTCCTCTGCGTCACCCGCTGCACATTCTGGGTAGTTCGCGAGCGCTAAAAGATACAAAACTATAGAGTGAACGACATGAACATCTCTCTATTAATCACCGTAGAAAACTCCCGACCCGAGATTTCACGATGCATTAATGTTGATCACTCGATGTACCTGGGGGAACTCGCACTCGTTATCGACGCCACCCTCGGCTTCTCGAGCGCAGCAACACACATGTTTTCGGGGACCATCAACGGCGAACAACGCGTCTACACCGCCCAACCAGCCGCCGGCGAATACGACGAAAACGACCTCACCGTCCAAGACATGCCCGAAACCATGAGCTACATCTACGATGCCGGCGCCAACTGGAACATCAACGTCCAAGTACTCGGGCCATCCACCATCGCCGGCCCGACCCCCGTCCTCATCTCCGCACTCGGCCCCGACGTCATCGAGCACCTCAAAGGCCCCGCCATGATGACCGAGCTCTATGACGAAGCCGTCCGCCTCGCAGCCGGCCAACCCGCCGACATGCACATCACGCCAACCCTGTTCTCCGCGATGCCCGTGATGTCGCCGGGCCACATGGTGGACAGGCTTACCAAGGCAGACCCGGTCAGTATCTCGAACCGCATGTACTACAGCGTCGAAACCATGGTCGCCCGCAACATGATGAACCCCGACGCCGCCGCCGAAGAAGACGAAGACGTCCGCGAAGCGCTCCGCGAATACCTGGCCAACCGCGAAGACCTCAAAGACATCATGGCCATCGACCCCAACCCCGAAAGCAACCCCGCCGTCATGGCCGCCATCGGCGAATTCCTCGAGGACTACTACGGGCCCAACCCGACCTTCGACTCCCCCGTCTACACCGGCATCACCGAAGCCCTCTACAACCTCATGGACGGCCTCCTCCCCGACGACCCCATATGGCGCAGGCACCTCCACAACTTCTTCGTCGAATCCGGCTTCATGCGCGCCGAACAAACCGGGCGCTACACCATTACCAACGAGGGCGTCGAGCTGCTCAGCGGCGGCGACAACCCATTCGACTTCGCCGAAAACATCGCCCGCGGATTCTACGCGACCTTCGGCCGCGAAAACTGGAACCAACTCATGTTCAACCTCATCTCCGACTCCCCCCACCTTCCCGACTCAACCATCTACAAAGAAGGCACCGCCCTGTTGGAGGCTTTCGGGTTCGGCGAAGACGCCGGCGACGGGTTCTCCCTCAACGGGGACGGCTACGACATGCTGAAATGCATCGCCATCGACTTTTCTTCCTAGTACTTGTGCGGTGCGGGGTACGCGGGGCGGGGTACGCGCACCAAATTCCTTGTTTTCCCTTAGCGCCCCACAACGGCGGTGTTTCTCCAGGTCGGCTGTCCGGAGACGCAAGAAAGTTCCCGGTTTCGCTTTTCTGGCGGGAGGATGCCTGGAGGCATCAGGTCAGATCATCGATGGAAACTTCCCTGTCAAGGTTCATACGCTCACAGAAGTCTTCGTCGTGACTGACGAGAAGAACCGCACCTGCATAACTCTCAAGAGCGGAAACAAGCCAGTTCACGGTTGAGATATCGATGTTGTTGGTGGGCTCGTCGAGAAGCAATAGCTGCGGAGCAGGCGACGAAAGAAGAACACGGGCAAACTCAACGCGGAAACGCTCACCACCCGAAAGCGTTCCAATAGGCGCGTGCACAGTCTCATTCTGAAACAACAGTTGCGCGAGTTGGTCCCTAATATACTGCGGATCAGCAGACGCGTTGGCCTCCGAGACCAACTCCAAGACTGTCTGATTAGGGTCAAGAACAATGCGTTGCCGGAGGTACCCCACATTCCTAATCACATACCCCGCGCTACCGTCTGCAACAGAGTTGAGCAGGGTCGTCTTTCCGCTGCCGTTCGGCCCAGTGATCCGGACACGCTCGGGGCCCACAACAGTGAGCCCTGGGATTTCCATAACACGGGTTCCGTTCGGAAGCGCCGTACCGGGAAGCTCAATGAACACATGTTGATCGTCGCGAACCTTGTCTTGCGCGTGACGATACGCAGCGAGAGACGACTCCACAGACTCGGCATGAGCCGCACCACGCCGAGCAGCAGTTTTCTCAGACCGATCCTTGTCCAGCCCCATCGCCATGCCAGGTTTGCGTTTGTTAACCGCGAACTTCTTTCCGCGACGAGCGTCCCGAGCAATGCGAGTTTGCATTGCCTCACGCTCCCGAACCTGCCTACTGTGAATTGCCTTCTTGTCCCGCACCTCCCGCATCGCTGCGTCCTGTTCGTTGGCCAGAGTTTCGCGGTAGGCAGAGTAGTTGCCGAGGAAAAGACGTAGCTTCCCGTCGTGAAGTTCTGCAATTTCGTCCACGGAATCCAATAAGTCGCGATCATGGCTCACCACAATCGCAGGAACAGTGGATTTGGAAAGAGAACGGATCAGCTGGGCTTTCGCTTCCGCATCGAGGTTGTTCGTGGGCTCGTCCATCACGATGAAATCGGGGTTGTCAGCCATGAGCGCAACTAGTGCAACACGAACAGCCTCTCCACCGGACATAGTAGACAGTGACCTGTCCAAGTTGAGCTCGAGTCCATGAGCTGACAACACAGCCTGAGTCTCTTCAGCAGCATCCCACCGGTCGCCAATGAGCTCGAACAATTCGGGATTGAACTGGCCACCTTCGACGGCGTTGATTGCCTCGATGATTTCGGTGACCCCAAAAATGTCTGAAACCGTAGTGCCCGGTTGCAGTCCAAGATCCTGAGGTAGGTAAGCGATTTTCGACGGGCGTTCGACCGAACCAGTGCTCGGTTGTAGCTCGCCGAGAATGATCCTGATCAGAGTCGTTTTTCCGGAACCGTTATCACCGATCAGGCCAGTGAGGTGACTTGAGAATATGGCATTTAAGTCCGAGAAGCACGAGGTTCCGTTAGGCCACTCGAGGGAGACGTTATTCAGGGTAATAGGCATGCTCATTCAACTTTCTGTTTCGTGTTAGGCGGAAACACGGAACATGAGCACGGCCTACTCCTTCCCTCGGGGACAACTCCTCGTCAACACTATCACGGCCCCCGTTGGGGTCAAGGGGTTTGCGCTGCTGTGAGTCGGGGGTAGGGTCGGGCTGACAGATTCCGGCGGACTTTGTCAACGGTCGGCATCGTGCCTGGTCAGAAATTGGTCCTAACAGACTTTGCGAAGTCCCGCGCACGGCCCGGCGCGTTTGCCCAGGTCGCGGATTTTCCAGGCAGGAAAAAGGTGCGCAGGCCTGACGGCGAGTGACAAAAGACGCACACTATTTTGGTACAGATATTCATAGTTGCAGGTCAAAAAAGGGCTATCTTTTCCTAGCTGCGTGATTTGTCACTACATCGGGCCGAGTGACACCAAATTCCTTGTTTTCGCCCACGGCCCGGCGCGTTTGCCCAGGTCACGGATTTTCCAGGCAGGAAAAAGGTGCGCAGGCCCTCGACCCCTTAATTCATAAGGACCAGCCACAGGCCCAACCCACCCAAGGCCACCAGGGCACAGGCGGTGGCGAAGACGGAGCCTGTGTTTGGCTGGGAGCGTTCCTGGGCGAGGTTGTGCGCTTCGGTGCGGTAGAGGCGTCGATATCTGGAGATGAGCACCACTGCCAGGGTGAGCAGGAGCCCGATGGCGCCGAAGACGGGCACGGGGTAGGCGTAGGACCAGCGCAGGAGCACCATCGAGCAGACGAGCATGGCCAGGGCGGTGCGGGTCCAGCTCAGGGCGGTGCGCTCGGGCTGGAGGCCGGGGTCCGGGACGGGGATGGTCACGAGAGCAGGCCTACCAGCACAACGATGGAGGCGACCAGGATGCCGACGCCGAGCAGCGGCGCGATCGCGGGGGCGGGCAGGGGACGGCCGTGGCGCAGCGCGCGTTCGACGCGGACCCAGCGGATGGCGGCGCCGGCGGCGATGGCCATGCCGATCACGATCACGGTGGCGGCGGCGAAGGTTTGAGTCTCTGGGGTGATGCCGGTGACGTCGAAGGCACCGAGGGCGATGCCGCCCGCCAGGAATGCCAGCGCAGTGCGGGTCCAGGCGAGGAAGGTGCGCTCGTTAGCGAGGGTGAAGCGGGCGTCGGGTTCGTCGCCGTCCGGGAAGACGGTGCGGGTGAAGCTGGGCATGCGGACAAGTGTAGCGCCCAGGGCGCCGCCGGCGGTGTTGATGAGGAGGTCGTCGATATCTGAGTAGCCGGCGGCGAGCGCGTACTGGGCTACTTCGATGCTTAGGGACGCCACCATCGACACCAGGGCGGCCTTCCAGACCTTGCCGAGCCGGAGGCGTGCCAGGTAGCCGACTGGGAGGAAGAGGACGATGTTGCCGATGAGGTTGAGCCACGGCCCCCACCAGACTCGGTAGTAGATGAAGGAGCCGAAGGGGATAAGGCGCAGGTGGCGGACCTCGTGGGAGATTGTGTCCCACACCCCGGGCAGGCCAACGTACGCCTTGCCGATGGTAAAAAAGAGCACGGCCGCGGCGGTCAGTGCCACGGCCGTGTAGTAGGTGCTGCGCTTAGGCAACGGCTACCTCGTGCGGGACGGGGCCTCCGGAAACCTGGCGGTAGGCGTATACCATCGCCAGGAGTGCTGGGGCGGCCAGCAGCGTGCCCAACACCAGCGAGACAAAAGCGGCCACGCCGGAGGCGGCGCCACTGCCGGAGACGGTGGCCATCAGGATCCCGCAGACGATCATCAGGCCGAGCAGACCACCGTAGTTGCGCTTCGCTGTGGTGAAGCCGGCCTTGAAGGCGTCGCCGAAAGTGCCGTTGTTGTCGGCTGCGTAGAACGACTGGAAGATGAAGAACGGCGAGATAAGCAACATGATCAGCACCGCGATGCCGATCCCAACGAATAGGGTCACGAACGCGGATGGGTCGATAGCGCTGAGATCACCGCTCGAGGCGGTCAGGAGCGCCTCCGGGTCCGCGCCGGCGAAACCAGCGACGAACCCGATCACCATGAGCAGGGCGAAGATCAGAGTCGTGATGATGCCGACGACCACCGACATACCCAGCGTCTTGCCGTAGGCAGCCGACTTGATGTCCTTCAGGACGAACTGCTTCGGGCCGACCAGGGTCTGCTGCAGCGCGGCGGCCAGGAACAGCGGCGTGACGAAGAATAGGGCCAGCATGCCCAGGGCGCTGACCGTGTCGCTCTGGAAGACGGCCCCGATGTTGTTCAGCAGCGCGTACACAAACGCGAGCACCAGCCAGGTGCCCGGGTTGGAGTAGGTGGTTTTGAAGCCGTACTTCAGCGCGGCGCCGACGGACAGCTTCCCGGTGCCCAGCCCGTGGGCGACGCCGTTGACGGCCGGGTTGCTGATCGGGTGCGGGGTGACGCCGTCGCCGTACTGGGCGGGCGTGATGCCGACGAAGCCGTCGTCGTTAGCGAGCATGGCGGCTGCGGGGCTCGTCGGGACGGCGAGCTGGGCGCCGTGGTAACGCAACGCGCTCTGCCCGGACGCCTGGGCGGCCGAGTTGACGTCAAACGCACCGAAATCGGCCTGCTCCCCGTAGGGCTGTCCCGAGGGCTGGCCGTATGGCGACGCGCCGTATTCCGGGTAGGACGGGATGCCACCCGGGTTCTGCGGATCGTTGTTAGGTGTATTTGGTTCAGTCATGGTGCCCAACAGTACACACAAACGCTCCGCAGCACCTACACGTTTCCTGAACGTTTACTTAACGACCAGGTTCACCATCCGGCCCGGCACCACAATCACCTTGACCACATTCTTGCCGTCGGTCAGTTCCTTGACACGCGCATCCGTCAGCGCAACCGCCTCGGTGTCCTCCTTGGAGGCGTCCGTCGGGACGTTGATCCGGGCCTTCACCTTGCCGTTGATCTGGACGGGTAGTTCGATGGTGGCGTCGACAAGGAATGATTCCTCGAAGGTCGGGAACGGCTCGAACGTGATGGTGTCGGCGTGGCCGAGCTTTGCCCAGAGTTCCTCGGCGATGTGCGGGGCGAGCGGCGCGACCATCTGCACCAGCGGAGTGACCGCCGCGCGCGGGGCGCCCGACGGGTACGTCTTGGTCAGGTAGTTCGTGAACTCAATCAGCTTTGCGACGACCGTGTTGTCCCGCAGGTGCTCGTAATCATCGCGGACACCGGCGATGGTGCGGTGCAGCTGCTTATTGTCCTCCTCGGTGAGCGCGGCGTCGGTGACGGTGACCTCGCCGGACTCCTCGTCCACAACCAGGCGCCACAGGCGCTGCAGGAAACGGTGCGCGCCGACGACGTCCTTCGTCGCCCACGGGCGCGACGTGTCCAGCGGGCCCATCGACATCTCGTAGACACGCAGGGTATCCGCACCGTAATCGCGGCAGATGTCATCCGGCGCGACGGCGTTCTTCAGGGACTTGCCCATCTTGCCGTACTCGCGGTTGACCTCCTCGCCGTTGCGGTAGAACTTGCCGTCCTTCTCCTCCACCTCGGCGGCCGGGACGTACACGCCACGCGAATCCGTGTAGGCGTACGCCTGGATATATCCCTGGTTGAACAGGCGGCGGTACGGCTCCTTCGAAGAAACAAAGCCCAGGTCGTAGAGCACCTTGTGCCAGAAACGGGCGTAGAGCAGGTGCAGCACCGCGTGCTCCACACCGCCGACGTAGAGGTCCACGCCGCCCGGATCGTTCTCGCCGCGGGGGCCGGTCCAGTAGCGCTCGTTCTCGATGTCGCAGAAGGTGTCCTGGTTCGTCGGGTCGATGTAGCGCAGCTGGTACCAGGACGAACCCGCCCACTGCGGCATCACGTTCGTGTCGCGCCAGTACTTCTTCGTGCCCTCGCCCAGATCGAGCTCGACCTCGACCCAGTCGGTGGCCTTCGCCAGCGGCGGCGCCGGCTCAGAATCCGCGTCCTCCGGGTCGAAGGACACCGGGTTGTAGTCCTCCACCTGCGGCAACTCCACCGGCAGCATGTCCTCCGGCAGGCCGTGCGCCTGGCCATTTTCGTCGTAGACGATTGGGAACGGCTCGCCCCAGTAGCGCTGGCGGGCAAAGAGCCAGTCGCGAAGCTTGTACTGGATCTTCTCCTCACCAGCACCGTTCGCGGCCAGCCACTCGATCGCCTTCGCGATGCCCTCGTCCTTGCCCAGGCCGTTGAGGTCCAGGCCCTGCTCGTTCGCAGAATTAATGTGCGGCGCATCGCCAGTAAACGCAGCTTCTGTGACGTCGCCGTCGAGCACCGGCACAATCGGCAGGCCAAAGACGCTCGCGAACTCGTAGTCGCGCTCATCATGCGCTGGCACAGCCATAATCGCGCCCGTACCGTAGCCCGTCAACACATAGTCAGCAATAAAGATCGGCACCTGCTCGCCGCTCACCGGGTTCGTCGCAAACGAACCCAAGAACACGCCAGTCTTCTCCTTATTCTCCTGCCGCTCCAAGTCACTCTTGGCAGCAATCGCCGCCCTATACTTCTCGACGGCCACCTTCGGCGACCCCGCCCCATTCATCCAACGCTCATCCGTGTCGGCCGGGAAAGCATCGGCGGTGAGGGCGTCGACAAGCGGGTGCTCAGGCGCGAGCACCATGTAGGTGGCGCCAAACAGGGTGTCCGGGCGCGTCGTGAACACCTCGAGCGGGCCCGCCTCCGACGCAAACGCCACCTGCGCACCACGCGAACGCCCAATCCAATTCCGTTGCATCGCCTTGACCTTGTCCGGCCAATCCAGCAAGTCAAGGTCATCAAGCAGGCGATCCGAGTAGTCAGTAATACGCATCATCCACTGACGCAGCCGCTTCCGGAACACCGGGAAGTTTCCGCGCTCCGAACGACCCTCCGCCGTGACCTCCTCATTCGCCAGCACCGTGCCCAGGCCAGGGCACCAGTTCACCATCGAATCGGACAGGTACACCAAGCGGAACTCGTCAATCGCCTTGTGTTTCTCCGCGTGCGTCAAGTCGCGGAAGTTACGGCCGTCCTTGGTCAGGCGCGCGCCTGTGAGCAAGTCACGGACCAGCTCCTCAATCGGGCGGGCCTTCTGCAGCTCCTCATCAAACCAGGCGTTATAAATCTGCAGGAAAATCCACTGCGTCCACTTATAAAACTCCGGATCCGTCGTCGCCACCGAACGACGCGGATCATGGCCCAGACCCAACTGGCCCAGCTGACGCTTCATATTCTGGATATTCGCCTCAGTCGTCGTACGCGGATGCGTACCCGTCTGAATCGCGTACTGCTCCGCCGGAAGACCAAACGCGTCATAGCCCAACGTGTGCAGCACGTTCTTGCCCAACATGCGGTTGTAGCGGGCAAACACGTCCGTCGCGATGTAGCCGAGCGGGTGACCCACATGCAGCCCCGCGCCCGACGGGTACGGGAACATGTCCTGCACATTCAGTTTGTCCTCGGGCAGTGGGTCGCCCGTGGCGAGGTCGCCGACCGGGTTCGGCGCGTTAAACGTGCCGTTGTCCTTCCAGAACGTCTGCCACTTCTGCTCAATCTGATTTGCCAGGCCAGCGCCGTAACGGTGCGCTGGGGTTTCGCTCGCGTTAGTCATGGATACACAGTGTAGTGGGTGGGGCCCGGAGGTGGGGTGTGTGGTGGTGTTGGCGGGTGGGATATGTCCTCTCGATTTTGTTCGAGATTTCGTGAACAGAATTGCATGGGGTCCAGACCATTTGCCTGTCGACCGGCGAGACGTTCCGGTCGACCTCTTAGCGTTGACCAATGCAGGTCGGCGTGAGATGGAGGAATTGGCGTCGAAAAGCTTCGAAATCTGCTCGGTCAACGGAAGTTTTGAAAGCCCAGGTGTAGACCGTTCGGGGGTAGAAGCTTGCGGAAAGCGTATGGCTGACTGAATATGATAAGTGATTCTTAACAGTTCACTGTCAACGCAAGGAGCGTCCCCTGTGAAGAAGTTTGCAACCGCAGCCGTAGCTGCAACTATGACCCTCGGCCTGCTCGTCCCGGCGGCTGGAGCCGCAGAAGACAAGGGCAGCAGCCTTGACGACGCCTACTCGGTGACCACCGTTGTCTCCGGCAACAAGTGCACGATCACCTACTCGAGCGGCTTTAAAGAAGTACTAACGCGAACCGAAGCTGCTGCAAAACTGCGGAATACCTCTATGGTTGACAATCAGCTTCAAGCCCGCAAGGACTTTCTGCAAGGTACCAAGGATTCAACACGCTCCGACTTCGAGCGCGGAGAAGGCAAGCTCGCGCTGCAGGCTTGCGCGAATGGCCAGAACTACACCACTGGCTTCGAAAACAGGCTTTCTTCGATGATCGAGCCACACGAGGGCCGCGCGGCAGCGTACTGGCTTTCGGTCATCGTTCCTACACTCCTGGGTATCGCTGCACTTGGTGCAGCCTTCTCGCCTGAGTTCCGCCACATGCTGCCAGCACCGGTGCTGAACTTCCTGACCGAGTACTTCAAGTAAGTACCCCAACCCCATTGGAGCTCCGCCCACCGCGGAGCTTTTGCATACGAAAAGGACGCAATCATGAAAAAGATCACCGCTACCGTCGTCGCTACTGCGATGGCTGCCTCCATGCTCGCGCCGACTGCCGATGCTGCGTCGAACACGATGAGCCACAAGAACTACCAGCCGCACTGCACGCTGAAGTTCGACAGCGCCAACATGACCAAGAACAACGGCACGCACACCCAGAACGAGGTCAGGATTTGGGTTGCACAGCAAGCGGATGCCAAGAAGCTGGCGGAGGCAGACCTGACCAAGCTGCAGCAGTCGTCGCAGGTCAGTGAGGCGTTTGGCTCCTCGATTGCTGAGGACACCGCAGCCATCAACGATGGCATGGCGCTCCAGGCATGCCTGCAGGGCAAGGATTTCAAGGCTGAGCCGATGGATGACGGCACGAAAGCCGGCATCATTATCGGCGTCGTGTTCACGGTGCTGGCCGGTATCGCAGGCCTGGCAAAGCAGGCCGGTTTGATCCGCTAGCTGTTGTCGCGCACCCAGGCCTCGACGGGGGCGAGGCGGGTGAAGTCAACGCGGTCGACGTCCTTGTTATAGGTGTCGATCATCATGCGGTCGTTCGCGGACTTGCGCGGTTTCAGCCGCAAAGCGCCGACGACGCCCGCCATCGTGGCGGCGTGGGCGGCCGACAGCTCGGAGTAGTTCATGCGCCCGGGCAGGTAGAAGCGGGTGACGCTATCCGCGCGGCTGCCCAAAAGTTTCGCGGAAAAGTCCTTATCGACGGCCACTTCGTCCAGGCTCATGCCGACGGTGACGAGGGAGACGGAGTGGGCGTCGAAAAGTGGGTCAGGGAGCTTGCGGATGAAGCTGGCGCCGGGGTTGTTCGGGCCGTGGATGGGGGCGAGAACCACGATGGGGCCTTCGGGAGAGAAGTCGGCGTCGGGGATTGGCTCGGCGGCAGTGCCGAGGCGTTTCGCCAGCTCATCGGCGTATTCCTTGGTGGATCCGTAGAACGAGGCGTACAGGATAGTGCAGGCAGTCATACAACTATTGTTGCATGTTGCGGCTAGAATGTGGCGACGATGCGATACGTGTACATGATTGTGGGGCTGGTGGCGCTTGCCCTGGGAGCGGTCGGCGTGTGGGTTCCGATCCTGCCCACGACGCCGTTTCTGCTGCTTGCGCTGGTGTGCTTCACGCGGAGCTCACCGAGGCTGGAGCGCTACCTGCTGCGCCACGACACGTTCGGACCATTCATTATTGACTACTACTCAGGACAGCTGACGCGGGCGCAGAAGCTGCGGATTCTGGGACTGCTGTGGTTGGGGATGGGCGCCTCCATATGGGTGGTGATCGCGGTGGTTGGGCTGTGGCCGGTGGCGTTGCTGCTCGCCGCGATCGGCACCGCGGTGAGCGCGCACATCTGGCGGCTGCGGCCACGCCCCGAGCGCGCCGCCGAACTACGCCAGCGCGCTGGACTGCCTACCGACCACGCACGTTGAAGCCGATGACGCCGGGGTTGACCAAGGGGGCGTCGCCAAGAAGGGCGTGGATGTTGCCCTCCCTCTCGACGGCACTGGTGACCGCTTTGGGGCGTTGCTTCTTGTCATCTTTGCCGCGGCCCTGCGACATTGGTGCACCCATGAAGCCGCCTCGCTGCCCTTGCTGACCTGCGGTGTTGGTGGCAGAACCTGTGGCACCCGCTGCGCCTGGTTGGCCGCCGAAGCCGCCTGTGGACCCGGCGCCTGGCCGCCCGGCGAAGCCTCCCGCGCCGCCGCCGGCGAGGCCAGCGTTGGAGCCGAAGCCTGTGGCTGAGCCTGAGGCTGCGCCTGCTGAGGAGCCGAACCCTGCTGATTGCTGGTGCAGTGACCCGGCGCGATGGCGGCCACCACCGCCTGCGCCGCCCATTGGCATGCCACCGAATGCGCCTTGGCCTGCGCCTACGCCGGAGCCTGCTGCGGAGGCGGCGCCGGTCGTCGCACCGCTGAGCCCGCCTGCACCGGAGGCGAGACCGCCATGGAGGCCAGCGCCCGGCGCGACATTCGCTGCCGGAGCGTTCAGTGCGCCTGGTGGAGGAAGCGTCGGTGCCTGCGCCGAGGCGACCTGGGTCGGGGTGGCGCCGGACGCGATGGCGTTGAGCATGTCCGGGTTCGGCTTCCCGAACTGCTGCAACACGTCCTGCGGGCCGCGCGCGTTGGCGAGATCCGTGTAACCGTTGTTGGCAAAGATGCTGGCAAGCCCCGCCGGCATCGGTGCGTCCCCGAACTCGGGTGCTGTCGGCGCAGGTGGGCCGCTGATGGAGAAGTCGGAACCGGTGACATCGGTGAGATCCGGAAGCAGCTTGACGAAGGTCGGGTTCGTCGCCGGCAGGTACGAGTTCACGTACATCGGGTAGGAACTAACGAAGGCCTCCTTCACAGCCTTCACCGCGGCCGGGGAGACGGCCTCAGCTGCTATCGCCGCAGCCTGAGCTGCCGCTGCCATAAGTTGCGACGACGACGCCAACGCCGCCAACCCCGTGTTATTCCCCGCAAGCGCCGCCGAGTTGGCTGCGTACTCGGAACCCGCTGCCTGAATCAGCTGGAGACGCGCAATCGCCTGGGCGACGAACTCGGTCTCTGCTGAAGATTCCAGGGACGCAATGGCCGGGGCGATGGCCTCCACCATCTCGTAAATACGCTGCGCGTTCGACGTCCAATTCGACGCTAACCCCGTCGGCACCGCGGTATTCGTGGTCAGGATGTTGCTCACCAGCGACTCGAAGCTCCCATCCGTCGACGCATACACCGCACTGTTGCTGAACGGCTGCGTCTTGTAACTCTTCGCAACCGCGGCCGCCGACGACATCCCCAGATTTGAACCCAACCCGCTCAACCCAGGCGTTCCACTAAGCCCGACCGCGTTCACAATCCCCGCAATCGAATCGTCCGCCATCACCGTATTGTCCAGGCAGACCTTCAACACCTTTGCCGACGACTTCACATTCCCTGTGAACGCGTCCGTCGCAAGTGGAGCGTGCTCCGAGTAGATCGCCCCGTGTTTCTCCCCTGCCTCGCGGAGGCCGGAGACGGCGGAGAAGGTGGAGGCTGGCACTGCCGCCAGTCCTGACATTACAAACGACGTATCTTGCACTTTGTATAACGTGGTAATCGCTGAATTAACGTCTTCAACTTCTAGAAATAGCCGTGTCATTTTTCCCCCAAATTGATTTCAAAGAATTTATATTTCGTACAACGCTTCTAAGAGCTGCAGTGCCATCCCGCACCTGGCTTCCTGGTTAGCATTCTCGTTTCTCGTGTAATAGAAAACGCCAATACCGCCGCGCGTAGTGTCTAGCTGGGCAATGCATGGGTTACTAGGCACGACTTCCGGCCCTTTGTGATAAACGTAAGCATCTTCGAGAACTTCAGACGAAAAACCAGGATCGATATTTCTCACTTCTTCTATTATTTTGCGATCCACATCGATAGCCATCAGCGTAATGTGACTCCCAATTTCATAATCAAAAAAGCTACAAACCGAAGTCCCATGCGGCGAGTCAATCTCCCCGTCCGTGCTCCGCTTGATTTCGCCGGTGAAGCCCGCGCGGCGGAATTCGTCCTCGGTGATGTCGTTGCAGGGATCGAAGTAGTCCTCGGGGGCAAGCGTGAATGGGTCGAAGTCGCCGATGGGGACGGTACCGGATTCGAAGACAAAGGCTCTTTGACCAGCAGAATCCGCCGGAGGGGCGTTGGGTGTGGCGGAGGGGGCGTCGATAAGGGTGGTGCTGGAGCAGCCAGCGAGAAGTGTGGCGGCGAGCAGTGGTGCCAAGGTATAGGTGCGCAAAGTGTCCCCCCCGTTTTTCAAAGTGTTTCTACACAACCTAGTGCATTTCGCGCGATTGTAAAGGGTTTTGTGCACACCATGGTGGACATCCGGTTTTCAAAAACCGCCAGCGGGGCGCCACCCAGCGTCCTAATATAAGGCCCTATGAAACGACTCCGTACTCGTTACTTCGCGCAGGCGAAGGCAGAAGGCCGCAAATTTACGGCGCTGACCAGCTACGACACCATGACCGCCCAGATCTTCGACGAAGCCGGGATCGACTTCCTGCTCGTTGGGGATTCGGCGGCCAACGTGGTGCTCGGCCACACCACTACCCTGCCGATTACGCTCGACGAGATGATCACGTTCGCCGCCGCCGTCGTGCGCTCGACGCAGCGTGCGTTTGTGGTGGTTGATCTGCCGTTCGGCACGTATGAGGAGTCGCCGGCGCAGGCGCTCGCCGCGGCGGTGCGCGTCATGAAGGAGACCGGGGCGCAGGCAGTGAAGCTGGAGGGCGGCGTCGAGATGGCGCCGACGATCAAAACGCTTGTCGACGCCGGCATTCCCGTCTGCGGGCACATCGGGTTCACGCCGCAATCCGAGCACGCGCTCGGCGGCTACGTTGTCCAAGGTCGCGGTGACGCGGCCCAGCAACTACTTGACGACGCCACCGCCGTCGCAACCGCGGGTGCTTTCGCGGTCGTTTTGGAGATGGTGCCTTCGGAGATCGCGACGCGGGTCACGCAGGAGGTTCCGGTCCCGACCATCGGCATCGGCGCAGGTAACGGCACTGACGGGCAGGTGCTCGTGTGGCAGGACGCGTTCGGGTTCCGCGCCGGCGGAAAAACGCCGCGGTTTGTACGTCAGTACGCGGACCTGGGAGCGCAGCTGCTGGAGGGCGCGCGGAGGTACCGGGAGGACGTCGAAAAGGGAGACTTCCCTGCTGCTGCCGAATCATTCGAGGACTAAGGAAGGCCACCATGCGAGTCATTACCACTGTTGAAGAGCTCCGCGCGGCACGCGCCGAAGCAACCGGGACCGTCGGGCTGGTGCCGACGATGGGCGCCCTGCACTCGGGGCACGGCACGCTCATCGAGCGTGCGCGGCGAGAGGTCGATACGCTGATTACCAGCGTGTTCCTCAACCCACTGCAGTTCACCGACCTCGGCGACACCGACGATTACCGCAACTACCCACGCGATATTGAGGCTGACTCAACGTTTTGCGAGGGCCTCGGTGTGGACATCGTGTTCGCGCCCAGCGTCGAGGAGATGTACCCCGGCGGGATTCCACAGATCTGGGTCCGCACCGGCGAGATGGGCACCGTCCTGGAAGGCGCGTCGCGGCCGGGGCACTTCGACGGTGTCGCGACCGTCGTCAACAAGCTGTTCAACCTGGCCAAACCGGACGTCGCCTACTTCGGGCAGAAGGACGCGCAGCAGGTGGCGGTTCTGCGCCGGATGGTTCGCGACCTGAACCACGACGTGGAGATCCGCACCCTGCCCATCGCGCGCGCCGCTGACGGACTGGCGCAGTCCTCGCGCAACGTGCGCCTCTCCGAGGCAGGGCGTTCGCAGGCGCTGGCGCTGTCGCGTTCGCTGTGGACGCTGCAGGAACAGGCCGAGGCGGGCGCGTTGGACGTGGATGCCGTGCGCGCGGAGCTCGCGGCTTCGGAGGGCGTGACGCTGGACTACCTGGTGGTCGTCGATCCGGATACGTTGCAGCCGACGTCCGAGCCCGGCCTGGCGCTCGTTGCGGCGACGGTGGACGGCGTGCGGCTCATCGACAACGCGCTGCTTGGGTAGGCCGGGGCGCTGCGAGTTCCGGGGTTTTGGAGTGGAAGGTGTGCTGACAAGCTTGCTCGGGATTTTGTGAACAGAATTGCACTTGACTTCGCGCCCGGGCCGCAGCCTTGACAACCGCTGAGGGGGCTTGAATATACAAGAACCTTGTTTTTCCTGTCGCCCAAAGGAGTTTTCGGTGTGAAGAAAATTGCAGCCGTAGCCCTCGCCGCAACCATGACCGTCGGGGCGCTCGCACTGACCACGGGCGCCGAAACTGAGAAGCACCCGATGGACTCCTACCTAATCTCTGCACCGCTGGGCAACAAGATGGTCGACAAAAATACGTGCAAGATTACAGAAACTAACATGTCAATTGTTCAGCGCCACCTCGATGACCCTAGCGAAGCTGCTTACTTTACGAAGCAAACCGACCGCACATGGGCGATAGAGAATCTTCCAAAGATCGAGGCACGTCTGAGGGAACTCCAAAGCACCAACCGCAGCCTGCTAATCCAGTTCTACACTGGCACCACCATCACCAAAGATGAGAAAATACTCAAGGAGTTCCCTGAACTCCTGTACACGATTGAAAGTTTCAAATCCTACATCGCCTGCGCCAAGGGCGAAAACTACGAGGCAAGCTTCATCACCCAGCAGTCCTCGAAGATGACAAACGCGGGTCGCGCGGCAACGTTCTGGACGCCGGTCGCGCTGCTGATCGCGGGCGTGCTCGGCGCGGTCGCGCTGCCAGCGCTCAAGCCGATGCTGCCAGCCAACATCGCTGCAATGCTGCCGTAACACCATCACGGCCTCTGTCAACACAAGCCGAATGCACCCGACTAATCGTCCATGGTTTCCCGGAGACACGGAAACCTTGGACGATTAGTTACGTCTAGACGGGCCGCATTATTGGGACGGAGTTGGACGTCGATTAGCTGCGGCAAGAGATTTACAGGAGTGCCGCAAAGCTATATCGCGATCGCAGGTCTTGTGCTTGCGGTGCCGGGCTTGATCGACTTGTGGCCGAGCGCTGAGGGGAGCCATACCGAGTTCTTGATCTCCCTGATCGCTGTGCTGGTGATAGGCGCGGTGCTCTTTTTCGACGCCGCGTTGTCCGCATCTACTCGTCTTGTTCACCAGAAAGCGCGTAGCGCTGGTTCTTCGCGTTCCAGTGCTTTTCTGTGAACGTAATGATGCCTTGCTGCTCCATTGCCTTCAGGGTCGGGGTTATTTGACCGTAACTCATGCCAGTGTGCTCGGCGATTTCACGTTTGGACAGTGGCTGTCCGGCGTGGTGGAGCGCTTTGCGGATCAGGTCGATTTTTTCCCCGCTCCGTAGGTACGCGCGGCTCCGTGATTGTGGAGATGTCGGAGTTGCTGACTCTGGGGCTTTCGGCGCAGATGTCTCTTCCGGGAGGAAAGAATAAACGGTGCCACCTGCTTGGCCAAGGGCGGTCGCTAGGCCGTATTCCACAAGCTGTTGTAACTCGGCGCGTGCTTGGGTGGAGTCCATCGGGAATTCTTGGCGATAGGACGCGTTGGTAAGCGTCTCACCATTGCGCATCCGGATGAGCGCATGGCGCTGCGCCGTGGAAAACACCTCTCCCCCCCCCCGGAAGATTCGTAGCCCAAGCGAGATCCGCTTCGGAAAGCATGGTCGAAGAGGTCAGGATCGCTTGGAAGTCGATGACTCTGTCTTTGAAATAGGGGGCGGGGAGGAAGGCGTCATGAAGAGCCTCACGTACTGCGGGAATGCCCGTCGCACTCGCCTCAATGACGCGGTGTCCTTTCGGCGTCTTTACTGCAGTACACATGCGGTACAAGACGGGATTGCGTGCCCGCGGTCCGGTGTTGCCAAGTTCGCTTTCGGTCAATCCCCAAAGTCCGCCAGGGTTGACCACGATGAGCTTGTCTGAGTGCTTTACTACTTGTGTGTAGGCAAGCATGCTAGCCGGAGACAGGTCACGGTGGACAAGTGCGTTGGCTACAATCTCGCGAATGGCCAACGTGGGAAGCTCTGGCACATCCTTGCCGTGGCCATCAGTAAAGACGGTGGTTGTTTGCAGGTGGTCGGTGACCCACTCGACTACCGCTTCAAGCAAATCGGGCACTGGTCCGGTGAATTCTTCCCTGTCCCGCATTCGCATTGCCCTGGGGTCATGTGGTCCGCGGGTAACGTGTGCTTTGACGTTGAGAGGCAAAAACTGCTGGGGGTGTATACCGAGGGCATAAATTGCTGCCACCGTGGGCTCGCCTGTATCGGGTGCGACGACGTTGGTGCGAATCAACTGCTCTTCTCGCGGTAGTTGGGCAAGACGCCTGGATTGTGAGCGCTCTTGCTCCAGATACTGTTCAAGCAGATCCGGGTCGAGGTCTCGTTCTACGCTGGCGCCCTCCACAGGTGCCCGATCGTGCTTTGGGACTCCGCGTTGCGAAACAAGAAGCTGTTCCTCGTTTGGGTCAAGCTCGTAGTCACCGTCACCGGACCGGATGTAGGCGGGGCCGCCCTTCCCAACCCGGAATGGCTTACGGTCCGAGGGCTGCGGAGGAACGATGCACTGCAGCACAGTCTTGCCATCGACTGTTGCAGTTTCGATAGCACCGAGGTGGAGGGGAGGCACGATCTTCTGTCGTGCTTTATTTGCTAACTGACTCTCTACGGTCTTTGGGCTGGAAATACCTGTCACGGGGAAACTGCCGTCTTCTTCTGCCACACCGAGCAGGATGACTCCACCCTCTGGCATATTTCCAAACGCAGAGAGAGTTTCATCAATGCTCTTTGGCAAGCCATGCGAGGCATCTTTTGCTTCGATTTTTTAGGTGTCGTTGCCTATGTCTCGCAGTGTGTTGATGGTGGTTTTGATAGCGGTTTCGCTCATGTATAGAAGTATAACTCAAAATATAAATCAGAATCGCACTCAAAACCCGCAGGTTAAAGGCATATCTTACTGTGTAAGAGCGATTCTGAGTGCGATTTTGAAGAACAACACTCAAAATCACACTCAGACCCACTGCGCATTCTCCACTGCCCCACACACAGCCACGATGAGCCGTGGTTGATTACCAGGGTGGCGCAGCATGAACGCGCAGTAGCATTCTGGACGTCTATCGCGCTGCTGATCGCGGGCGTCCTCGGCACAGTCGCACTGCCAGCGCTCGAGCCGATGCTGCCAGCCAACATCGCTGCAATGCTGCCGTAATTCACCACGACACTTTGCCGATGCGCATCGGATGCCCGGGGGCCTGATCTAGCTGCTCCATTCGGCGTTCTGTGTCGAGATTGGCCGATGAAAAGCTTGCTCGGGATTTTGTGAACAGAATTGCGCCTGCCCCTAATCTCCCAAGGTTTTCCTGAAACGTCGAAACCTTGGACGATTAGCCCCCTCTATTCTCGTAATGGCTGGTCAGGACCTCGCCTTACCACGGCACCGACGAGCCCGCCGGGACCTCCCAATGCTTCGGAACCAGGTTCCTGATCTCGTTCGGCGTCTGCGGCGGCAACATATCAACAACTCGTCGGCCACCGCTCGGCCCCGGCATCACCGAGGTATCGACGGCACGCTGCGCATCGACCGTGTTCGCATGCACATCACCGTACGTGAGCACCGCGACCGCGAACCCGGCACCGTAACTAACCGTCGCGGTGGAGCTGCGACGGTCGTCGGCCCAGCCGAACTTCGTGCCCTGGACACCGGGCAGTCTCGAGGTGCCGTAGTTCTGCGGGAAGCCGTCGGCGGCGACGGGTGCCGCGTGCGCCATGCCGCGCAGCAGCGGCGCGGCCACCGGATCATGCCGGATGGCCTGCACAAACCTCGCGACGTCCACCGCCGACGTACTCGCCACTCCCCAGTTCCCGCGCCGTTGAGTAGCGCTCAATTTGAAGTCGCGCGCGATCGCGTCAATCGCCTGCGGGTACGCCGCATCCAGCGTGCCCGCAATGCCGTCGTTCGAGGTGCGCACCATCTCCTCCACCATCGCCTTATGCCGCGGCGCCCCGTGGTACAGCACCCAATAGCCCAGGTAGAGCTTGCTCAGGCTCAGCGCCGGCCGCGCCTCCCACCCATTTCTCGACGCCTCCACTCCCCCACCCGCATGCACCACAGCAACTGCGGATCGGGGCGAAGCGGCGTCGCCACGCACGGAGATCGCCGAAGCACTCGGCGCTGCCAAGATTGCGAGCACGAACGCCACAAACAGCGCAATGAACTTCTTCACAGGGGCCTCCTGAAAATGTTATTTCCAGGAAGTGTAGCCAGAAGAGTCAGAAAAATGTGAACAGATCTGCATATGCAAATCTGTTCACAAAATCTCTAAGGGCCTTTTGCGGTACCTTCTACCCGTGAGTTAGACGTCTCGGGCGATCAGGTCGTCGAGAGCGACCGGGGAGAGCAGGTACGGCGGGACCTCCAACACCGTGAACGCGCCCGACTTGCCATCCTCCGCGAGGCGGGCAGCCGCGCGCGCGTACGCGACGGCGACGGCGCCGGTGAAGTCGGGGTTGCTGGAAAGTTCCAGGGTGTACTCGACAAGCTGGTGGTTCTCGCCGACGCCACCAGTGGTGATCACGTGACCGCCGTGCGGCATGCCGGAATGCTCGCGGACGAAGGTGGCGTCGTCAATAAAGTTGACCTCTACCTCGTAGCCGACGAAGTAGTCCGGCATCGTGCGGATGGTGTGCTCGATGGCGGCGGTGTCGGCGCCATCCTCCGGCACGATGTAAACGACGCGCTTGTGGGCGGACTTGCCGTCGAGACCCTCGGTCTCGCCGCGGCGCGCGCGATCCAACGCATCCGGCGCTGGGATCGTGTACTGCACACCCTTCGCGACGCCCTCAATCCTGCGCACCGCATCCGAGTGACCCTGCGACAAGCCCGGGCCCCAGAACGTGTGCTGCTGCGCATTCGGCAGAATTGCCTCCGCCATCGCGCGGTTCAACGAGAACATGCCCGGGTCCCAACCAGTGGAAACGATGGACACCGTGTTGTGCTCGCGCGCGACCTCGTCCATCGCCTTGCGGTGACGTGGGATGTCACGGTGATTATCGTAGGTGTCCACGGTAGGCACGTACTTCGCGAACTCCGGCGCCTGCTCCGGAATATCCGTCGCCGAACCCAGGCACAGAATCGCGACGTCAATCTCGTCCTTGTACTGTCCGAACTCCGCCACCGGTAACACGCGAGTGTCCGTGTCCAGCTTGCTACGGCGCGAGAAGATCGCCGACAGCTCCATATCCGGCTGCAGCTTCACCAGCTGCTCCACACTCTTGCCCAAGTTTCCATAGCCGACAATGCCAACACGCATAATGCGCCTCCCTTTCCTCGTGGCCCTTTGGGCTCGTGGCTTCTGGGCTGTTTGCCCATAAATTACGGGCCTACTTTACTCGCACATCGGTTGTGAGGGAATGCGCACGACGGGTTGGTGGCAGGTTGGTGGCTTGCTGGTGGCTTGCTGGTGGCTTGGTCACAGGGAGCGAGTGCCAAAGGACGCAATTTCGGTTTTGGAAACGGCTGTTTTCCCAGGTCGTGAATTTTCGGGTGCGTCCTTTGGCACTGGCTCCGCTGGCGAAAGGGTTTCTGGCAATTAGCTGTGCACCAGAACCCGGGTTTTTGGCGGGGCTGGAGGGTAAAAGGCCAGGTCGCTGATTGCGCGAGGTGGAATTTGGTGCACCCGGCGCCCTCACACCGAAAGATATAGAAAGAGATAGAAAGATATCGAAACAAATTGCTGACCTGCACAAATAACATTTCGGCGAGGCTTCCAGGCTCCCTATATCTTTCCGATATCTTTCAACTCCCAAAATTGGCTCCGAAAAGAATTACCTGGGGAATGTACAATCTGCCGCATGGTCACGGAATCAGCTTGGGACGCGCTCCCCTCGTATGTTCGTTTAGCGCTGGAGGCGATTCATGATGGAGCGACGGCGGACTCGCAAGAGTCGCTGATTTTGGAGTTCAAGGAGGATCCCACTGCTCGTGAGGGGAAGGGCGGGAGGGCGAAGCTCGTCGAGAAGCTGTTGAATGAGGCTATTTGTATGGCCAACAGCGAGGCGGCGACGGGACACATTGTTGTCGGCGTTGCGGACCGGACTCCCGGCGCGGGCGCATTCACTGGCACTGAGCTGGGCGAGGAGGACATTGCCCGGCGGATCTTCAATGGCACGAAGCCGAACATGAATGTGCAGGTCACATCGGTGCATGCGTGGGGCACTCGGCTTGTAGTGATTCACGTACCGGAGGCTCGTGCACTGTACACGCGGGGTGATGGCGCGGCGAAAAGGCGGACGGCGGACTCGCAGTTCTCGTGCCAGCCGATGACAGAGGAGCTACGCCGGGCGATCGATGCCGCGCGGCGAGACCCTGACTATTCGAACGACCCAGCCGATATCACTGTCGATGACCTGCAACTTCCCGTCATCGAGGAGGCTCGGCGGATGCTGCGGGAGCATCGCCGCTCGCGGGGCTCGGACGCGGCAATCCCTCAGACCACCACTGGCCTGCTTCGGGAACTCGGACTCATGCGAGACGACGGCCAACTCAAGCGCGCCGCCGAAATCCTCCTCGCCCAACCAAACCCGACAGACGTGGTGGTCCGCCACCTGTGGCGCAGCATCCCAGGGCAAGAACCGCAGGCCACGCTCATTTCAGACCCTCTGCTGCTCGCGTTGCCACGCCTGCGACGTCTGATTGCGGAAAATGGTGACCGCGAAATTGAGAGGGTGCAATTCGATGACGGTGAGGAAGTCGCCATCAGTAGGTTCCCGTCGCAGGCAGTCGACGAGGCCGTCTCGAACGCATTCATTCACCGCGACTGGCGCCTGCCCGGCCCAGTCGTGGTCGAGCAAACGAACCGCACGCTCAAGATCACTTCCCCGGGACCTCTCCCACCAGGAGTAACAGTTGACACATTGCTATCGACGCCCTCAGTCCCACGAAACAACCGGCTCATGGCGGCAATGCGAACCCTCGGTCTCGCCGAGGAAAGCTCGCGCGGTTTCGACCGCATGTGGGCCACCATGATCCGCACCGGCCGCAGCGCCCCGGAGGTAACCGCGACCGAGGCAAATGTGCAGGTGGTGCTGGCAGCGCAGCAGCCAGATACCAACTTCATCAAGGGCTTGCGGAAGCTCTCGGAGCGTTTCGGCGAGGAGGTCGTCGATAGTGTTGCGGCGCTGATCGTACTCTGGCACCTGAACTCCGCGCCACTCATTACAGCAACAACGGCTGCACAGAAAACCCAGTTCAGCTCCCTCGAAGTACATGAGCTTATGGACGACCTCGTCGCCCGCAGCCTTCTCGACCCCGTCACCGACGCCGACGAGTGGACCCTCAGCGGTGAAGCCCGGAAACTTCTTAACCTGGGACAACCCGGCGACCTGGTCACCGTGAGCGTCCAGGAATGGATCGAGGCCAAACTCCACGACGGTGCCGCACTCCAATCCGCCGACATCGCCGACCAGACCGGCGTCAGCGTCGCCGAAGCAGGCCGGATCCTTCGACACTTGCGCAGCCTCGGGCGTGCAAAGATCGACCCGGATGGTCCTCCGCGCGGCCGCGGCACCCGTTGGATCCGGGCATAAAGAGATAGAAAGATATCGAAACAAATCGCTGACCTGCACAAATAACATTTCGGCGGGGCTTCCAGGCCCCCTATATCTTTCCGATATCTTTCTGGCACGGAAATGGGCTCCAAAAAGAATTACCTGGAGTTTTCGGCAAGGTTACAGGGAGCGAGTGCCAAAGGACGCAATTTCGGTTTTGGAAACGGATGTTTTCCCAGGTCGTGAATTTTCGGGTGCGTCCTTTGGCACTGGCTCCACTAACGAAAGGGTTTTCTGGCAGTTAGCTGGGCACCAAAACCCGGGGTTTCGGCGTGCCGAAACAGCAAAAGCCCAGGTCGCCACTGGCCAACAATGGAATTTGGTGCGGCCCGCGAGCACACAAGCCCCCTGAACCTTCACCCCGCACCGGATACCATTGCCGCCATGAGTTCCCAGTACAGCGCAGTCGAGGTGATCCTCCCGCGGGAGGTGCCGCTTGGTGGCCCGAGGGCGATGACGGTGCATCGGACGATTCCGCATCGGCAGCGTCCGATGATTGGGGCGTGGTGTTTTGTGGATCATTATGGGCCGGATGACGTCGCGGTGACGGGTGGGATGGATGTGGCGCCGAGGGCGTTTGAGCACTTCGTGCCGGAGGAAGGGGAGATCGCGGGGGCGAGGGTGAAGGTGTTTTTGGGGGAGCTTGGGGGGTGGCGGAGTGGCGTCGATACGCGGACACCGCCGCTTGGGGCGCAGTTGCACATTGCCCCGGGGGCTGAGGTTGAGCTTGCGGTTGAGGCGCCGTTCGAGCACGGCCTGCTTGTCGACGCCGCCGGCATCCGCCTCGAGAACGTGGAGCTGCCGGTGCATGCGATCGGCTACATGGGCGTCGGTGAGACGGCGATGCACATCGAGAACACCAGCGACGAATGGGTGTATGCGCTGCTCATTGGGAGTGAGCCGTTTCGGCCGGGACTTCGAGGAGTTCAGGCAAACGCGGGGCTAGGTGCTAGGCGTCGGCAAGCATGTCGCGTACCAGGGGCACGACCTTGGTCCCGTAGAGCTCCACCGAACGCATGCGGGCGGCGTGGGGGATGTGCCCGACGGTGGAGTACACCATGTCGTATCGCCCGAGGTCAAGCGTGCGAACCGTGTTGGCGATCTTCGCCGCCACCGTCTCCGGCGAACCCACCGTGAGCGCGCCGCGGCTGATCTCCGACTCGAAGCGGCTGCGGGTCAGCGGCGGCCACCCGCGCGTCTTCCCGATGCGATGCTGAGCCGCCGCGTACTCCTCAAAGATGAGTTCCTTGGCTTCCTCATCAGTGTCGGCGACGAAGCCGGGGGAGTGTACGCCCACGGGGTGCGCGGTGGTTCCGAACTGCGCCGAGGCCTGCTTGTACAGATCCACGTACGGCTTGAACCGGACGGGTGCGCCGCCGATGATCGCGAGCATCAGGCCGAACCCGTACTTGGCGGTGCGCACGACGGACTCCGGCGAACCGCCGACGCCGACCCAGGTAGTCAGGCCATGTTCGGTTTTCGGGTAGAGGTCCGCGTTATTGAGCGCGGCTCGGGTCTGGCCGGACCAGGTCACCGGCTCCTCCTTCACCACCTCGGCCCACAGGCCGAGCTTCTCTTCGAAGAGCTGGTTGTAGTCCTCGAGGTTGTAGCCGAAGAGCGGGAAGGACTCGGTGAAAGATCCGCGCCCGAGGATCACCTCTGCGCGGCCGTTCGACAACGCGTCGAGGGTGGCAAACTGCTCGAAGACGCGGACAGGGTCGTCGGAGGACAACACCGTCACCCCGGACGCCAACTTGAGGCGTTGCGTGGCGGTGGCGATGCCCGCGAGCATCGTCGGCGGGGAGGAGATGGCGTAGTCGGGCCGGTGGTGTTCACCGACGGTGAAGGCGTCGACACCTATGGCATCGGCGAGTTTGGCTTCCTCGAGTGTCGCGCGGATCGCCTCGGCGTGCGTGAACAGCGCGCCGTCCTCCTTGCGCGGGATGTCGCCGAACGTATCTAAGCCGAACTCAATAGCTGCGGTATCTACCGTGGTCATGCCTGCTCCTTGTCATTGATCAGTGTGCGTAGCGTGTGCACGTCAACATTCGCACCGAACGCGGGGTGTCCGGGCTGCAGCGCAACCCCGGCATCGAGGGAGTGCAGGGGCAGGGGATCGAACCCAAAGTCGCGGACGAGCCCCGCCACCTTTTCGACGTCCCCTTCGCCATCCCCCGCCACCGCAATCGCCTTGCCGGTCCCGGAGCCCTCATCGAGATCGTGGTAGCCCATGTGGTTGAACGCCTTCACCACGCGAGATTGTGCCAGGTGATCCTGCACCAGCCGCGAGGAGTTCGCCTCCGCGAGCTCGGGGTGGTGGCCGTCCGTCTCCCACCAGTAATTCATCGCGTCGACGACCAGCTTTCCAGCCAACGCATCAGCGGGCAGTTGGCGGAAGTTCCGCAGTGGCAACGCAAGGATCACGACGTCGGCAACCTTGACGACGTCCCCTGCGGTAGCGGTCACCGCACCCGGTACGAGCGCACGCACAATCAGGTCGATCGCCGCCGGCTCGCCCGAACCAGCAAGCGTAACCTCGTGGCCTGCGGCGATAGCGTGCCTGCCCAGGACGGTGCCGAGCTTGCCCGCCCCCAGGATTCCGATATGCATCGTTAGCCCCTCTCATTTATGTGACGTGTCAACTATCTTAACGCGTCGGCGCTGAGAGTATTCCCGGGCTGCGTCTGATTCACGTAGCGGCGGAGCGCTGCGCACCAAAACCCGACTTTTCGGCGAGGCTCCACTACATTCCCTCAGGTCGGCGACCTCCGGCGAGGGAATTTGGCGCCTAGCAAAGTGAGACGCATGCCAAGAGACGCAACCCCATTTGGTCTGTCCATTTATAGTTCCAGGTGAGCAAAGTGCTAGATATTACGCGATGTCAGATTTGGCACTCTGCGAACTCCCTGTGCACCACAATCTCTATTTTCGACCGAGTCGCATGCCATTTCCCCAGTTCGCGAACAATCAGCAATGGAATGTGGTGCGCGAAACGCCGACTGCACTCGCTACCTTAAAACGTAATCAATAACCGTTGCGGAATTCGGACAGCCCGAGCGCTCTAGCATTACGGCAGTTATCGGCCGGTCCGCCACTTTGATGCCCTTCACCTTCTCCCAATAAGCCTCGTTTTCCTGCGCCACCCTCTTACAAAGCCCTGGGAACGCCTCAAAAATGTGGCAAAAGAAATCATCCGGAGTCAGCACGTCAAACAGAAACTGCTGTGAGTCAACATAGTCAACGAGTCCCCTGTCGCTGGTTACGACGTACTGGACGTTGCCAGCGACGGCAGCGCTGAGAACGTGATGATCATGAATGTCCGCGTACCCATACTCGCCAACAGCAAAACCGGAGATTTCCCATTCCGCCAACGCACCGCGAATTCGCTTGAAGCGTTTTGAAATAGCGCCCTCGGGAGCGTGTGGGTTATTTCTGCGCAAATGATACTGAGCTTCGGCGATAATATCCTCGGTCCACGCTGGAAAGAATGGTGGCTCCACATCTTTATCAGAGCCCAGGAAGAGAAGGAAGCACCAGTCGGTGAGAGTGCGGGAGTACCAGACGTTGGCGTCAAAAAGGACTGGAATACTCACAGGCCTTCGATCTCATTATCGAGCTCTCGAATCGCATCGAACTCGTGGCGTGCGCGCGCACGGCATCGCTGCAAGTATGCGACGACGTCTTCCCTGTGAAGCCGCGTGTGTGACCCGACTTTAAAGTAATCGATTTCGCCTTCGCGAATCCGCTTCATCAGAGTCGGCCGGGAAATACCGAGGTACTCAGCGGCTTCAGTGGTGGTGAGTATCTCGGAGGGGCGGGAAAGCGCGACACTCTCTCCGCGCGCGACCCTGGCCAAGATGGACTCGATAAAAGAGGCTAATGCAGGTGGAAACGTACCGCGCACGGCATCATGAAACGTTTCGGGGTTAGCCACGACCTGGCTGGCCTGCTGCTCGACAGCTTGAGTGACCTCAATTGCCGGATTAGTTTTCGTTGTCACAGCGCTTCACCTCCAGAGGGTTTACACTTATAACTGTAACATCCACACCATAAACGTGCAACCCGCCGTACTACGCCACCATTTGCCAGACCGTCACGCAAATGATCACGATGCCCAGGCCGAACACGAAGATCGCCTCCGGCTGGTTCGCGTAGTGGCGGAAGGCCGTCGCGTGGCGGAACAGGAGCATCGGCACGATGTAGACCAGCAAAGTAATGAAGATACCGCCGACGACCGAAATCAAATCCAGGATTGACGGGTTGAAGATGGCGACAGCGACCGTCGATACGAAGACGAAGATGTAGATGCCCGCGCGGACCGCACGCGGATTCCACTTCTCCGAAGCCTTCGGCGCCACCGCACGCAGCAAATACTGCGTGCCCTCCTCCGTGCCAAGCATGTGCCCAAAGTACGACGACGCAATCGCACACAGCGCGACCACCGGAGTCACCACCGCCATGAACGGCGCATTCGTCGTATTAGCGAAGTAGGAAAGGACCGGGATGTTCTCCTCGCGCACGACAGCCATGCCATCCGCGCCGAGGGCGAGCGTGCAAGACCAGACGAAGAACATCGTGAAGCTGACCAGGAGGGTGCAGGTGATCAACTCAATCTTGGACACCTCCTTCTCCGTACCGGCCACATCACCGTCATGCGACTTCTGCACATCCAACGCAGACTGCGACACCGCCGCCATATGCGAAAAGGAAAACACCAGCACAGGCAACACAAACAGCATCGCCTTCCACAGCGGCACATCCGACTTGTACGCCATGAAACTCTCCAGATCCCAGTACGGAATCAAGTACAGGGAGACGGCAGCGAGCGCCACGATCAGCGGGTAGACCAGCAAATTCGCGAACCACAGCGTCGCCTTCTTGCCGAGGGCGTAGGCGCCCGTCATCACGCCGACACAAATCGTGGCCAGCAGCCAACGGTCCACGTGCTGGCCGCCCATCTGGTTCACGATGAAACTGTCCATCGTGTTCGTCACCGAAACGCCGTAAATCAGCACAATCGGGTAGATCGCCAACCAGTACATCAACGCGGTGGCTAGACCACGCTTCCGCCCGGCCAGAGAAGTAATGACCTGCAGCACGTCCAGGCCCTTGACCGGCGAGGCCGACACAATCCTCGAATACATCCGGTGCGAGAAGAACACCATTGGTCCAACCAGGATCGTCGCAAGGAGGAGGGGCCAGAAGCCAAAGGAACCGGCGTCGATAGGAAGGAAGAGGATTCCGGCGCCGACCGCGGTGCCAAACAGCGTAATCGCCCACGACCAGGTACTACCGTCCGGAGACGGGGCTCGGCGCGTACGGCGGATCTCGCGCTTGTCCGCCGGCGTGAGGTTCTCCAGCTCGAACTCGTCAGCGGCAACCTCCTGGTGCTCGCTGCTGAAAGGTACGGGGTCCGTGGCGCGCTCGCTCATGAAATCCTCTCTCGCTCGACAATAATGTGACCCCACACACCTTAGCCGATGAATGAAATTGAGCTAACTTATCGACGGCCAGCTGCACGGAGGCTTGGGCGGAAGGTGTCAAAAACTGTCCTTAGCGATTTTGTGAACAGAATTGCGCCTGGGCTATCGGAGTGCCTCCGGAACGTGCTGCACCGCCACCACATCCAAGCCAAGCACCGCCAGCACGGCTTCAACCTTATCCAGGCGAACCGAGCGTTTCCCCTGTTCAAACTCGCGAATGAACCGTTCCGACACCATCGACAGGTCGGCCACGTCCGCCTGGGTCAGGCGCATGGCACGGCGTTGCTCGCGAGCCTGCTCGCCGAGACTGCGGGGTGTCGGGGGCATGGGGGCCTTTCGGTGTTGTGATTCTGGAGGGTTTCGGCCTTTTGAAGTTTCGGCACGATCGTGCCGTTTTGGAGTATATTGTGCGGAATAGTGGTGCACAAGAGGCAGTTTCGGCACGATCGTGCCGGTTTCACGGAGTTTGGTCAGCACCGCATTCACCAGGAAAATCCAGAAACATATCGCACATTTGTTCTATATCGTTTGGGGGTGGCAGGATCCATTTGTCTTTTGCAAAGTTAAGATAAAGGCATATAGTTCATTTTCAATTTTCACTTGCCCTACCCGAAAGGAGCGATCATGACCGCCCCGCTCGTTGAAAATCTGTCGAAAGAAGCTGCACGTCATGAGCTTGCTGAACTCAAAAAGTCGATCGAATCCCTTTCTGGGGACTCGTTCGAAGAGTTTGAAGAGCGTGCGGACAACTACAATCTCACACCCCGTGAATTCGCCGTGTGGGAGCGTATTTCGGAACTACGCTGGCTCCTTGGCGATGACTAAAAACGCTGAGCAATTACAGGCCCTGGTCGCCGAGTTCAGCGCAGACCTCGCCGCTACGGTGGAAGCGTTCACCGGACAGCATTTTGAGTTTAGTAGCAAAATAGTTGAGAACGGCAGCATTTCGATCCGCCTAAAGCAGATAGAGGACCGTGTAGGCATCATTCCTCTATCTTGGAACGGGCACGTAATACTCGGATTGCGTCCGACGTTTAAATGCACCTGGGATTCAACTCACAGTTTCTTGGCCGTGGCGAACTCCAGCTTCGCTGTTCACGCTCAAGCAAAATCAAACGACGAACCGCTTTTCAGAGTTGAGTACGACCGCAACAAAAGCAACAGACCGAGTTCGCACTTCCACGTTCACGCGCATCGGGACGAAGTAGCCCACCTTCTAGGCCTAACAAAGAAGTTGGATTCAACGAACGATCAGAAGATAAAGAAATTTACTTCGGAATTCCCTCGACTCTCAAAAATCCATTTCCCTACTGGTGGGCACCGTTTCCGCCCGTCATTGGAAGATGTCTTAGAGAGCCTCCGCCAGGAGTTCAACCTCGATACCGATCTAGGAAGATGGAAAGCGCACCTAAATAAGTCACGCTTGAAATGGCGAAAGATCCAAACAGCAGCCGCTATACGCGACTGTCCTCAAACGGCATACGAGATACTTGTGAATGAGTTCCAGATGCCCGTACCCGAAAGCTGGGAATGTCCGTCGGATAACGACGCCAAAATCGTTCGAGATTAAACCCAGCGGATTAGCAAGAGGACGCGGGGCGTCGATAGATGAACTCGTGGTCGCGGTGATTGCCGACCTTGAAGAAGTACTCGCCAGCCTTGGAGAAGCCGTAGCGGTGATAGAAGCGCTGCGCACCAAAGTTCTGTGACCACACGCCGAGCCACGCAGTGCGCGGACCGATCCAGTCGAGGACCAGCTCGATGAGGGTGGAGCCGAGGCCGGACTTTTGGTGATCGGCAAGGAGGTAGAGGCGTTTGAGCTCGCGGTCCTCGGGGAGGACGTCGGGGTGGGGGAGGCCGCAGGGCCCAGCGAGGGCGTAGCCCACGAGGGCGTCGTTGTCCTCGACGAGCCAGGTGGCGTGGTCGGGGTCGGCGAGGAGGATTTTGTGTTTCTGCAGGTCGTAGGCCTCGTTGAGGAAGGCTGCGAGGTCGGCGGGGTCGTAGAGGTGGCCGAAGGTCTGCGTGAACGTGGCGGTGGACAGTTCGACGAGGGCTTCGGCGTCGGCAGGCGTGGCACGGCGAATCGTAGGCATGGGGACAGGATAGGGGAAGGGATAGGCGTCACAAACGGAGTCGGGAATTTGTGAACAGAATTGCAGATGGGAGTAATCCGGGCTTACGGGACATTAGGGCGCAGCGGAAGACGTTTGGTGGGACAGTGGGGCGTCGATAAGCAAGAGTCCCTGCGGTACCGTGGGCTGCGTGACTGATGCACTTGCACCGAAGCCTGAAGACCTTTCGATCGACGCGCCGTCGGAGCTGCGCGAGCAGGGCTACGACCCGGTGGCTGCGGGCAAGACTTCGTGATCTAGGAGGATTATGCGAATTTACACACTCGGGTTTTCACACAAGAGCGCGGAGGAGTTCTTCGACATTCTGCGCGATTCCGGCGTGCGGCGCGTGGTGGATATTCGCCGCTCGAACACGAATCAGCTCGCTGGGTTTACCAAGAAGGACGACCTGCGCTACTTCCTGCGGGTCATCCTGGACATGCCGTACACGCACGAGCTGGCTCTCGCGCCGTCGGCGGATCTGATGCGCGCATATCGGCATGACGAGGTTGGCTTCGATGAGTTTTCGAAGCAGCTGCGCGAGGAGTACGGCGCTGGTGAAGTCTCGTCTCTGGACCGCTCGCTTTTTGACGACGCCGTGCTGCTTTGCTCCGAAGCAGACCCCTCCACCTGTCATCGGTTAGTTGCCGCCGAGTACCTCGCCGAAGTTTGGGACGACGTGGAGATCGTGCACCTTTAGGGGTGTGTTTGGGCTTAGCTGTCTTGCTCGCCGTGGCGTTCGCCCGTAAGCATGCTGAGCAGCAAAATGTTGCCCGCCGACAGGGCATCATCCGGGCAGTAGACCGCGTGCGGCACGTACGCGCGCAGGTGGACAACTTCTCCCTGCTTGAGCGGGAAACGCTCGCCGCCGCACTCGAACTCGAGAGACCCGTTGAGGCACTGCACGGTAATCGGGTGGGCCGCCTTGTGGTCCGGCAACGTCTGGCCAGGGCAGAAATTGAAGACGATGAGGTTCGCGCCGTCGCCCTGCAGCAGTCGCTTCACCCCTGGCCGCGCGTTGTCCGGCCGCGGAGCAACGGCGTTGATCGTCTGGATGCAGGTGGCGTGGTCGGTCGAGTCTGCCGAGTCGGCAGCACCAAACACTTCGGGGCGGTTGACAGGTAGGTCGTCTTTTGGCTGAGACATCGTTGATCCAATCTGTGGGGTATCGGGGGTGGTGGCATCTGGGCGTTTACGCACCATTTTATCGGCTCAGTCCGCAGCGTGTGGCGTACGCAGGATGACTCGTTAGCGGGGCTGACGTTTGGTCAGTGGGTGCATCTTCTCCCCAAGCCTCATGCGGGAGAACGCAATGCTCGCGTAATTCTTTGGAATGAGGCGCTTGAACCGAACCTCTCGCCCTATGGCCGAAGCTCCAGTAATCGCAGGCGTTTCCAAAGCCAGGCGCTTGCGGTCAAAGAACTACGCAACCGAGCTACTCATCGACGCCCGCTAGTCAAAATTGAGTCAACACGACCCACCGTAGGTGATGATGGGGCCGAATCGCGCCAACTGCACTGCGATCAACCGGATTCTACGGCGCATGGCGACGACTACGCTCACCCGCCCCAAACCGTGCTCCCCACCGAAGCGATGGGGGGCTCAAGCGAGTTCACCGGGCGGCGGATCGTTGGCCCCGCTATGTTGCATGCCGCGATTATCGACGGCACGCTCGCCCAGTGGATGCGGAGGCTGGAGGCCTTCTGAAGTAGTTGCCTCCAGCGGAGTCGGGATTTTGTGAACAGAATTGCAGATGGGAGTAATGGGGGTTGAGGCACTACACAGTCGCTGCTCAATTCAGTTCACTAGTATCCCGTTTTCGGTTGGGGCAGGGCAGGGGGTTAGCGGTTCCGGTTCAGGAAGCGCTCCGCGGCACTGCTTCCCTCTACGGCGGTGAAGGCTTTGCCGGGCTCGGAGGAGCACCAGTCGTAAAGGATGGCAGAGGCGGCAGCTAAACCGAAGATCACTGCGGCGACCGTGCCGATACGCTGGACGTTCGGGTCAGAAGCAATCTCCTGGAACCTCCGGTTCGCTTCCGCTAATTGGGCGCGGAGGGCGGCGGAGGGGTCGTCGTTACGCGGGGTGCGACCATTGCGACCGCGATCTGGCGAATCCTGCTGGAACGCTGCCTGAATATCCGCATTGATGCGTGCGAGCTGCTCATTCAGCGCACCGGCGTACGGACGGGCGAGCTCACCGCCAACCGCCGCGAGCACACCCACCGGCACGAAATAGAACAATGGCGACGCCAACGCGTTAGCGAAGCAGCGCTCGGCAGTCTTGCCAGGCGCGGTCGGGGTCGACGTTGCGGTGACGGTCGGCGTGGGATCCTGCGGGTCCACCGGGGTGGCCGGAGTCGTGGTGACAGTGGTCGTAACGGTCTCCGTGGCCTTTTCGGTCGTTGTGGTGGTCGTCGTAGTGGTCTCGGTTGCTGTGGCCGTTACGGTGGTCGGGGTGATCTCCTTGGTGGTCACCGTGGTTGTTTCGGTGGTCGGCTCAGGGACCTTCTTCGTAACGGTGGTCGGGGTGATCTCCTTGGTGGTCACCGTGGCGGTTTCGGTGGTCGGCTCAGGGGCCTTCTCCGTCGTCGTCGCGGTCTCAGTCACCGTCGTTGGAGAGCAATCGCAGTCCGCCGTCGTCGTCGCCGTGGTGGTTGCGGTGGTAGTCGCCGTCGTAGTTGCCGTCATCGTTGCCGTGGTGGTTGCGGTGGTAGTCGCCGTCGTAGTTGCCGTCGTAGTTACGGTGGGCGTTGGCGTCTCGGCAGGCGAGGTCGGGGCTTCCGGCGCTGAGATTTGGGTCTTGGCGGTCTCACGCTTGATTGGGTTCATGATGACGCCGCCGACGTAGCTGCTGTAAATATCCGACGGGTACACCTCCGTCATCGAACAATGACGCTGGTTATCGTATACGGGCTGCTCGATGACTACGCGGCTACCGCTAGGAAGGAACACCTGCCCAAGCGTTTTGTTCAGGTCGGCGCGATTGAGGTTCAAACCCCAGTCGTAAGTTTGCTGCCAAGTCGTGTTTTTATACTGCTCATTGCGCTTCTCCAACGTTCTCGGGTCTGTCAACCGTCCCTCAGCGTCGAACTCACCAGCTTTGCCGGTGACCTTCTTGCCGTCGGCGTCAAAAATGGTAATGGTGGCGTCGCCAAGCTGAACATTGGCTGGGTCGGTGACGCCGAGGAAAAGCTCGGTAAGCCAGGCGCCGTATTCACCAGCGTGGAGTTCGTATTCCGTCTTGGCAATCCAGGTGCACTTGCCGTCAACTTCGTGAGGCGAAACAGTACGCTTACCCGGGACAGCGTCGAAAGAGAACTCCGGATTAATCAGCGCTTGGGCAGCGCCAGAAAACGTCAAAGTCTCACCCGCGGGAGCATCTTTCGTTGCTTTGACGGGGACGGTGATCTGGAAGTTGCCTTTCTCGCCCATAGCGCCACGAAGGTCTACTTCGTACGACCCTGACGGGAGTTGATTAAACGCCAGAGTGCCCAAGGACTGGCCATTGATGTTTACTGCCGCTTGGTCGGCAAGCTCGATGCCGTCTGGCAGCGTTACCTCAACAGTGAAGCCTAAAATGTTGGATTGACCAGGTTGAGCAGCTGCGTCCCCAGCAGGAAACGGCGCCTCCGCTGTTCCCGAAATCGTTATATTAAACGTGTCACCAGCTTTGACCGCGTCCGTCTTATCCGTTTCGACCTTCACGTCCACAGCCGGAATCTTCGCAGAGTCTGTCACATCAGGGCTCGGCTGCATGCCTGCCGTGTCTTGCTTCTCCACATACGCGCCCGCCACCGGGCCTCCCACGGCAGTAATTGACCCGCACGCAATAGCAACTGCGCCGCACACGGCAAGTAGCTTTTTCCGGTTCATACTCTATTTCTCCACAAATCTGTACAACGCCGAACACAGGCGACTTACACAGATAACAGTAACCCTTTGCAGACGGTTTTAATAGAGCTTTAATTATCGACGCCCCTCCGCACCCCGGGTGCCCAGTGCGCTCCGCATGCTACTTCGGTCTCGTCGACCAATGCTGGTCACGGGGTTTTCGGCCCATTCTGAGTATCTGGGCCGATTTCGCGGTTCGGCGATCGCCTAATCGCCGAAAGTGCGTACCGGGGTTGGTCGACCATAGGAGGTTAACCGGAGCGGATTTTAGGCGAGCAATGATGGCGGCCGAAGTGCTACAACCTAACATCTTGCGACCGCACTCGGACCCACATCACGCTCGGACCGCTCCCCAGTCGCAGGCAAGATCGATGGGGACAGATCCGAGGCCTGAATGCTGGCGTTCGAGGGGTGGATCGGCGAATCGGAGACATGGGGGCAGAAGAGGGATTAGGTAGTGGGTGGGGACGTGCTTCACGCGCGGAGTCGAGAATTTGTGAACAGAATTGCAGAGGAGAGTAATGGGGGTAGAGAGGTCGTGGCCGGGGCAGGTTGGGAAGGTCATCCTCGACCACCCCCGCGCATGCGGGGAAGACAATCGAACCCCCGCGCCGTGACCATCCGGGCTGGGACCACCCCCGCGCATGCGGGGAAGACTTCGCCTCGGCCAGTGCGGTATCCGCGTCTACCGGACCACCCCCGCGCATGCGGGGAAGACGCCACCAAACAGCCCGCCTACCGCGTCTGATAGGGACCACCCCCGCGCATGCGGGGAAGACGAAGCGGTCTTGGAGGTGGTCAATGGCTAGGCGGGACCACCCCCGCGCATGCGGGGAAGACTGCTTCAGCCCACCATTGAGCGCGGCCGGAGTGGGACCACCCCCCGCGCATGCGGGGAAGACACCACGTATCACATTCTCGTTCCCCGCGCATGGGGACCACCCCCGCGCATGCGGGGAAGACGTCGTTGTCGTACAAGCCGGGGTGTGGAAAACCGGACCACCCCCGCGCATGCGGGGAAGACGCCACAATGTTCGCCACCACCCCATGCCCCGCGGGACCACCCCCGCGCATGCGGGGAAGACCTCGGTTGGTTTGACATGTGCCCCCTTTGGTGGGGACCACCCCCCACGCATGCGGGGAAGACGCTTACTGACCTGGAGTGATGTCACACCACCGACCATTTTAGATACGACTGCCCCGTCAGCAAGGCAGGAGCACTAGTAGTCTTAAACCGGAGCACAACCGTGACACTACGGGGATTAAGAACTGTCCATGATGGGCTCCCATACTTTGATTTGGCCAGATTGCCGGGTTGGCTGGTCGCGCCACTTGTAGATTGGCAAGGTCGAAATGGGACTCATGACGAAGTCTTGGATTTCTTCCAAAGTCGACCATTCGGTAGGCGCGGTCAGTGTCAATTGCCTATCGCGGACACCGGACCCGTTCTCGTCACCTGGCATGCCGAGTGCAACCATGCCCGCGATTGCCCAGGCCAGATGGTCTTCGGAGTATCGCCGATCCATGTCACCAGAGAAGCGATCGTCTGTGTTGACGTCGAGTCCTCCGGTCCCTTTGCCATCCACGAGGCCGATGGTGGGGTCGTAAAGTGATTGTGTTCGTTGAACGGGGTCATCGGTGACAATGGCAAAATACGGCTTTCCGTTCCCGTGGAAAATCGGGATTGAGAACAACCTCGACTCCCCATCGTCAGTGAAGGCATCGAAAAACAAAGGAGCGGCCTCCGGGCACTGTTCAAGCGCCGACTGCCGGTGTTGGAGGTACCACTTATTTCGCCCCTTCACTCGATCCTTTGCATCACTATCGCACAAAGTGCCATCCGGACTCTTGAAACCGGCCCCGACCTCTAGAGAAAAGGCCATCGAGTTATAGAGCTGCATGTCCCAAGAAGGATCAACTGTCGACGACAGTTCCACCTTGCCGTCGACCACCCTGAGTTTCGCCGAGGTATCGCCATTGCGGACGCAAGAAGCGAGCGCTCCGATGCCTGCGAGAAGCATCGTGAGGGAATACGGCCGTGGGCCTGTGAACACGTGCGTCACCGCGTACTCGGAGACATCGACGAGGGAATTGGGGTTGACATGGATGTTGAGGGACTCCCACGACTCGGCTAGTCCACTGCGTGGAGAGGCCGATGCCGCCCAATCCGCGCTCCGCAGCATTGTTTCGTAAAGGGCCACGCCCCAAGGTCCAAATTGTTCCTCGAGAAGTCGGTAGCGCAGTGAGTTCGTGTAGGTTGTGCCATCGTGCGGGCTCAGGCGCCGAGCCCAACCGTGGTGGGACAGGATCAGGTGGCGCACGAGTTCGTCCGCGAAAGAGTCACCACGAACCGCGGTCGCTGAAAGGACTTCGTGACGCCACGTCGTTTGACCGCGATCAAGCAACGACGGCATGACGCGACCGACCGGTTTCGCAACGGGTTCAGGCAGATAGTTGCCGAAACTGTGTTGGAATCCGGGGTCAACCTTGCCGGCGTCATGAAGGAGCCCAGCGCGAGAGACTGCTTCAACCATGTCGTCGGGAATACCGGAAAGCGTCGCGTATTGTTCGGCGAGCTGGGAAGTCTGCACGCTGTGGTCGGCAAGCGTGACGCGTTTGGGGGTGCGTCGCGCTGCAGCTGTGGAGTAGCGGACGCCAACGGCACGGCCGCTGAGCACAACGTCGAGGTTCTCAACGTCAACGTCGGAGAAGCGCTCCGCTATGCGTTGCAAGATGAGATCGGCTGGTTCGAGGCCAAGTTGCTCGGCAAGCATGAAGAGGTCTTGCTCATCGAGAAGCCCGATATCGAAGAAACCACGTCCCTGCTGAACACAGATCTGCATCGATTGGTCTTCCACCGGCGCTTGCAGCTTCGTAGAGAACCCCGTCTCTGGGGAGTAGCCTCCCTCGGACGCAGAGATAACCACTAGCGCATCCGGTTCCACCTGGCTGATGGACTCGGGCTGCACCCATTCTTCGCCAACACGAATACGACAGTTGATGGTGATACGCTGCGACTTCGGTTTGTCGCCACTCCTCGCCACAGTATCCGCGAACGCCGCATCCGATGACTTTCCAGAGAGAAACGCCTGCGCCTGCCCGATCGGAATAGCGATCGTTTCGTCGGGAAATACTTGCGCTTGGTCAAGTATCTCATCCAGGTTTTCACGCCACGCCAATGTGACACTAGCGCGGTCTGTCGCATCAGGTCCGAACGCCAACGCTTCCCACGGAACCTGCGCCGGAGGCCTGGTCGAAGTCAAACGAGGCAAGTACTCCTCCACCGAACAGGTACGAGGATCAGGTTCCCATGCCTCAGAGGGAACCACGAGCGTGCTTGCGTCTCCGATCAGACCGTCTTCTGCCTGTGCAAAGAGACTGTCACGCGATGCCTGCATCTGCTCGCGTCCATAAATGGATTTCGCGGCACCGTCAGGCTTTACCGGAATCACAACAGTGGACTCGCGCTGCTGGCGCAGGCCGGTACGATTCACACGCCCAAAGCGTTGCACTAGTGCAGGTAGCGACGGCAACTCCGTCACCAGTACCTCTGCATCAATGTCCACGCCGACCTCGACAGTCTGCGTTGCGACGATCACCGTGTCCGGAGTGAAATCATCCGGCAGTACCCGATCAATGGGTCGAACCGTCGAAGTCAGCAACACGACATTGGCAGAACTACGCTTCAGCTTCGTACGCAATTTCTTCGCCACATCAACAGCCCGCTTCACCGTATTCACTACGACCAAGACGCCATCGCTGTCTGGGTCTTGGGAGCGTGATTGAAATGCGGTTTCCGCAGCCGCTACCAGCTCGTCTACCGGCTTCGACGTCTCAACTAATCGGACCGGTTTCTTGATCCCCAACCGGGCCTTCGCCGCTGGAGACGGATCCTCGGCAAGAGAACCAATGAAGCAATCAGCTGACCTCAGGCTTTCAGGAATTGTCGCTCCGAGAACAACGGTCGAGCCTACGAGAGGCGAACGCGGGTACTGGCGTTGGAGTTGCTCCACCTCGCGCCACATTTTGACGGCGGCCGGGGCAAGGTGGGGTTCGTCGATAAGAATGAGGCGATCAACACCCGTAAGACCTGCATGCATGGACAGTGTGCGTGGGGAGACAGAGACGCCTCGGAACAGCGTGCGGGAAGCAAGCTGCGTTACCGTTGCCGTAATGATTTGTGCGCCCACCGGAGTAAGCCACTCACGTTCGGGGGCTTTGCCACCATGGAGCGACGTGACACGAAGCACCGGCCCCTTGTGATCTCGTGGAAGCAGCTGGCGTAGCGCGTCTCGTACCGGCGCAAGCTGCGGCTGTGTCTCGAGTCTGTTCGCGATAATGGCGCCGTGTGCAGCAGCACCATCCACTACTAAGCGGCGCTCAACTGTGAGGAAAATACGCAGCGGAAAATGGCGCGCACCTACGCCGTGCTCGGCAACGTCTTTTGCTAGCGCCCAGACGGCAATATCCAACGTCGAGGTCTTGCCGGCACCGGTTGGTGCAGCGACCTGCTCAGGCCAGCTCTTGCGCTCCCACACTTGCTGGGCGAGCTCATCTTGCCACTTGAACGGCGCGAATCCATGCACCGCCTCGTAGAACGAGGCAAATGTTGGGAAAGTGCTCATGATTGGGCCTCTTTCGCTCGATAATCGGGAAGACAGACTCCGGTGCCATGCTTAGGGTCCAGTAACAGCGGGCCGTGGACGACATCCGGGGTGCGCAAAACAAGATGCCAAGCGCGCTGCGTGGGTAACGTCGGAACATGCTGTTGCCCGGCGCGAACAGGCGCTGCAGACATCTCAAGGATTTCGGCATCGGGTACCGCGGCAAGAATCTGCTGGGTAGCGACCCACTTTTCAGGGTGGCCTATGAACGGAACCGCTGTCATCCAAACCTGCGCTGGGCGAAGCCAATAGCTCGGCTGCAGCGTGATCGCCCCTGTATTCTCGCCGAGTACTTCAGTATCGAATGACGGATCAAGAACGACTCCACCGGTGGTCACGACGCCTAGGCCTACCGCGGAGCCATCCAGGTAACGGTTGCCGGAACGGGTTAGAGGGAAGGCTGCGACGCCGCCTTCGCCACGAACCGACTTCGCGTACTTGAGCGCCTGCTCGAGGGGAAGTGGGCGTCGAAAAGCGAGGGGAACGAGCACACTGTCGCTGTTCGGAACCACTGCGGCGGGAGCATACGAAGCTGTCCGCACGCGGTGATCCACGGGAATGGTGACCCGTGCATCCTCACCGAACGTGGACGCGTAGCGATCATCGAGCCAGCTCAGAAAACCCGGTGAGAGCACACGGAGTTGCTTACCTCCCCGTGGCATCGGCGAGTAGAACTCATGCGAGTTCGCACACTCGCGGATCAAGTCAACCTTGGAGGTGCGGCCTGCGCTGATCACCACCAGGTCAGACTCGCGGCCGAAATACCCGACGTCGTTGGCGAGCTGCTGCACCAGCGCAAGCTGCTCATCGTTGATGTCGAGCTGCTCCCACACGAAGTACAGGTCCCCAGTGACCACAAAATGCCCACTGGAGCGCTTGCGAATCTTTCCACCGCGTTGCCTCATGATTCTCTGCGGACCTTCAAACACCTTATGATTAGCTTTCTTACCGCCCGGGGTTGCGGTAATCGGCTGCATATACGTTTCTCCTGAGCCTCCTGCATACGCGGGCGGGACAACGATGAGCGGATCCGCCGCAGCGCATATCTCACTCAAAATCGCACGAGCATCTTCGACCTCCGGTAAGCGATGTGCCGCTGCAAGCAGCGCTGCGACCAACCTCGCTGGCGACGGCGGGAACACGACATGATCCTCGTGATGCCCCGAGTACATCCCCGCGACAAATTGAACGGAAAATGTCAGTGCCACTACTTCTTGCCTTTCTCAGACTTCTTCTTGCCTTTCTCAGACTTCGAAGCTTTGGACTCATTCAGGATAGTCGTCGCTCGTGCAGCCAAAATGGCCTCCGGGCACTCGGTATAGATCGGCTCTGCGAAGCGCAGCTCCTCAGGCAGTCGGCCATATGCTGCCTGGAAACCAGCGATCGCTGCGTCCAAGTCAATGTCCCAATCCTCAGCAGTACCAGCAGCGGTGATGCGCTTGAATCCTGATGTCGACTGCACCGTGACCAGGTCACACCCTGAACGGAGGAAGTTGTCATCCTGCGTAACAAGCAACCCGAAGATTCCTAGCCAGGCCAGTACATCAGCAATCAGATGCGACGCTTCGCGGTTACCAGGCACCTTAAGGTGCCGCAGGTTGGTCAACGATACAGAGGACTGGCGCAGAATAGAACCGCACGAAAAGGCCTTTGTCGTCGGTGCGTTTGGTACAGGACCGAGACCGAACTCCGATGGGGATTGGTCGCCGCCTTCGCAAAGCTCCAGTGTCTTATCATCCCGCTGCAAATTCACTTCGGCCGAGATGCCGCCAAGTACGTCACCTTTCGTCGCGCCATACGCAATATCGTGCGCGTCATAGCCTGTCATCACCGACGAGAGCGAACGCGCCAGCTTGTGACGCCGCGGAGCGACCGACGACAGCCAGAACCCAAACAGCGCGGAGTTAGGGAAGTAGCGGAACAGCAAGTCTGCACGATCGGCTGAGGCGTTAGTGATGATCCTGTACACCTCGCTATCGCGATCTGCCCAGATCTGCTTGCCATCAATCTCGCTGTGCCTGATGTACGCATCCGCATGACGGTGAGAAGTCACCCACGTGCTCGCTTCAGCCTGGCGTAGGTCATTACGCAGCATTTCAGCGAGGAACTTCTCGTCATACGGTGCTGCATCCTTCTTCTTCAACGCCTTCGTTGCCACCTCGAGTAGCTTCTCGTCGCTGGTCTTTTCATGATCCAAGAAGATACCTGGCAGCTTTAGCTCCAAGAGATCCTCATTTTCGATGATCGCCGTTTCAATCCGCGTTGCCTCAGCACCAAGCGAATTCACAACAACCGACGGACGAAGCACGAGCGCACCAGAATCAGGGTCCTTCGCGAACTCGCGATAGCCCGATTCAGGAGTAGGTACTGGTTGCGCCTCAGAACGAGCAAACGCAGCCCCATCAGAGCTTCCAATGTAGGTCGGCGGTGCGATCGGTGCGCCACGACCAGCTGTGGGCACCATGTCCCCAACATATGTGATCGCCGCGTAGTTCT
The DNA here is from genome assembly GCF_024453945.1 of Corynebacterium sp. CCUG 61414. Taxonomy (NCBI): domain Bacteria; kingdom Bacillati; phylum Actinomycetota; class Actinomycetes; order Mycobacteriales; family Corynebacteriaceae; genus Corynebacterium; species Corynebacterium sp. CCUG 61414. Next base: position 75,430 of record NZ_JAGPYU010000005.1, read on the forward strand.
TTGAGAGGGAATCATGAGACATAGGAAATAGTCCTTTCAGATAGTTCAAGTGAGGTTATGCAATTGGGGAGAGCCTCAGAAGCCCGCAGCCAAAGTTTTTCGATCTACCGAAGCCCTCGCGATACGCTTTGAGCGCCAGCTCAAGATCCGCGACCGTGACTTCAGCGGCAATATCTGCAACCGGCACCGTACGTTTCCTGATCGGCATCCGGTACGAACGCGCAGCATCAAGACTGGCGACCGAGAAGCCAACCCGCTCAAGCTTTTCCACCAACCATTGCTCGAGCTTTTCGTTCGGCACGGGGACACGTTTGCCATGGATTGCCGGCCGGTTCGGAAGGTTCCAGATTTCCTCCGGCACCCACGTAGCAGGGGTGTACGTGGTTTCAACCGTTGTCTGGAGGAGATAGCGCTTTCCAGCCTGCGGTTCGGTGTGTTCTGCGTCCGCCACCGAAATATCGGCTGTCTGCTTCAACGGGATGCAGGAACTGACGAGCATCTCAGTTGGTTTCGCCATCGTCCACAGCAGGTGTGCGGACTGTCGTGGGGATTGGTGATCAAGCACTCCATCAGGGAGCAGCGCCATCAAAAGGCGGTGGCCAGCGCCGTGGTCTGTCGCGATTTTTTCGGCTGTTCTCGACGGCAACGTGAGCACATACCGCGCGTATGTAGGGGTTTCATTTATCATAGACCCCAATATAAAAGACGGTCCGGACGTTACTGGCGGGCTGTGGAATTCTTGTTCGAACGTGCTCCTAGACCGAAGCACACTCTGGTGGAATGGGTGACTGTATACCCGAGTAGGAACGACATGGCAGACACGGACTAGCCTGAACTGTTCTGCAGCTCCGTGCCTCGACCTCCACGTCCGAAAGCACACCCCACGAGCTACTGCAGTTTAAAGAGTAACCAGATTTAGATCTGGCGTATGGAAGTGACCCAGAAGTCATGGTGCCTGATCATTTGCAACGAAAGCAGTCGGCGGTAAGCAAGAAGAAAATTCCTACCGATTACCCCTCTCGCTTTCTAGCTTTTCTAGTAATCGAAACAAGTAAATCATCCGATTCGCATGGCCACTATCTTGATTATGCGATAGGAAGGCCTCTTCTAACGCACCAGACTCCACATACCCCTGGCCATTATCCAAGGCGGCCCACCCCTCCCGCTCAATATTGCCGAATAACAGCTCGATTGATTCGGCATCACTGATCGGCCTCTCAGCCATAACTTGCGCAGGCCCATAGGTACCCCGCTTCCGGAAAAACCCAACCGCGCGTTCAAGCCGCCTAAACCACCGTGGTCGCTGTTCTACTTCTGCCAGCACAATCGCTTTCACTAGAAATTCCTCGGTTTGATTCTCTGCAGCTAACTGTTCGATCAACTCCCAATTCTTTCGACCCATGTCATCAATCAAGGAATCAATAAGTTCTTCGTCCTCGAGCTTTTGAGCACTCAATATCGAACGAGCAATTGTCCAAGCGATAGCTGCGAAAATGCCAGCCCAAACCGCTTGCAAGAGTTCATCAGAACCAGGGATCATCCATTGAAGGTTGGCCCGAAAATACGTAACAAGTGCAGCGGTTCCTACAACTGTTGCAATTGTGAACAAGTGGTAGAACGTCCAGACTACCCAGGTAGAGGGTTTCGGTGGACGAAGGAGATCGACCAAGGCCTTGAAGTTAGTCGTCCAAATATGCAATAGACATAAGACACCCACACCCAGCCAAGGACTAGCTCCACGTCTCTCAAGAATTACCGCCAGAAACAAGCTTACGAGTGCGACAGGACCTCCTCGAAAAAACAAGAAGGCTCGGACCGGGTTTGCTTGTAACTTGATTCCGCCGAGGTCTCCGGCCTGGTGTACGAACTTGGCCACTCAGTCTCAATCCAACGGTAGATAGCCCAAAGCGCTACCGCACCCAAAGCTGCACCAATGAAGGCCCCAATTTGCTCTGCAATGAACGTGCGAATCCAAATGACCATGCTATTCCAATCGAAAGACAAACGTGCCCCCTGAAGTAGGTTTTCAGCACATCACTATGTTGCACTGTCAAATAAAATCTAAAAGAAAATGTTAGATAAATAACCCAATCCCTCGTGCAAGATCACCAGCTGAAGCCCCATGGGAACAAACAACCGCACACCGTACGGCTCCAGCTCAGTGTTGGGACATAGAGTATCCTATGGAAACCGCAGATAGCCCAATAATTAACTTATCGCACCTTCTTCAATGCAAAGAGCTGAAGTCAGATGACAATAGCGCTTTAGCGCATTATTTATCACCAACAGAGAAGGTATCGCCGTGTCCGACGTGATCGACTGGGTCGAGTCTCAGGAGTTTCAAATCCCCCGGACTCTGAAGGAAAAATTATTGATTTCTTAGATTACGAAATCCGTCGCACGAATACGCCCGAAGAACAGATTAGGCAAACAGCCCCCGCTGTCATCGCTCAGCTTGAAAGCTGGAAATCAGCCCTCCCGGCCTGACTGGGATTGTTGGCGTCGTTCACCACCAACAAGGCGCTTGCCTACGCGTGGAGTCGGGAATTTGTGAACAGAATTGCGGGTGGGGCCGCGCGGGAATTACAGCCGACTTCTACACCTCCGGCAGCAGGTCGGAGGGCTCGCCGTGGGTGGTGACGAGGAGGGCGTCGCGGGCTCGGGAAGCAGCGACGTAGAGGAGGGAGCGCTCCTGTTGGAGGGCGTGTGCCACTTCGGCTTCGGCGAGTCCGCGGAGGCGGAAGCGCTGGGGGAGGATGTTGCGGCCGACGCCCATCAGGACGACGTGGGTGAACTCCATGCCTTTGGCTCCGTGCATGGTCATGACGGAGACCTGTTCGTGGGCGGCGGTGTCGGCGTTTTTGGTTTGGATGGCTTCGATGCCGTGGTCGCGAAGTCCAGAGAGGATGCGGGGAATCTGGCCGCGTGTGCGGCACATGACGCCGATGCGGGCGTTGGGGTCCTCCTCTAACCAGGTGCCGATGAAGTGGGCGGCGGCGTCGAATTCCTCGGTAGGGTCGGTGCAGCGCACGAGCGTCGGTTCGGGGCCGGAGCGCGCGGAGCGGTAGCCGAAGGTGTTGTCGGTTTCGCCTTCGCCGTCGATGTAGGCGTTCTCGGAGCCGTCGAGGATGCGGAGGGCGTAGTCCAGGTTTTCGCGGGTGGTGCGGTAGTTGAGGGTGAGGCGTCGAGAAGCGCGGCCGCGAGTGGAGATGCCGAAGCGGCTGAGTACGAGGGGCTGGCCGTAAATGCGCTGGTGAGAGTCCTCGGCGAGAAAAATGTCGTTGGGGCCGGGGGCGACGCTGGCGCGCAGGAAGTGCCAGTGTCCGGCGTTGAAGTCCTGGGCCTCGTCGACGACGACGTGGTCGAAGATCGGGCCGCGCATGGTGAGGACGGCGGCGCCGATGGCGGACATGGTGGGCCAGAGGAGTTTGCCGTCGATGGCTTGGGTTTGTAGGACGGACTCGAGGAGCGGCCAGACTAGCTTGCGCTGCTTACGGTTCAGCGGAGTGCCGCGGCCGGTGCGGGCGACGCGGAGGTATTCGGCCTGGGTGGTGATGCCGTGGGCAAGCACGATGGTTTCGTACTCCGCGGCGAGGAAGGTCTGGTTCGCGATCTCGGTGGAAAGTTCGTCGTCGGCGGTGAAGAGGATACTGTCCCATACGCTTTGGGCCTGGGCGTCGGTGTAGGGTTTGACGGCCTTCGCGGCGACGCCGAGGACGCTGCGGGTGGCGTGTTCGATTTCGGCGGTGGACTTTTTGGACACGATGTCTAATGGCTTTTGGACGTTGACGGCGGTGGAATAGCCGGATGGCTATTCCATTGCACAAGCGCAGAAAAGTCGCGGATTTCGATCCCGTTCGGGACGGCAAAACGATCACACAGTTTTGCAAAGAACTGGGCATCTCGCGGCAGACGTACCACAACATCAAAGACCGGATAGCACAGAAGAGACGATCTGGCAGCGTGCCGGATTCGACTGCCCCAAAAGCACCCGGCCGGAAAATTTGAGGACGCCGACAAGATCGCGGTCGTCCACGCCAGACAACAGTTGATGGAACAGGGCTTGGATTACGGTCCTTGATCGATCTACTACTTCTTGTTCGACTCCGTCGGTGCCGATCGAACCCCTTCGCGTTCCACAATCGCCTTGTGGCTACATGAGTTATGTCCATAGAGTTTTTGGCCACGGAGCCCAAAAACTCTATGGACATAACAGACTTAGGTGAGGCCTCCTAGTTACTGTCGATTGAACTCAACAGCTCTCGAATATTCTCTGCCGCTTTCCATTTGGCGTTTAATGCTTGACGTACTTGGTCGGAAATCTCCTTCCGCACATCCGGATCAACCGCCCAGGGGAGTTCCAGTGTCAAGTACCGATTCCCGATGTTAGGAAGCGTTGTATCGAGCAATACCTTCGCCTCTGTCTGAAGATGGACCGCCTCGGTGCTCAATAGGTAGAGCAAGTAGTACGGATCAAGTTCGTCGAAATGCGCAGGATTGACTCTAAAACGCCGAATCTCCCGGGTCAAAGCTGTCTCGACATCAGATGGACCAACCATCGCTACATCACCGATACGATAGGATCCGCGTGAGACGTAGGCAATGTCCAATTCCTTTAGCGGATTCTTCTCCGTTAATTCCCTCATCATTGCTTGGGTAATACCCGACGTTGGATCCCTATAAATCTCCCAATTCACAATGTCTTTTACTCGGGCATACGTGTACCTGCCTTGCCCCTTCTCAGTCGAGGCCGGACTTCCGTGGCCCGAGGAATCTTCAATGATTCCTCGATCGATGAACTCGCCTAGTGAAGTCCATTGGATTTCATAGTTCCCTGGAGCATCGAAATCTTGATTAAGCTTGGGCCAGTAGTATCGAGGAACCCAAATGTCGTTCGCCTTAACTTCAGCAGCATCAATCTCAAAAACAAGATCGCTTTCACACTGATCTCGAAGTGCCTCATATGCCGCAGTAATGTCGTCCCAGATCTGCGCTTTGTCGGACCCATCCCCCGGTCTCCGATAAATCGGTTTTCCTTGATGATTATGGCCCATTTCTTCAGCAACCACACCAAGTATCTTGTCTTGTTGAACCACACCTTTTTCCAAAATAACCGCAATACACTTCGCATTGTTAAACGGTCGAAATGTGTTATGCGGGAGATCAATTAGCGCCTTGACATTATTTTGCCGCAGCAGGACCTCACGAACATTCGAGTTACTCGGAGAGTGGAAGTAAGTTTCGGGCAGGATTAAACCGATAGTTCCGCAAGGCTTAGCTAGTTGAAGGCACCTCTCCACAAATAGAATTTGTGGATTCATCTCTTTCTGAATCTTCTCGGTTCTTGTCGGTGGTTGCCCTTTTCTCTTGGTCCAGACATGTGCAAGTGAATACTGCTTCAGCTTATTACCGCCTCGGACCTTGATGTCTTTACCAAAAGGAGGATTAGCCAGAACCAGGTCGAAACTTCCCAAGTGAACGTCAGAGCCCGCCTGCCTCCAAGAACTTGGAAGGTCAAGGGAGTCTTCCGAATAGATAGACCCCTTTCCATCACCAAGAATTGCCATATACGCTTTAGCTACTTTAACTAAAAAGTCATCCTTATCAATACCTTTAATGGTTTTTATCGCTGTTGCTACTTTTTCTTCAGATATAGCGTCCGGAGACCAATGATTCTTCTCGCCAAGAGCGTCCACCTTTTGCCATTTTTGGCGCAAGGCTTCGATAATAAACCCGCCTGCTCCACAAGCAGGATCGATAACTTGGTCTCGCACACCCGGCGACGCAATAAAGGTCATTAGTTGAATTACGTTGCGCGGAGTGAAAAACTGCCCTTGATCCCCCTTAAGCGTGCCACCAATAAAGACTTCAAATGCTTCACCCACAGCGTCTCTGCCGGCATCAGTCAGGCAGAAGTTCTGCAATTCACCCACCACATACTTCACAGAAGCGGCGTCCAACGTAAGTACGTCAGATTCATCAAACACTTCATCGTATTTTGATTTAACCTGTGAAAAAACGTCTTTGATACGTGTCATCACAGTCTCATCTGTGTCATCAATTCCTGCACGGAATGTGACAAGCTCATCCGGTGCCGTGAATCTCTCATCGTAGATTTTGCAGAAGATCAAATTAATCATCTGCCGGGCAATCGCCTCATCTCGAGTCGTACCCCTGGCATTACCCGCCAAGTGCGCGCGTATTGTGCGAAACACCTGTTGAAGGTTCTGCGGTGCGCGTAGCTCTTTCCTAAGATATTGACCAATCTCTTGGGGGTTTTCTCCGTAACGCGGAAGCGACGGAATCTTTTCATATTTGAATTTCCCGCCATGCGGTACTTTCAAATAGATTTCGCGCTCTTCACCATTTGTCCAAACGCCAATACGAGCTTGCGACCAATTCAAATAGTTAAATATTTGCTTGTCATCAGTCTCTTCGGACTTCTCATGTGAAGCTTTGCACTCAACAATCATGTACAGCTGATCAGGGGAGTGGTCCGTGGAGTCAAAAACTGCAATGTCCACCGGAACAGTTCTTGCTTGATCAGAGGGAGAGGCCTTGACACGAAACTGGGGACGTGTCTGAATGTTTCCTTTGGGATACCCATAATCTTCGACAAGCAATCGCGAAAATGGCTGCGTGGCGTCGAGTTCCTCTGGCCCTGCTTCGACGACCTGGCCCGAGATATAGTCGACGATCTTCCCACTTTCAAGCACCGACCCCGCTACTAATTCGGTAGATCCTTGCTTGTCTCCACTCAGTTTTTGATCGCTACCGCTCATCATTGTCTCCTAAAGTCAACTGCACCCGAATGGGTCCGACCCCTGAAAAGTAGACACCATGGGGTGGTCAAATAATGGGTTCGAGTCTAGCGCATCGCTACGCGCAACGAGATTCGTACTCGCAAGGAGTCAAATACTTGCACCAAGAATGGCGCCGGCTGGTGTTGTAACGCACGCACCACGCAAAGACATCGCGGCGACATATCAACTGGTTTGCAAAGACTTTGTTGTCCTTGAGTACTTCTCGCTTCAACGTCGCGTTAAATGACTCCGCTAACGAACTATCTGCACTCGTGCCAATCGCACCCATCGACTGGGTTACCTGCAGTCGGCGACACGTCGCCTGAAACTGCGACGAGGTATATACGCTGCCGTGATCTGAGTGAAAAATCGCCCCAGCAAGACTTCCACGGCTACGACAGGCATGCTCGAGTGCTTCTTCTACCAGCTCAGTGCGCATGTGATCGGCAATCGCGAAGCCTACAAGTCGCCTGGAGTAACAGTCGATCACCGTTGCTAAATACATGTTCGCCCCACCGGCAACCGGTAGGTAGGTAATGTCGCCGACAAGGACCGTATTGGCTGCTGGTGCTGTGAAGTTACGCTTGACTAAGTCGGCAAACACCTTCCGGTTGCGGGCGGATCGCGTGGTGGTGACTTTGCGTTTTTTCGTGTAGCCACGCAGGCGCAACATGCGCATAATCCGGGCGATACGCTTGTGGTTTACCGGATCATTATCGGGGTATTTGTCACTGTAGTTTAGCTCAGCGGCGATGCGTTTGGCACCGTAGAGTTGGTCTTTTTCCTCGAAGATCGTCTTGACCTTTACTCCCAGGAGTGCATCGGCCACCTGGCGACGTTGCCGCCTGGGCTTGGTGGCTTTCCACTTGTAGTAGGAGCTTCGGTTGATATTCAATACCGTGCACATCCGCTTGACCGAGTACTCGGTGCGGTGGTCATCAACAAACCGGAAGCGGATCACCAGTTTGTCTCTTCCATGAAATACTTCGCTGCTTTGCGCAAGATGTCGCGTTCTTCTCTCAACTTGGCGTTTTCGCGTTCGAGCTGGCGAAGTCGTTCTGCGTCCGTCAGCGTTTTTGCTTCGTTGGCAGGTGTTGTTGTTTGAAGGGATCGGGCCTTCGCGCCGGTACCGAGTCGTTGGACCCACGCACGTAGTGTGGCGCGGTTGATGCCTAGGTCTTCGGCCGTGGTTTTTAGTGAGGCCTCTGGCGTGTTTTCGTACATGGCGACGGCGTCGCGCTTGAATTGCTCCGAATATGTTTTCCGTGGCATTAGGGTAGGTTACCTTTCTCCGACGCTGTGTTGTCGGTTTCAGAGGTGTCTACCTAACGGGGGTCAGGTCCGCCTAGTGTGTTCACACAACCGAGCAGGCTAAAATCGATGCTGCGCACGAACACTTCAAGACAATCGGGTTGACTACGCGAAGGCGGCCCCGGGGAATTGGAAAATTCAAGATGATGAATCAGACTACTGCTACCTGCTTCGCTGGACGGGCATTAAACAAAGGGTCAGAATGGCGGAAATGGGACCTGCATGTGCATGCTCCCGGTACTCGCTTAAATGATCAGTACAAGATCAACGGTAAAACCATCAATCACTCGGAGGCTGGCTCCAAAGAGATTTGGGATAAATTTTGTCAAATCATCCACAACTCGGATGTAGACGTTATCGGCATAACCGACTACTTCACTTTCGATACGTACTTTGCTTTTATCAAGGAATACAAGAATCGCTACCCTGAAGATCAAAAGGTCTTCTTTCCTAACCTTGAGCTCAGACTCCCCAATGCTGTGAATAGTTCAGGCCAGCACGTCAACTTTCATATGCTATTTCCGGATAGCCTCACCGAAGACGAAGCTGGGAACTTCCTACGCAACCTAAAACTAATCCAGTCATCCGCATTAGCCACTAGGAAGCTATCAGTTTGGGATACAAGAGACTGGGATAAAGACGCGGTTAAATCATTCTCGGTATCGCTTGAAGCTTGCATCGAGGCAGCTAAGGCTAGTTTCGATGGCATCACAGACTCCAACTTGTACGATGCCACTTACTTGATTGCCTCGGGGAAAAAGGACGGGATCTCCCCAGGAAAAGACAAGGCCTCCGGTGCTAAAGAAAGCCCAAAGGACCGAAACGCCGTTTTAATTGATGAAATCGACCTTCGCGTTCACGGGATTTTTGCGAACTCGAGTAGCCGCGATCACTGGCTGCGACCCGAAGTACGGTCTAGCTCAGATGATAGAACATTTGCACCCCATCCGACATTCGGAGGTTGCGATGCGCATAGCTTCGAACGACTGGAGAGTGCACTCGGAAAAACAATTCACGAAGGAGATAATCAGGCAGAGACAACTTGGGTGAAAGCTAAGCCCACATGGGATGGGCTACTACAAACTTTAGTAGAACCAGACAGTAGGGTGATGCTGCAGGAGCTATCACCTGATGCTAAAGAAGACTATTTAGTAATCGATTCTGTGGAATTCAAAAACACCGCTAATTTTCCGCAACGAATTGAGCTCAACCCAGGATTGAATGCCATCATTGGAAGCAGATCTTCTGGCAAGTCTTCTCTACTTTCGCACATCGCTTACGCCATCTCCCAAGATGGGACGATTCAAGCACAGAAAAAATGTGGAATCACCGAGCCAGGACCTGCCGCCGGTTATAAGTGGTCCACGGTGGAAAACGACTTCTGCCAAATCAACTGGCGAAATGGATCCGACGAAGGAGGCTACCTAGTCTATATTCCACAAAACTTTCTCAACCAACTCAGCTCCCAGCCCGAACAAGTGAATGAATACATTGTTCCCGCAATAGAGAAGAAGAACCAAAAGTTATATCAGTCGTACAGAACGAATCAAGATGAAATAAAGACGCTGCAGAACCAAATTGATTCTGCGGTAGGCGAATGGTTCAATCATTGGTCCTCCGTTCAATCAATAGCTGCTGCGATCAAAAAACTTCCAGATGCTGAGGCTCTCTCTAATGAAAAGGAGAAAATCGAAAATCAAGTTGCATTGCTAAGCAAGTCAGCGAATCTTACCCCGGATGAACTAGCACAAAGCAAGACCGCGCAGGACGAAATCAAAACCCTTGAAGAGAAGATTGAACGTGCAAAGAAGATCGTATCGCTCGCAGAATCTCTAATCACAACATCTAATTCCGGTGAGCCTGCATATAAGTCTGAATTCCTTCGCCTGGAGGTAAACTTTCAAGAGCTCGCGGAGGTCGCTTACCCAGAGGACCTTTCACCCCTGAATCAAATAGTCTCCGATGCAAAGAAATCTCTTCAGATCAAACTAGGCAGCGAAATAGCCGTGTTAATCAGTAATAACAAAGCGTTGATCAAAGAGAGCGAGAAACAACTTACCCAACTTCTCTCCACACACAAGAGCTTATTTGAACGAGTTAAAAGCAACTCAGCAATCGATGCTGAGCGCAAAAAGATTTTCCAGATTGAAAACAAGCAAAACGAGCTCAATAAGCACCTGGAGCAAAAGAAAGAAGCAGAGAACCAGCTTTCTCATTGCTCTGAAACCATCAGCGAACTGATTTCGAACAGGATTGACCTAGAACAGCAAACAGTCGACGATTTTAACTCCCAAAGGCTTTTGGTAGAGGAAAAACTAAAACTCTCACTGGAGAGTCAGTTTACAGAGGAGAACCTCGAATCAGTCTTTAAACCGATTTCTAAACGGGGGAACAATGGTGTTTTGGAAGACGATGAGCACGTACGCATCAAAAATATCCAGAACAACCCTGGTCACTTCCTAGAGCTACTGGCGTCTGAACAAATCACACTCCGCAAGGGCTCCGATCCGGAGATCGTTGCAAAATCTGTCCTGAAAATGTCTCCTGATTTCCGGTTCTCTGCAGAGATGGATGGCGACACCATTGGTGGATTCAAACAATCAACAATGACCCCAGGAAAGCAGGCGCTCTTCGCCCTCACACTGATTTTGAGCGACTCAAGCGAAACATGGCCACTGTTGATTGATCAGCCGGAAGACGACCTGGATAGCAAGTCCATCTTCTCCGAAATCGTTTCCTTTTTGAAACAACAAAAACGCAGGCGCCAAATTATTATGGTTACCCATAATGCGAATCTGGTCGTTGGTGCTGATGCAGAACTCGTACTAGTGGCAAACAGGAATGGTGACGACCGACCAAATGAGGCAGGCCGTACCTTCGATTATTTGTCAGGTGCACTTGAAGAGTCCGGGAAAGATCTTAAAGCGCCTTTCGAACTCGATCGAGCCGGTATTAGGGAACACGTCGTAGAAATCCTGGACGGAGGTGAGACGGCATTCATCAAACGACGACAAAAGTACAACCTGTAGTGACCGACCTCTGGGTCTTCGAGAAGTAAATGTCCGGTTCTAGCCGCGTGCCAACGATAATGCATGCGTCGTTCCCACTGCCGGTTACATATCTGTCGAAGAATTTCCTCACTAATTCCACCGAGGCTGTTTTTGCTCTGTGGAGGATTAGACTGCGTTCTCTTCCACGAGACGAACACAGAGTGAACAGGTGAGACACCGCAAGAAGGGCGACACCCAATCCCTTGGATGTCGCCCTTCAAGGTTCTGACTGTTAGTCGAAGGTTGTTAGTCGAAGTAGTGCTCGACGTCGATGGAGCCGCCTGCAGCTTCGAATTCGTCCTTCACTGCCTTGCGCAGGTCAGCGTCGGTAAGGAAGTCCAGTGCGACTTGAGCCAGCCCGTATGCGCCGTCGACTGCACCGCGGTCACCCTTTTCCGTGCCGACGGATGCTTCGAACTCGCGGGTGTGCAGAGCCTGATCCTCGTTCGCGACCTTGATCAGCGGGTGGATGCCCGGGACTCGGTACGAGACGTTGCCGAAGCCCGTCGATGCGGCGAGGATCTCGGACACGACGCCGCGAGGCAGTGGCTCGCGGCCACGGCGACGCTGCGCTTCGACCCAGCGGGAAACCAGTTGGTCGTTTGCACGAACGCCGAGGGTTGCGGGGCTGTAGTCCCATTCGATGTCGACGCCACAATCGGTCATCTGCGCAGCGCCCTTCACGACGTTTTCGACGCGTCGTGAAAGGTCCTTCAGCGTGTCTGGGTACTTGGAGCGGACGTAGAACTTCATCTCCGCTTCCTCAGTAATGATGGATTGGCGGGTACCGCCCTTCGTGATGATCGCGTGGATCCTATCTGACGGAGGGACTTGCTGACGCAGCACCGCGAGGCCCTGGTACGTCATTGCTGCAGCGTCAAGCGCATTCCGGCCCATGAACGGCTGCGAAGAAGCGTGGGCGGCAACACCATGGAAGGTGACGTTCAGGACGCGGCGTCCAAGCCAGACCTGGTCCGCCAAGTCGTAGCCGTAGGAGTGGACCATGATGCACGCGTCCATGTCCTCTGGTTTGAATGCGCCGCCGCGGGCCATGACCTCCTTGCCCGACGAGCCCTCCTCAGCTGGGGTGCCGATGTACTTCACGGTGCCCTTGAACGCATCCGGGTTCTCGCGGACGAGTGCTGCCAGGGCAAGGTAGGCGCCCAGACCGGTTGCAGCCATCACGTTGTGGCCGCAAGCGTGTCCGATCTCCGGGAGTGCGTCGTACTCGGACAGGATCGCAATCGTAGGTCCGTCCCCGTTGACGAGGTGGGACTCAAACGCGGTCTCTACTCCATAGACGCCGACCTCGACATCGAGGTCGTGCTCCTTCAGGATTTCAGCGATGCGCTTGACCGAACCGTATTCTTCAAATGCGGTTTCTGGGTTCGCGTGAAGATATTGAGACAGACCGATGATGGTGTCGGAGTGGGCGTCGACAAGCTCTTCGAGCCGATCGCACAGCTCCTTCGGCGCACCTTCAGCCGTCGGCGCATGGTAGCGCATTGTCTCCTTAGCGATCTGCGTCTCTGCAGCGAGATGCTGCGTAAATGCCGGGTTCGGGGGAGTTGGTTCGTGCATATCGCACATAATGATTCCTTTCTTTTAACCAAATATGGAGCCAAGTGCCATGCCTGTAGCGACAGCGGCGACGATCGCCACTACGCCCGGCAGCATGAACGAGTGATTGAATACAAATTTTCCGATTCGGGTAGTACCAGTCCGGTCGAAGTTGATCGCCGCAACGATCGTGCCGTACGTCGGCAGGAAGAATGCGCCGTTGACGGCCGGCCACATACCAGCCAACAGACCCGGCGCGAGCCCAAGGGAAAGACCAAGCGGCATCAACGTGCGTGTTGTCGACGCCTGCGAGAACAGCACAATCGAGCACGCAAACAGGGCAATAGCGAACATCCATGGGTACTGCGAAACAAGACCCTCAAGACCGCCGACGATAAAGTCTTCATTCGCCTCAATAACTGTGAGGCCCAGCCACGCGAGGCCGAAAATACCCACAATCGCGATCAAACCGGTCCTCGCAATAGAAGAGGTAGCAACCGCGCCGACCTTCACGTGCGTCACCGCAACCATGATCGCTGCTGCCGAGAGCATCAGAATCTGCAACAGCACCGCAATACTCAACGGCTTTCCTTCCTCCCCTGGAGGACGAAGTGCTGGAATTGCGCCAAAGAGCACGACAAGCACGACTGTTACCAGGAAGATCGCAGCAGTGATCCGCGGGGAACCCGGCCGTGCACCATTCTTCTCAGCGGTGACGTCCTCCTCGAGACGGCCGTCGGCACCAATACTTGCCGACGCCCCCTCCGTCTCCTCAAGCACCGCCACGGAGCCCTTTGAGGAAGCCAGGATCTGATCCTTCGCCTGCTCAACCGAGATCTTCTCCCGCTTTGCCTTACGCTGCGCCTTCACGAGAAGCGGGATGTCCTCAACCTCACCAGCTGCCACACGGCGTTGGAACTCCGGATCATCCTCCAACTCCTTGCCGTACCGCAACATCACAAGCGAAGCGACCAGCACACCGACGATCGTCGCCGGCACCGCGATCAGCATAATCTTCGGAAGTGAATAGCCCGCGCCCTCAACCACCACAATGAACGCAGCCATCGCAGCCGACACCGGGGACGCAGTAATGCCCTGCAAACTTGCAACAACACTGACTGAAATTGGACGCTCGGGGCGGATACCGTTGCGAAGCGCCGTATCGTGAATAACCGGCAACAGTGGGTACAAAATGTGGCCGGTACCAGCAGCGAACGTGAAAATATACGCCACCATCGGAGCAATAAACGTGATGCGCTCCGGGTAACGCTTAATGATCTTCTCCGCCATCCGGACGAAGAAATCAATACCACCAGCAGCTTGCATCGTCGCTGTCGCGCACGTGACTGCCAGGATGATCAGCATCACGTCCACAGGCGGCTTTGCCGGTGTCTCTCGAAAAACAAATGTCAGAATGAGAAGGCCGATGCCTCCCCAGAAGCCGAGGGCGATGCCACCGTGCCGTGAACCCAACCAGATGCACGCCAGCATTACCGCAAGTTCGGCAAGTAAAACCCATGCCATAAGAATCTCCTTAGCGGTATGTCATATATTTATCTATCTTAAGTTTGAAATAGGCAAATTAAATATTTATTCAGAAACTAATTACCTGAGAAAAGTCACACCAATGAATGGCTGGAGAGTGGTATTTTGCGCGCGCGGGCGGGGCTGACGGCGATCTTTAGGCTCGGCCGCTGACCGGCCCAAACTTGACAAATGATTGGGGGGTTAAATAAAGGCGATCTGTATTTTTCCCACTAATTCACTGAGGAGTTCCTATGAACGTGAAGCGCACTATCGCCGTTGCGGTCGCCGCAGCGTCCATTGCCGGAGGCATCTCCGCTGCGCCAGCAAACGCCGAGATTTTCATCCCAGACACTGAAGGCGCAATTGCATCGTCCCTAAAAACGATCAACGGCTCGACGAACGCGGGCTCAAGCGTTGAGGACGCCTACAACTGGACTCAGTTCGGCTGGTTCGTGCTTTGGGCAACAGTCGCCGCAAGTGGCCTGGGCATCATCGGCCTGGTTGCACAGGCTGCGGGTGTCCTCCCTGCCGGCACCATCCCGCTGCCACGCTAAACCCACAAACTGCCCACAAGTAATTCACGACACCAACTAGGAGAACGCAATGAAGCGCATCACCGCAGCAACCCTCGCTGCCGCAACCGCCATGTCCCTCGCAGCAGCGCCAGCACAGGCGGAAGAACAGGACGTTGCGTATGAAGTAGGTAAACTCATTGGCCTTTGGGCCGTCAATGGAACTGGCCCCGTCCCTAACACGGAAGGTGCTGGCAAGATGGCTGCCGGCTCACTCAAGGCCGGATCCTCAGGCGAGGAAGCATATAAGGCTACGTAGGCAGGCTGGATCATCACCTGGATCGCCGTCGCGGCAACCGGCCTGGGCGCACTGGCCTTCGGCGCGAAGCAGGTAGGCCTGCTGAAGTTCTAATACACTTCACAAACTCCCCTCCAGGGTGCTGGTAGGGGAGTTTTTCGTGTTCCGGCTTGGGTTTGGCCGGTGGCGCACCAAAATCCGGGTTTCCTGTTTGCCGACGTTCTATTTGCCCAGGTCACTGCCGTCACGTCGGGGATTGTGGTGCACAGCTAATGTTCAGGAAGCCCTCTTAGCCACTCTGGTACTTCGGGTGCCCCTCGAGCCGGGTTAAAAGCGTGCGCTTTAAGGAGTGCGATGCAGGTCAGCGGAAATCGGCCGGGCTGGGTGAGAAAGCGCGACCTGCATCGCACGCTTCTAATCGAACGCTTTGAATGCACAGAGGTCGTGCCGTTCGTGTTTGTGGGGTTGCCGTGGTGAGCTAACAGGGGCGAGCTAACCCTTGAACGCCCGCACCGCGTCGGCGAGTACGGCTGCCGACCAGGCGCGGATGCGGGCAGTCAGGCTCAGGCTGATGTCCGGGGTGAGCTCGCGACGAAACACTTCCAGGTTCCGTGGACCAGGACGACCAGATGGCTGCGCATACGTACAAGTCACGATGTATTCGGGACGATCGGTAGCCTGCGGGTCGGCGAACACGCTAAAGTTCGCGGTCACTTGGGAGCCGGAAGATGAGGTCGGCGTGAGGGAGAAGGAAAAGCCGTCGGCGTCGGCAATGACGGGGAGGTAGCCGGTATCGGCGCAGGTTGGGGTGGTGCAGGTGCGGGCGATGGTGGCGTCGAAAAGTGGGTGGTGCTGGAGTGCACCGAACTGGCGCTCGAGCTCCGTGAACACCGTGTCCGCGAGGCGGAGCGCGGGGGCATCGCCGAGGTCGGCGAGGGCGGAATCGACGTCGTCCGTGCCGCCGAGTTCGAGCATCGCGACGTTCATCGTGTCGATCGCTCGCTGCTCAATGAAATCGATGAACGGGCGGAACACACCCGCATCGGCGCTCTCGAGGGTGTCATAGTAGTGGTGCTTTTGGTCGTCGAAAATTACAAGGGGGATACCCGGATCCCGGTACAAAAACACCGACGCCAACGCGCGCGCCACACGCCCATTGCCATCAGCAAACGGGTGCACGCACACAAACGCATAATGCACATACGACGCCTGTACCACCGGATGCGCCGCCTCAAATGCATCCGAACGGCACTGCTCCACCAGGCGCCGCATCTCACTCGGCGTCTCCTCCGGGGACGCGTACACGTGCTGCGAACCATCCGGACGCACCGGGGAATTCTGCTGCGACTTATACACGCCACGCTGCAGCGGCTGCTTCTGGCTCGCCATGATCGTTTCGTGCAGGCGACGGATCAACGCCTCCGTCAACGGCCAGCAGCCCGTAGCCACATCAAGCGCCAAGTTGTAGCCGTCCATCGCCGCTTCAAACGACGGCCGCACATGGACACCGCGCTCCTCCATCGCAGATTCCCAACCATGCGCCTGCTTCGCCACCGAATACGTAAAACCACGATCCGAACGAAACACCCCCTCAATCGCATTCGTATCGACGGCAGCAAAGCGCGTCGACTCACGCGAATAGCGAGCACGCTGCTCCGCGCCGAAACGACGAAACTCGGCAGCAAGTCGCTCAAACGCCCCATGCCCATTCGCCTGGTTGGACCACTCAGCAAACGTCGGAAACGGAACGTACGCAGCGGAATCGTTCACGGTACACCTCCCCAACCTCGGCGTGTCCTCATTGGCACAGACTCTAACACGAACACACCCCCACGCCAGCCCCCAGAAGGTGAACAACCGGCGGACGCTCTGGGAAAAGGCCTGGTGGGAGGTGAACAATAGGTAAAAAGTGGAAAAGAGTTTCATTCCCGGCGGGGGAGGAGAATAATGCCAGGTTGTGAGTATCACTATCCTTCTGATTCTGATTATCGCTGTGGCACTGTTCTTCGACTTCACGAACGGTTTTCACGACACGGCGAACGCGATGGCCACATCCATCGCGACGGGGGCGCTCAAGCCGAAAACGGCGGTGGCGCTCGCGGGCGTCCTTAATTTAATAGGTGCGTTCCTGTCGGTGGCGGTGGCGAAGACGGTGGCGAGTGGCATCGTGAAGTTGGACGGGTTCGACCTGTCCAACACCATCGAATCCGAAAAGCTGCTGCTCGTGGTGTTCGCCGGGCTGACCGGCGCTATCATGTGGAACCTGTTCACGTGGCTATACGGGATTCCATCATCGTCCTCGCATGCGCTGTTCGGTGGGCTGATTGGTGCTGCGATCGCGGCAATCGGGTGGGGAGGCGTCGTGTGGGAAGGCGTCCTGGACAAAATCATCCTGCCGGCCGTGTTCGCGCCGTTCGTCGCGGGGATCATCGCGGCCGTCGCGACGTGGCTGGTCTACCGACTCACCGCCAACGCCGAACACGAACACCGCGACACCTACTTCCGCTGGGGGCAGGTCGGCACCGCGTCGCTCGTCGCGCTCGCGCACGGCACGTCCGACGCCCAGAAAACCATGGGCGTCATCTTCCTCGCCATGGTCGCCGCCGGGCAATTCGACGCCGACCACACCATGCCCTTCTGGATCCAAGCAGCGTGCGCCCTGGCAATCGCCATCGGCACCTACTCGGGCGGGTTCCGCGTCATCCGCACACTGGGCAAAGGGCTCGTCGAGATCCACCCGCCACAGGGCCTCGCCGCCGAAACATCCTCCGCAGCAATCATCCTGACCTCCTCCCACCTCGGCATGGCCTTATCGACGACCCACGTCGCCACCGGCTCCATCATGGGCTCCGGGCTCACGGGCCCAAAGGGTGAGGTGCGCTGGGGAGTCGCCGGAAGGATGGCGCTCGCCTGGATCACCACACTGCCGATCGCGGCAGCCATCTCCTTCGTCACGTGGTGGGTGGCGAAGTGGGCGTCGACAATTGGAGGCGACCTCGTCTGGGGCGGCATCCTCCTCACCGTCATCCTCGCAATCGGCGGCGGCTACATGTTCTACCGCGCGCAACTGCAGCCTGTGCACCGCGACAACGTCAACGACGACTGGGACCCAATCGACGGCCCCGAAGGCCCCCAAACCGGCCCGACCGGACCCGCACACATCGTCGACACCACCCACGGACTCAACCACCACCTGGGCAAATAGGAGACACCAATGCTGAAATCACTACTCATGGTCCTCGGCGTAGGCCTGCTCCTCGGCGCCGGACTGCCCACCCTGTTTTCGATGAGCATCCACTTCCTCTCCCCCGCTGAAGACGGCACTGCGGCGAGCGGGGTGCGGCGGGTCGTTGGGTGGGTGTTCCTGGCGATTGTGCTCGTGGCCGTGGTCGCCGCGATCCTGTTGATCGCGCGCGAACGGATCGAATACTTCACCGGGTGGGACCCGTACCCGTTCTTGTAGGTTTTCGTTCCGGTCGAGGTGCTAAAGGAGTGCGACGCTGGTCGCCGAAAATCGACCCGGGCCGGTGCGAATGCGCGACCTGCATCGCACGCTTCTAATCCCACGCTTTGAATGGATCGGGGTATTTCTGCGGTTCAGCCGTAGAGCCTGATTGCCCGAGAATCAGGGAAAGGCCCGGATAGCAATCGGTGCGATTACGATCCGGACCTTTATGGCGTTAGTGGCCAAACTGCTCGCGGATGTTGTCCGCGAGCTGACCGGTTGGCCGACTAACTAGTCTCACGAAGCCCTTCACTTTGCTTGGCGGCGGGTGAGGGGCTTCGCCTTTACGCTGACATGGAGGCATTGGGTTGCTTCATGTCATACCCCACCATAAACGAGTTGTTGCTCTTCGGCTCAAGCCTGGGGAAATGAGTGTGCTGGCCACCGGGGCTCGTTCCAGAAATACCTGCGACACGCCAATAGTGGGTGTTGACAAACTAATTTTGTGGCCCTAGAGTTACCTCAACGTGAACAGAAGGTTAACAACCTTCACACTTTGAAAGGAGGGACCCACATGATGCAGTTGATCAACCAAATCCGCACGTGGTTCCGCGACGAGAACAACGGCGTTGCCACCGGCATCGACGTGCTACCGCTCGCAGTCCTTCCACGGGCATAATTGCAAATGGGTTTGAGCCCGCACCCCTAGCTTTCGTGGCTGGGGGTGCGGGTTTTTGCGTTGGTGAGGGGGTTGGACGCACCAGATTTCAGGATTTCGGGAGGGCGCCTGGGCAAAAGACCAGGTCGCAGGTTGGGCGGGAAGGAATGTGGTGTCTTCGCGGGCAGGGTGAGTGCCAAAGGACGTAACCCCTTTTTCACGACCTGGGCTTTTGCCTGATCCGGCAGATGGAATTGCGTCCTTTGGCACTGCTGCGAGGAGGCGCGCACCAGATTCCAGGGTTTTAGGAGGGGCCGCGTGGAAAAGCCCAGGTCGCCGCAATGGCCAAAACCGAAAGTGGTGCACGGGGAACGCACAGGCAACTCACAGGCACGCCGAAAGCAAAGAAAAAGGCCCCCACGCTAGCAGCGAAGGGGCCCAAACGTCACAGCAAACAGCCCAAAACTAGTGGGCGACGGTGTGGCCGGCCTCGCGTTCGTTGGAGGAGCTGGTCATGGAGGCGAGGACCTCGCTGATGTGGAGGTCGCCGATGGGGGCTTGCTCGGGGTCGTCGAAGAGTTGGTCGCCGAGGATGTTGTAGACGTAGTCGAGGTCCTTGTCGCCGCGGCCGGACAGGTTGACCAGGAGGTTGAGCTCGTGGCCGTCGGCGTCGGCGACTTCGGCGAGCTTCAGGGCGTAGGCCAGGGCGTGGGAGGACTCGAGGGCGGGGATGATGCCCTCGTAGCGGGAGAGCAGGCGGAAGGCCTGGAGGGCGTCTTCGTCGGTGACGGCGACGTACTGGGCGCGGCCGATCTCGCGGAGGTAGGCGTGCTCGGGGCCGACGCCCGGGTAGTCCAGGCCCGCGGAGACGGAGAAGGACTCTGGGAGGACTTCGCCGTCCTGACCTGTGACGATGTAGGAGCGGGAGCCGTGCAGGATGCCCAGCTTGCCGTGGTTGAGCGGCGCGCCGTGGCGGTCGGTGTCCAGGCCCTCGCCGGCGGGTTCGACGCCGATGAGTTTGACGTCGGCGTTGCCGGGCTCGTCCTTCAGATATTCGGCGAAGGCGCCGATGGCGTTGGAGCCGCCGCCGACGGCGGCGATGACGGCGTCGGGGAGTCGGCCGGTGTCCTCAAGCATCTGCTGGCGGGACTCGCGCGAAATGACGGCCTGGAACTCCTTGACCAGGGTCGGGAATGGGTGGGGGCCGCAGGCGGAGCCGAGGACGTAGTGGGTGGAGTCGATGTGCTCGACCCAGTCCTGCAGGGCGATGTCGATGGCGTTGGACATGGAGCCGCCGGTGTCGTTGGTGACGGGGACGACAGTCGCGCCCATCAGGCGCATGCGGCGCACGTTCGGCTGCTGGCGGGCGACGTCCTGCGCGCCCATGTAGATCGTGCACTCCATACCCATCAGCGCTGCGACCATGGCGGTGGCGGTGCCGTGCTGGCCGGCGCCGGTCTCCGCGATGAGGCGGTTCTTGCCCAACCGCTTCGCGAGCAGCGCCTGCGCCAGCACCTGATTGCCCTTGTGGGCGCCGCCGTGCGCGAGGTCCTCACGCTTCAGGAAAATTTTCGACGCCCCAACCCTCGGCAGGTTGGCACACTCGTAGACCGGAGTCGGTCGGCCGAGGAACTTCGCTTGGAGGCGCGAGAGCTCGTCGAGAAACTCTTTGTCCTCGCGGGCGTCCACGAACGCGCGCTCGAGCTGATCGAGCACCGGGTAGAGCGGCTCGGGCACGTACTGTCCGCCGAACTCTCCGAAATATGCAGGTAGAAGCGTGTCGCGCTCAATCTTTTCCACATCGGTCATGGTGAATTTCCTCCGCGTTTGTGAACCTTTGTTGTGCGACACTCTACCTCCAAAACAGGTAGTGTGGGGGCTTTCTGAACCCGAACGAAGGAGCAATCATGAAACGCACACTGACAGTCTTGGCCGCGGCGGCACTGCTCGCAGGCTGCTCGAACGGCACGGACGAGGCACCAGCGACGAAGACCGTGACGGAGGCTCCGGAGACCACGGTGGCGACCAGCGTAGCGTCGGAAAGCGCGGGCGAGGCCACCAACGACGCCGCGTACGACGCGATTGAGGCGGCGCGACCATTCGGCACCGTCATTGCCATCGACCGCGAGAACAACACCAACACCTTCGAGGTCAAGGTCGCGGCAGAGGACAAGATCGTTGAGCTGCATGTCGACGGCAACCACGTGATGGAAAAGGAGTCCGAGCAGGACGCCGAGGACGTCGCGAAGGCGGGCCAGGCAACCGTCGCCATTGAAGACGCCATCAAGGACGCCCTGAGCCAGCACGACGGCATCCTCGACTCCGCCGAACTCGACGAAGACAACGGCGTACTGCAGTGGGAAGTCAGCATCGATAACCCGGACGGCTCCGACCTGGCCGAAGTGAACGTGCCGGCGAAGTAAGGATTACCGCTACCGGGGGTCAAACCCGGGTGGGTGCAACAACGCACCCGCCCGGGTTTTTGCGTTGATGGGGGAGGAGGGGCGTCGATAATTAGTTGGATTTTGTAGCTACAGCAACATGCAGCGCGTAATGTGTGCCGCGTCACTAATTGGAGTTGAAGGGAGTGAACATGGGCATCGTTGCGTTGATAGTGTTCATCGCGATCACGGTTGTGTTCAATGTTTTGCTAAAGCGCAATATTGCAGAAGCGCTGCTGATCGGCCTGGTCGGCGTGGCGCTCGTCGGCGGAACGAGGGCGCCAGAGCTGCTGTGGCTGGGAATTAAAAAGGCCGTCTCCTCGGAGGTCACGTTCGCCGGTATGGCGTTCGTGTTCATGGGGATCATTGTGCAGTCGACGGGCTTGATTGACAGGCTAATTACCATCCTGAACTCGATCTTTGGTCGGCTGCGCGGCGGGGCGGGCTACGTGTCCACCCTGGCCTCGGCGATGATGGGACTCATCGCGGGATCGACCGCTGGCAACTCCGCCACGGTCGGCTCCGTGACCATCCCGTGGATGAAGCAGACCTGCTTCTCCTCCAACAGGGCAGCGACGCTGGTCGCCGGTAATTCCGGCCTGGGCGTGGCGCTGCCGCCGAACTCCACCATGTTCATCATTCTGGCGATGCCGGCGGCTGCGGCGTCGTCGGCAAGCCAGGTGTACGTGGCGCTGGCCTGCGCCGGCGCGTACGCAGTGCTGTACCGCCTGGCGGTCGTGTTCTTCTGGACCAAGAAGGACCGCATCCCCAAGACCCCGAAGGAGCAGATCGTGCCGTTCGGGCAGGCGTGGGCGCAGGGGTGGCGCTCGCCGTCGATCTTCCTCGGCATCATCATCCCGGTGCTGCTCACCATCGGCCCGCTGGCCAACTGGTTCAAAAACTCCACCGGCGTCGGCGAGGACGGCATCAAGGCCATCTCCATCATCGTGTGGGTTCCGGTGTTGATCACGCTCATCGCCCTCATCGAGGGCGCCGGCCGCATCCGCCGCAACAACGCCCAGTTCAGGGCGCAAATCGTCCGTGACCTACCGAGCTTCGCCACCGTCGGCATCTCGCTGTTCGCAGCGCTCGCGGCCGCGTCCATCATGGAGGAACTCGGTGTGGGCGACCAGCTCTCCAACACGCTTGGGGCAATGGACCTGCCGAAGTGGGTCATGATCCTCGTCGTCGGCGTGCTCGCCGTCGTCGTGGCAACCCCGCTATCCTCCACCGCGACGGCAGCCGCCATCGGTGCCCCGGCAGTCGCGGCGCTCACCGCGGTGGGCATCGACCCGACGGTAGCGATCGTCGTCACCCTGCTGTGCACCTCGACGGAGGGGGCGTCGCCACCCGTGGGCGCGCCGATCTACCTCTCGGCCGCGATGGCGGAAGCCAACCCGACCAAGATGTTCATCCCGCTCATCATCTACTTTGTCCTGCCGATGATCCTGCTGGCGTGGCTCGTCGGCATGGGACTGGTCCCCGTCTACGTACCAGGAGTGTAAAACCATGAACCCAATCTTCAAACTCTTCTACATCCTGTTCTACCTCTTCCTCGCCGCGTTCCTCCTCGGCGGGCTCGCACTCGTCGGTGTGCAGGCAGTCGGCCTTGTCACCGGCAGCGGCGACACCATCACCGGCGCCAAAGCGGCGCTCGCGCCATGGGTCTTCGGCGCAGCTACACTTTGTGCAGTATCCGCATTCGTGCTCGGCTACCGCCCAGAAGCGCTCCGAGCACAACGCGAACAACGCAAACGCGACAAAGAAGTGCAGTTCCACGAGCACCGCGACGAAAACAGCGCAGAATAACAGAGGACACGCATGAACACCACGCCACACGCCATCCGGGCCAAGCTCCGCAAAGACATGCCGACCCGGGCCGCCTACTCCTCTGACGCATCACTCTTCCGACGCGTCCCGGCGGCAGTACTCGAACCCAGCAGCACACAAGACGTGCTCGACGGCATCGCCTACGCACGCGAACGCGGCTGGTCCATCGTGGGGCGTGGTGGTGGATCCTCCGTGGCGGGCAACGCCATCGGCGACGGCCTGGTCATCGACACCTCCCGCTACTTCAACCGCATCCTCAACATCGACCCCGAGGCCAAAACGGCCACCGTGGAACCCGGCGTCATCTGCGACCAACTCCGCGACGCCGCCGCACCCCACGGCCTGACCTACGGTCCCGACCCATCCACCCACTCCCGCTGCACCATCGGCGGCATGGTGGCCAACAACGCCTGCGGCTCCCACTCCGTCGCCTACGGCACCTCCGCCGACAACCTCGTCGACATCACACTCGCCCTCGCCGACGGCAGGGAAGTCACCTTCAGCGCCGACGGCTGCGACGACCCCACACTTCACGACGCCCTCTCCGACCTCTACACCCGAAACCAAGAGATCATCCAGCGGGAACTCGGGCGCTTCCCCCGCCAAGTCTCCGGGTACGGACTGCACTACCTGGGCACCGACATGGCCAAAGCCATCGCCGGGTCCGAAGGCACCCTCGGGGTGATTACGCGGATGACCGTGAGGCTCGTCGATAAGCCGAAGTACACCGCACTCGCCGTGCTGTCCTTCGCGGACGTCTTCGCCGCCGCCGACGCCGCCCCCAAACTGCGCCAACCCGGCGTCGCCACCATCGAAGGCATGGGCGGCGACCTCCTCGACGCGCTGCGCAGCAAAAACGGGCAAGAACACGCCGGCGAGAACCTCCCCGGCCAACCCCACGCCGGCGGCTGGCTCTACTGCGAAACCGAAGGTAACACCCTCGAGGAAGCCATCGCCGCCGCCGAAGCACTCACCACCACCGTCGAACACACCGGCGCCGTCGTCGTCAGCGACCACGCCGAAGCCCGCGCGCTGTGGCGCATCCGCGAAGCCTCCGCAGGCACCGTCACCCGCCTCCCCGACGGCGGCGAAGCCTGGCCCAACTGGGAAGACTCCGCCGTACCACCCGAAAACCTGGCCAGCTACCTGCGCGGACTCTACGCCCTCATGGACACCTACGGCTACCGCGGCATCCCATTCGGCCACTTCGGCGAAGGCTGCGTCCACGTCCGCATCAGTTTTGACTTCCACTCAACAGAGGGCATCACCAACTTCAACAACTTCATGAACGACGCCGCCGCACTCGTCACCGAGCACGGCGGGTCCCTGTCCGGCGAACACGGCGACGGCCGCGCACGCTCATCCCTGCTGCACACCATGTACAGCCCCGAAATGCGCGCCATCTTCGAAGAATTCAAACTGCTCTTCGACCCGCAGCGCATCATGAACCCCGGCGTCCTCGTCTGGGCCGACGCCGTCACCGACGGCCTGCGCATGGAACCCGCCCAACGCACCCACGAAATCACACCCGTCCAACTCTTCCCACGCGACAACGGCAGCTTCACCGACGCCGTCAACCGCTGCGTCGGCGTCTCCGCCTGCCGCTCCATGGACGGCGCCATGTGCCCCTCCTTCCAAATCACCCACGACGAAATCCACTCCACCCGCGGCCGCGCCCGCATCCTCTCCGAACTCTTCCGCGGCGAAACCATCACAGGTGACGACGCCACCACCGCCCTCGACCTGTGCCTCTCCTGCAAAGCGTGCGCCTCCGAATGCCCCGTCAACGTGGACATGGCCACCTACAAAGCAGAGTTCCTCAACGACCACTACGCCGGCCGCGTCCGCCCACGCGTCCACTACCTCATGGGCTGGCTGCCAATCCTCAGCCACATCGCCCACAAACTCCCGCTCGTGCCACGCATCACGAACTGGGCTCTCCACGCCCCCGGCGTCTCGACGGCCATCGCGAAACTCGGCGGCGTCGACACCGGGCGGCCGCTCATCAGCTTCGCACCCGAGTCGCTGCAGAAGTGGGCGCGGAAGCGTTCGGGGGCTGCTGGTTCGGGAGCTTCGCGTGAGCGGATTGTGCTGTGGCCAGACAGCTTCAACAACAAACTCAACACCGGCCCGGCGCGAGCGGCCGTCGAAACGCTGGAGATGCTCGGCTACGAAGTCATCATCCCCGACGGCTTCGTGTGCTGCGGCCTGACCTGGCACTCCACCGGCCAACTCGCGATGACGCGGCGCGTGCTCGAGCACTCCGCGCATGTGCTCAAGCCGTACCTCGACCAAGGGCTGCAGGTTGTCGCGCTGGAGCCGTCGTGCACCGTCATGCTGCAACACGACGCCACCACCCAAACCGCCGACCCCGCCGTCCGCGAACTCGCCGAAGCCACCCACACCTTCGCCGAAATCGTCGCCCCGAAGATCCAGGAGCTCGTCGCCGAGGGCAAGGTGCGCAAGCACAGCGGCAGCATCCTCACCCAAGTGCACTGCCACGAGAAGTCACTCGGCGACCCACAGCAGTCCTCCCTGATCCTGGCGGCGCTCGGCTACGACGAGGAACAGATCCAAACCGGGTGCTGCGGCCTCGCCGGTAACTGGGGCTTCGAAGACGGCCACGCCGAAATGTCGCTGGAACTGGGAGAACGCGAGCTGTTCCCGCGCGTGAGGGAACACGACGGGCCCGTCGTCGCCGACGGATTCTCCTGCCGCACCCAAGTCGAGCAGGGCACGGGCACCCAGGCGCAGCACGTCGCCGAAATCGTTCGCGATGTGCTTCGAGAGGAGCTCGGGTAGCCGATTTCAAGTAGCGTGTGGGCATGAACCACACCATCGAACACCAACTACAGCACAGGACGATCCGCGAGTTTGAGCGGAGGGGCGTCGATAAGGAGGTGCTGGACCAGCTCTTCGAGGTCGCGATGCGCACCGCCAGCTCGCGCGGCCTGCAGCAAGCCAGCATCATCCACGTCACCGACGACGACCTGCAGCGAAGGCTGGCCGAGATCGGGCAGCAGGAATACGTCGGGCGCGCGCCCGTCTACCTGCTGTTCATCGTGGACACCGCTCGCAACGCCGCACTGTTGGAGGACCCCTCAGCCGCCGGGCACACCCGCCCCTTCGTCGAAGGATTTACCGACGCCTGCCTCATGGCCCAAAACGTAGTCAACGCTGCGGAGTCACTCGGGATGGGCGCCAACTACCTCGGCAACATCCACAACGACCTCCAAGCCGTCGTTGACCTGCTGGAACTGCCACGCTTTACCTTCCCAGTCGTCGGGCTGACCCTGGGGTGGCCCGGCCAAGAACCACAGCTCAAACCGCGCATCCCGGCGCGGCTGCGCGTCATGGAAAACACCTACCAGGCCCCCGCGAGCTGGTCCGAGGCGCTGGGGGAATACGACCAGGAGATGACCACCTACTACGACCTCCGAGACGCCAACCGCAGGTCCGACAACTTCTTCCGCCAAGTCCGCGCAGGGTTGCCGACGCACGCCATGCCACAGGACGGGTCCCTCGATGTCGCGCGGCGGCAGGGGTTCGAGATCTAGTTTTTTTGGGGGGCGAGTGCCAAAGGACGCAATTCCCCTGTTTGAAGAGGGGGTAAAAGCCCAGGTCACGAAGAAGGGGTTGCGTCCTTTGGCACTGGGGTGAGGGGGAGCGCACCAAATTCCTGGATTCTGGCAGCCGGGTTTGGAAAAGCCCAGGTCGGCAAGTGTCAGGGAGGGAATGTGGTGTCCCATCGGGAGTGAGTGAGGCTAGAGGCCTGTTTGTGCGCTGAGGATCTCATCACGCACGCGTTCGAAGGACTCGCACCCCTCCAAGAAGCTCACATCGGTGAGTGCCTCGACCCAGCGAGACCGGTCCGTCGTGAAGCGGGAATCGTGCTTTCGCCTCCGGCGCCCGCGGGTGGCGAAGTGGGCGTCGTGAAGCTGCTTTAGCCGATCCTTCGCCGCGATATTCGGGATAGTTTTCCTGGCTGGCAGATCCTTCGCAGGAATGTTGATCCCCAGCTGTGCCTGATACTGCGGACTGTGCAGTGCGTGGAGCACCCACGCCTCAGTCATTTTCACCGGCACAACGGGAACAACCGCGAACTCCGGGCTGACCTCTTCGGACGCCTGGTGGACTTCAAGCTCACGGCGCTCATAGCCGTCATTGTCTGCATCCCGATGAACAAAAACAATGTCAGGCGTCTGGCCCTCATCCATGATGAGCTGAAGGACATCAGCCGTGCGCTTCGACCCCGCGAAAGGCTGAGCAACAATTTGGGAGTCAGCCCCGAATCCGAGATCGATGAGGAGCGCCTTGAGCGGGCTCATCAAGCCATCGTCGCTGGTGCCCTCGCGAACGAGCAAACAGTACAGTGGACTACTCATCGATCCCCCTCATCGTCTGCCACAAAGAGCTCACGGAAGCTGAGCTCCGGGAACGACTCGCGAAGAAGCTCCTCAACGTTCGCAGCCGAAGCCTTCACCTTCGACTTCCTCCAGCTCCCCTCCGCCACCACCGGGGTGAGGACCAGCGAGCCATTCATCGGATCCTTCGACCCCAGCAACAGCTCGTCAAAATTGTCCTTGTGCAGCGCTAAAAATGCTGGTGAATGGGTATTCACGATGACCTGACGAAGCGGATTCTCCGACCCGATTGCTTCCTCAGGGTCCACGCTCAAATCGTGCAACAGCCAATACATCGCCTGAATCTTCAACGGGTGAATGCCGTTCTCAGGCTCCTCGAAACAGATCAGGCGGCTCCCACCGGAGTCAAGCAAGATCGTGCCTAGGACCAGGAAGCGCAGCGTCCCGTCAGAAAGAGAACGGGCAGACACCACACCGCCATTACCGACCTGCGCCTGCAGCGTAAACACCTGGCGTGCCTCGTCAAAGTCCACCGTAACGCTGCGTACATCAACAAGATCTCCGACGACATCAGCAAGCTCCGCAAGCACATCATGATCCGGCGACTGCCCCACAAGACGATCCAACGTCTTCGGCAGGTTCCCGCCCTTCGCACTAATAAAGTCGGGAGCCAACGCCTCGCTCGGCGCGCGCATGGCGCTCGGCTCAAGGGAAAGGTACATCCACGCATCCAGCTCCCGGCGCGCCGCCATAATCACCGGATACTGGTCCTGCTGCCCATACACCGACAGCGCAGTACGGGCCGGCGCATCCCCGCTCAGCGACACCAACGACGGCCTTCCCTGACTTCCATGCCGCACATGGATTTGTCGTTCCTGCTCACTCGTCTCAATAAACGCTTTTCGACGTCCGCCCACGATCGCAGACTCAACAAAGCTTTTCTTTGCCCAACCCAGCTTCTCTCGAGCATCCGCCTTCGTAAGCGGTTTCAGCTCCTCACGGGTGACAACAATGCTGGAAACGTTCCTATTGTTGCCAACAGTCACGTCCCGCAGCTCAAGATCAACCTCATACCGGAGATACGTCTGATCAGCAGTAATCGACTTGCCGAAGGAATCCTCAAACTCCTTCTCCGTAATCATCTCCGCAGCAAACGACATCTTGCCACCCGGCGCGAAAATATCGCGCACGTCGCCGCCATTGCCCCGGATCTTGATGGCAGCCTCATTCAACGTCCGCGACCCAGTGAGCGCTAGGAACTGGAGAGCATCGAAAAGATTAGATTTACCAATCGCATTCGCCCCGGCGACACAGGTGTATGGGCCGAGGTCGATAGCTAGGTTGCGCAGGTTCTTAAACCCATCAACTTCAAAGCGGGTAAGCATACCGAAATACTAACCCACGCCTAGCTAGTCAAAGACGCGATGGAACCAAAGCGCGCGACGCAGCGTCAAACTCTTGAAGAACCTGAACCATCAGGTTCCCCGACAGGAAAGGACACCACATGAAGCGAATCATTACTTCCGCAACCGCCGTAGCCCTGTTGGCTACGACCGCAACACCAGCACACGCAGCGAACGTTGAGTACCGGAATGGCACCTGCACGTTCACCCTGTTCGACGACGAACTTCCCAGCCTCAAAGCAAGCACCATCGCACCCAAGAAAGCACTTTCGGAGGATGGGTTACGCGAGGCATTCGCGCTGGTAACGCCACAAGAAGCATCCGAAAAGCTGGCGCTCCTCGATCAGGAGGTCACCGCACTCACCAAGCAGCGCTCCGAACTTCTCGACGCCACCACCATCGGCACAGCCGACGAACAACAACTTAAACAGCTCAACTCCCAGCTCAAGTTCCTTCGCGCTTTCGAGCCTGCCCTGAAAGCCTGCTCTCAGCGCGAGGACTACAAGGGGAGAGTAGTCCGAAGCCCACGTCCAAAGCAGACTGGACCAAAGCAGACCGGGTCAATCGGCAACAGCGAAGGAAGTAGCATTAAAGATGTGAGCCCAGCAGAGATGCGCGATTGGCTCAGCGTCGCTGGCCCACTCGCCGGGATCTTCCTCGCAGTAGCGCTCGGCGCGGCCGCGCTCGTGACGGTGGTCTTCCCCGCATTGGCGCCGAAGCTGCCGTTCTAGGAGCTCTTTAAGGGAGCCAGTGCCACAGGACGCAATTCCTGTTGGGGGAGAGGGTAAAAGCCCAGTTCGTGAAAAGGGGGTTGCGTCCTTTGGCACTGAGGTGAGGGGGCACCAAATTCCCTCGCTCGGAATTTGCGACCTGGGAAAACGCCGAGGGGGTCTGGCGGAAAACGGGAATGTGGTGCGCCGGGGCGGTGGGGGTGAGAACAAAAGCCCAGGTCGGCTGCGAACCGGAAGGGATGTGGCGCGCAGTTCAGGCAGTGGGGGTGAACTTTCGGGCGAAAAGCACCCAAGAACTATACAAAGTGTGGGCCAGGCCACTAACGTGCCCGTTATGACACAAAGCACATTCACTGCCCAGAGTGGGTCGGGCAATAGCTCCAGTGAAGCCATGATTGACCTAGCGGGCGTACAGAAGCACTTCGGCGACTACCACGCGCTCCGAGACATCAACCTTACTGTGCCGAAAGGCCAGGTAGTGGTGGTGCTCGGGCCGTCGGGGTCGGGGAAGTCGACGCTGTGCCGCACGATCAACAGGCTCGAAACGATTGACGAAGGCACCATCACCATCGACGGAGTCCCGCTGCCAGAGGAGGGCAAGGCCCTTGCGAAGTTGCGGGCGGACGTCGGGATGGTGTTCCAATCCTTCAACTTGTTCCCGCACCTGACCATCAAGGACAACGTGACGCTTGGTCCGTTGAAGGTGCGGAAGCAGGGGAAGGGGGACGTCGAGAAGCGGGCGATTGAGCTGCTGGATCGCGTGGGCATCGCGAATCAGGCGGACAAGTACCCGGCGCAACTGTCGGGTGGGCAGCAGCAGCGCGTCGCGATTGCGCGGGCGCTCGCCATGTCACCCAAAGTCATGCTTTTCGACGAGCCCACCTCCGCCCTCGACCCCGAAATGGTCAATGAAGTGCTTGATGTCATGGCCAACCTCGCCAACGAGGGGATGACGATGCTCGTGGTCACACACGAAATGGGCTTCGCCCGGCGCGTCGCCGACCGCATCATCTTCATGGCAGAAGGCGCGATCATCGAAGACGCCACCCCCGAAGAGTTCTTCACCAACCCGAAGACCGACAGGGCGAAAGACTTCCTGGCCAAAATCCTGGCCCACTAACCGAAAGGACAACACCATGAACATCCGTTACGCCGCACTCACCGCCGCGCTCTCCGCTGCTGCCGCAACCCTCGTCGCCTGTGGCGGCGGTGCCGGCGAAGGCACCGACCTCCTCGGCCAGATCGAATCCGGCCAGGTCACCCTGGGCACCAAGTACGACCAGCCGGGCCTCGGCCTGCGCAACCCGGACGGCACCATGTCCGGCCTCGACGTCGACGTGGCGACGTACGTGGTCAACCACATCGCGAAGGCGAACGGCTGGGCAGAACCGACCATCACCTGGCGCGAAAGCCCATCCGCACAGCGCGAAACCCTCATCCAAAACGGCGAGGTCGGCGCCATCGCGGCGACCTACTCCATCAACAAGGGCCGCTCCGAGTCCGTCAACTTCGGCGGACCATACCTGGTCACGCACCAGGCGCTCCTCGTCAGCAACGACAACACGGACATCAAGGGCCTCGAAGACCTCGACGGCAAGATCCTCTGCTCCGTCACCGGCTCCACCCCAGCCCAGAAGGTCAAAGACGCCCTGCCAGGCGTGCAGCTCCAGGAGTACGACACCTACTCCTCCTGCGTTGAAGCACTCCGCCAGGGCAACATCGACGCCATGACCACCGACGCCACCATCCTGCTCGGCTACTCCGCCCAAACCCCAGGCGACTTCAAGGTCGTCGAAATGACCAAGGACGGCAAGCCATTCACCGACGAGTACTACGGCATCGGCCTGGCAAAGGGCGACACCGCAGGCACCGACGCCATCAACAACGCGCTCAAAGAACTGCAAACGTCCGGAGAGTTCGACGCCCTCGTCAATAAGAATCTTGGCGGCGACGACGCAGTCTCCGCAGGCACCCCCGGCGACCTCTCCTTCATCGAACAGTAAGACCCCCTAAGGCAGGAACATCATGTCCACACTCTGGTCCGACCTGGGCCCGCAGCTCTGGGCAGCCTTCTGGCTGACCATCAAGCTCACCATCTACTCAGCAATCGGCTCCATGATCGTGGGCACGATCCTCACCGCGATGCGAGTCGCACCCATCCCCGTGCTGCGCGCGATGTCGACGTTCTACATCAACGTCGTGCGCAACACACCGCTGACCCTCATCATCATCTTCTGCTCCTTCGGGCTCTACCAAAACCTCGGCATCACGCTTGCCGATAGAGAGTCCGCGACGTTCCTGGTAGACAACAACTTCCGCCTCGCCGTGCTCGGATTCATCATCTACACCTCGGCATTCGTCGCAGAATCGCTGCGCTCCGGCATCAACACCGTCCACTTCGGACAAGCCGAAGCCGCCCGATCCCTCGGCCTCAGCTTCGGCCAAACATTCAGCAGCATCATCTTCCCCCAAGCAGTCCGCGCAGCCATCGTGCCGCTCGGCAACACACTCATCGCGCTGACGAAAAACACCACCATCGCATCCGCAATCGGTGTCGCCGAAGCATCGCTGCTGATGAAATCCACCATCGAAAACCACGCCAACATGCTCTTCCCCATCTTCGGGATCTTCGCACTCGGCTTCATCATCCTCACCCTGCCAACCGGCCTCGCCCTTGGCGCCCTCTCCGAACGCATGGCGGTGAAAAAATAATGAGCGTCCGCGCAACAGTACTTTACGACGTCCCCGGCCCCAACGGCCGCCGCATCAACCGCATCCTCACCGGCATCAGCCTCGCCGTCTGCCTCGCGATAGCCGCATGGGTCTTCTGGAAACTGCAGGCCAACGGACAACTCGCCGCGGCGAAATGGACCCCGTTCCTCAACTCCCAAACCTGGACCACCTACATCCTCCCCGGCCTCATGGGCACCCTCAAAGCAGCAGTGGCATCCATCCTGCTCGCCCTGGCCGTCGGCATCCTCCTCGGCCTGGGCAGACTCTCCCGCAATCGTTTTGTTCGTTGGGTGTGTGGCGTCATCGTCGAGATCTTCCGAGCCATCCCAGTGCTCCTCCTCATGATCTTCGCCTACCAGCTCTTCGCCATCTACCACCTCGCCCCGCCAAAGCACCTGGCGTTCGCCGCCGTCGTCTTCGGGCTCACCATGTACAACGGGTCCGTCATCGCCGAAATCCTCCGCTCCGGCATCAAAAGCCTCCCCAAAGGCCAAACCGAAGCCGCCGAAGCACTCGGCCTCACCTACCCGCAAACCATGCGGACCATCCTGCTGCCCCAAGCCATCGCCGCCATGCTGCCAGCCCTGATCGCCCAAATGATCATCGCGCTCAAAGACTCCGCACTCGGCTACCAGATCGGCTACGTCGAAGTCGTCCGCTCCGGCATCCAAAGCGCATCCGCCAACCAAAACTTCCTGGCATCGCTGGCCGTCGTGGCCATCATCATGATCCTCATCAACTGGGGACTCACCGTCCTCGCCCAACGAGTCGAACGCCAACTGCGCGCCGGCCGCGCCCGCCGCAACATCTTCGCCAAGGTGCCCGAGGAAGCCGACCAGGGGTTGGACACCAAGGACAACGTCAACGTCGACTGGCACGACCCCGACTACGTGGAAATCCGGAACCCGGACGAATAGTTGCTGAGGACTCCAGTGCCAAAGGACGCAATTCCTGTTGGGGGAGGGGCTAAAAGCCCTGGTCGTAAAGAGGGGGTTGCGTCCTTTGGCACTGAGGTGAGGGGGAGCGCACCAAATTCCCCCTCATGGAATTGGCGACCAGGGGAAACGCTGAGGCGCCCTCTCAAAAAACGGGAATGTGGTGCGCGCCTAGGCCAGGAGAGCGTCAACCAGGTCGAGGGCGCCCTCGACGGAAAACTCCTCGGGTCGGTTCGCTTTGTGGGTGGAGTAGGCGTCGATAATCTGGCGCCACCTGCGAGGAATCCCCTCCTCCCCGTACACCGCGCCCAAGAACGCGCCGGCGATCGCGGCGTTTGTGTCCGTGTCGCCGCCCATCCCGACAATCGAGACGAGGTCCTCCTCGAAGGAGACACCGTTCGCGACGAAATAGCACACAATATTCCAGGCGAACTGCACGTACCCCATGCGATGGCTATAAACATCCACGGGAAGGTACTGCATGAACTCCCTAATTGTCGACGCCTCATCCCCAGCCGCCGCGAGCAGCGCCTCGCGAGGATCCTCACCACTGATCGTGCGGGCGAGCGCCTCACAATACATACCGTTGATGGCCACCGGGTACTCGTTGGGGTGAGTCAGGCGAGCGTCGGTGCGAGCGTGATCACCGGCAAGCTGCGGGTCGTGCGCGTACGCGATGGCGATCGGGCTGACCCGCATCAACGCACCATTCGACTTGCTGGCCGCATTCGGCTCAAACGGCGGCCGAAGCGCAGCCGCACACGTATTGCCAATGTCTGGTGGGAACGACGCCGCCCACCGCACATACGACTCGAACATGTCCTTTTCCTCGTACCCGCCACAGCGCACCATGCTGCGGGCGAGCGCCAACGCAAGCTCCGAGTCATCGGTGGCCTGGCCCGGTGCGACATTGAACGGGCCGCCACCAGTGAGTTCGCGGACGCCGTCCGGGAACCGGGAGCGAATCTGCGCGGGGGAGGAAAACTCGACGATCGCGCCGAGGTTATCGCCAATGATCTGGCCGTACATGGCGCCGCGGGCCCGCGCGCGTAATGACTGATCCATGATGGGTTCCTTTCTTTGGTGGTTGCAACCATCAGGATACGAACGGGACCCGACGCGGCAGGCACGTGAGGCGAAAATATGTTCGAGGTTGGGGTGCCAGTGCCAAAGGACGCAATTCCTGTTGGGAGAGGGGGTAAAGGCCCAGGTCGTGAAAAGGGGGTTGCGTCCTTTGGCACTGAGGCGAGGGGGAGTGCACCAAATTCCCTCTCGTGGAGTTGACGACCTGGGGAAACGCCGAGGGGGTCTTGCGGAAAACGGGAATGTGGTGTCTGGGCGGGGGACACGCGCACCAAATTCCTGGTTTTCCCTTAGTGCCAGGATGGTTGTGAACGTCAATCCATAGGAGGTTTTGTTCATGACCGACCCACAGTTACCTGAG
>NZ_JAGPYU010000006.1:0-106047 GCF_024453945.1 Corynebacterium sp. CCUG 61414
CAAAAGTCAATGCAATCAAAAAAATAAAAAGTACATTGGCACACTATCGAGTTCTCAAACAACAACCGCACACCCAACAACCAACCCCAACCAGAGCCAGCGTCAAGCAGCTGAAACAAAGTTACACACCCGTAAACACAAAGTCAAATCCAACCAAACCAGCCAGACTCAAAACCGCCCACAAGCAGCAACTTTATTCACTTTGATCATTCCCTCCAAGCGGCCAGGCCGCTCGTCGGCAACGAGGGATAACTTAACCACGAACCAACAAACAACACAAATCGCCTGCGCAACGCATGTTTTAGTGATATGTAGCGAGTGGTCCATCCGGCCCTTCAATCACATGCACTGGCGTATTGAAGATTTGCGTGAGCAACTCGTCGTTCATAATTTCGCGCGGAGTCCCAAACGCGGCGATCTGGCCATCTTTGGTGGCGCAGATGTAATCGGCGTACTTCGCAGCGAAATTGATGTCGTGCAGCACGATGATGATGGTGCGACCGAAGTCCCTCGCCGCGGAATAGAGGTGCTTCATCATCTCGACAGAGTGCGCGATGTCGAGGTTGTTCAGCGGTTCGTCGAGAAGGACGTAGTCGGTTTCCTGACAGAGCACCATTGCCACATAGGCGCGCTGGCGCTGCCCTCCAGAGAGCTGGTCCAGGTAGCGGTTTTCGAGTTCGTGGAGACCAAGGAAGTCGATGTACTTCGAGATGATCTGCTCGTCCTCGGGAGTGAGACGTCCATGGCTGTACGGGAAGCGCCCGAAGCCGACGAGCTGGCGCACCGTCAGGCGCGTCACAAAGTGGTTCTCCTGACGCAAGATCGAGATGATCTTTGCGAGATCTTTTGATTTAGCGCTGGTGACGTCCATACGGCCGATTTCGACGGTGCCGGAGTCGATAGCTAAGAGACGCCCAATCATCGTGAGGAGCGTCGACTTGCCCGCACCGTTCGGTCCAACGAGCGCGGTGATGCCACCAGCGGGAATCTCGATATTGACGGGTCCGATTTTGACGTCGTCGCCGTAGTCTTTGCGGACTTCTTTCAGCGTGATCATAAGCGTCCCTTCTTCAAGATGACTGCCAAAAAGGTGATGCCACCGACGAGCTCAATGATGATTGACACGACGCCCTGCGCATAAAACACGTGGTTCATGATGAAGTAGGCGCCACTGAGTACGCAGAATCCCAGCAGTACTGCCATTGGGAAGATGTAACGGTGGTCGTAGGTATCGCAGAATTGGTACGCGAGCGTCGCTACGAGGAACCCCAGGAACGTCATCGGCCCGACGAGCGCGGTCGAGACCGCCATCAAGATGGAGACCAGCACCAATGTGAAGATCGAGTGGAATCGGTGGCTAACGCCGAGGTTCACGGTGACATCTCTGCCGAGTGCGAGGACGTTGAGGCGGCGTGAATTGAAGACCAGTAGTGCTGTGGCGCCGACCGCGAGTGGGATAGCGACCGGATAGTACTCAGGATCCGCGTTGTTGACGGAGCCAAACAACCGCGCGGTGAGGACGTCGAACTCGCTTGGTGTGAGGAGGCGCTGCATGAACGTCGACACGCTGCCGAGTCCGCCACCGATCACGATGCCGACCAGCAGCATCGCGTGCATATTTGCGTGCTTTCCGGACAACAGCCACGCGTACAGCACAAGGCTCAGGCCAACCATGAGCACTAGCTGCAGCACGAACATCTGGAGCGTATATCCATTGTTCAGGCCAGCGGCACCGAGGAAGAACACGGTCGAGGTGTGAATCGACACGTAGAGGGCTTCAAAACCCATGATGGACGGCGTAATGATGCGGTTGTTCGTCACCGTTTGGAACGAAACGGTCGCCACCGCCTGGCACAGCGCCACAATCGCCATCGCGATAACCGAGTTCAAACGGCGCTTCGCAATCAGCCAGTATCCGGTGGTGCCGAAGTCCATGGGGTTGCCGTACGCCAACAGACCGGCAGTAAACCCTACGGCGGCGATGATAAGGCACGCAAGAATTATCCAGTAGCGGGTTTTGCTCTTGGTGGATTGGAAGGCTCCGACGAAGCGGGCGTCGATAAGCTGTTTAGGCACGGCGACTCTGCCTCACGATCAAGAAGACGAAAACCACCGCACCGATGATGCCCAAGATGACGGACACCGGGATCTCGAACGGGGCGATGATCGTGCGGGCCAGCAAGTCGCACACCGTGACGATGCCTACGCCGAGGAGGCAGACCCACGGAAGGTTGGAGCGGAGGTCGTCGCCACGCATCATGGAAACAATGTTGGGAACAATGAGCCCAAGAAAAGGAAGATTGCCGACGACCACCGTCACGACGCCCGCTGCGACCGCAACGAGGCTCGTTCCGACCAAGATGATGCGGCCGTAGTTAAGGCCAATGTTCGTGGCGACGTCCTCCCCCAGGCCGGCGGCTGTAAGGCGGTCGGCGTAGAAGAACACGGCAATCACGACCGCGACGACGATCCAGAGTACCTCGTACTGCCCGGAAATCACTGAGGTAAACGAGCCAGCGAACCAAATCCCGAGCGACTGAAGCAGGTCAGTTTGAAGCGCCCAAAACGTGGAGAATGCGCTGACAACGGCGCCGAGCATGATGCCGACGATCGGGACGATCAGGCTCGAGCGCAGCGTCACCCTCCGAAGGAACGCAAAGAAGACCATCGTCCCGATGAATGCGAAGGTGACGGAAATGATCATGCGCTGCAGGATCGTGCCGTCGGGCAAAAATACGTACGACGCCAGCAAGCCCAGGCCAGCCCACTCGGTGGTACCCGTCGTGGTGGGCTCGACGAAGCGGTTCTGCGTGAGCATCTGCATGATCAGACCGCTCATCGCCATCGCGGCGCCAGCAAGCACCAGCGCGATAGTGCGCGGAACGCGGGTGGTTTTGAACATGTCCCAGCCGTCGCTTGATCGAAAAACGTCGTACTGGCCAACCAATAAGGACAGGGCCAGCAGCACGATCACAATGACGAGACCCACCCCAAGCTTCCAGTTAAGAAGTTTGGGGTGGGTGCGCGTACCCGGTTGCGCCATTACTTGGCGGCCTCCAGCTGATCAGCAATGCCGTTCAGGATTTCGGTGTAGGTCAGGATGGACTCGTTGATGTAGGTGTCCTGCGGAGCCACATAGATGTGGTTCTCCTTGACTGCGGTGACATTCTGCAGTGCGGCAGAGTCGCTCAGCACGCTCAGAGCAGCCGGGGACTCCCCTTCCTTCTTAATGGCCGCGTCGCGGTCAAGGGCGAAGATCCAATCTGGGTTGGAGTCGGCGATAGCCTCAACAGAAATATCGTCACCCTTGTGGTCGCTCGAGGCGTTTTCTACCTTCAGCGCCGGAGTGAAACCGATGAGGTCAAAGAGGGGGCCAAAGGTGCGGCCGATGCCCGGCGCAACATATCCGATTTCCCCACCAGAAACGTTGACAGCCATCACGGTCTGCGCTGGGTCGTATGCGTCGCGAGCACGCTGTACTGCCTTGGTGAAGTCTTCGACGGTTTTCTCCGCTTCGGCCTGCTTACCGAAGATTTCGCCGAGCTCGAGGGTCTGACGGATCAACTCACGGTCGAAGGGTTCATCGTCACGTGGTTCGAAGTCGACGAGTACTGCGTTTGGAACAAGTTTCTGAATCTCGTCGTCGTACTTTTCAAAACGCTGGCCCGAGATGATTACGTCCGGGTCAGCTGCAACGATGATCTCCAGATTCGGCTCCTTGTGATTGCCGATGTCCGCAATATCGTCATTGTCTCGCAGGCCCGGAACATCTTTCGAAACCAACTTCTTTGGCGCCGCAACCGGCTTCACACCCCAGGAGTCCAGGAGCTCGAAGGTGCGGTTGTCGAGCGCAACGACGCGCTTCGGCGGAGTCGGCACAGTCTTTTCGCCATAGTTGTCGGTCACGGTCACGGTGCCGTTTTCCGCGGCAGTCGTCGTAGCGGAGGCGCTAGCCTGGGTCTCCGAAGTGGACGCGTTGTTCGACTCTGCTTCAGAGCAGGCGGTCAGCGTCATCGCTGCGGCGGCTGCAACAGCCACGATGGTCTTACGTGAAAAACGAATCATGTTGAAAAGTATCCTTGCTACTCATATCCAAGGGTAGGGTTACCTCACTCACCCTAAGCTACTCATGAGAGTTAGGCAAGGCTTAGAGAAGAAAGTGATTATCGACATCCCCCTCCCCTTACCCCCGTGTCATGCATCTACGCAGCTTAGATCGGATCGAACCAGCCATTGACCGCAGGCCCATCTGGTGCAAGCACCCCTTAGCTGTGACAGAATACTCAGAGCACTGGATCTCACCGCGTCAGTACGACAGGAGGACCTCAAATGTCC
The DNA here is from genome assembly GCF_024453945.1 of Corynebacterium sp. CCUG 61414. NCBI lineage: Bacteria > Bacillati > Actinomycetota > Actinomycetes > Mycobacteriales > Corynebacteriaceae > Corynebacterium > Corynebacterium sp. CCUG 61414. The sequence goes on from NZ_JAGPYU010000006.1 coordinate 4,336, forward strand.
ACAATCGCAGTCTTGGCATTCTTTCTCGCCTACATCGTTGCCCCTAGCAGTCCCATCGTATGGATCCTGCTTGCGGTCGCGGTTGTCGCCCTCACCTGGGACACAGTCGCGCTCGTGCGAAAGGATGCTTCCCGATGAACTCACCACTCAACAACTCAGCCATCTACATCCTCGGTACTGCCCTTGCATATCTGGCGACCGGCTGGGCCTGGACGATTGCCATAGGCGCTGCCGCAGCTCTTTCAGCATTCTCCCGCCACCTGTACACAGACAAGGCGTAACGTCACTGAGGGGAACGGAAGAGATTCTACCGATCGTCAATAAACGTGAGATCCCCTCCAAGCCAAAAGCCGCCACTCACAGTGACGGCTACAACTAGCTATGTGCTTTACTCTTCGGTGAACGAGTCCCACGGAGCACCAACCATATCGGCAAGTTCAATATCCGCTTCATCTTCCGAAACCAGCTTCATATTCTAGGGCCAATACTCACCACGTATTCGAGCAAATCTTCACCCGTGTTCAACTGGCTCGCTCATCACGCTTTACCTTTCACTTGGGGCTCTGGCCTCTAGATGTCTTTGACGCTGCCTTCGCCGTCAATGAACTCCAGCGGCGACGCTGGGAAATGTGCACGACTGACAACCTCGGTAACGACGTCCGCAACAAGCTCGCGGGAAGTCGTCATGCTGCTGGCACGCTCTGCATCATTGTCCAGCACAGTAATGCCCCCAGCAGGCTCTTCGGTGAGCGCCGCTGGGCCGAGGATGAGGTAGTTGAGGTCCGTCGAATTCAGCTTCTTATCGACGGCCTTCTTCGACTCGACATACGCATACCACGACTCATCCGACGGGTCAGTCGTGTTCTCAGTGGCGCCGACATAGGAGATCATCACGTAAGCCGGTGCTCGCTTCCCCTCCGCAGCCAGTTTCTCTAGCCCAGCGATGGAGGCCAGGGCGGCGTCGCGGTCGACTGCCCACGTCACTTCGGCACCAGCGCGTCCACCGTTGCCGGCGCCCCACACGGCGACGTCATACTGGGCAAGGAGCTCAGCCCAGTCCTCAACGGAGATCTCGGTTAGGTCCCGCAAGACAGGGGTAGCTCCGAGCGCTTCAATATCGGCAGCCTGGTCGGGGTTGCGTATGAGGGAATGGACAGTATGGCCAGCGGCGACGAGCTTTGGCGCTGCCAACAGCCCCACCTTGCCATGGCCACCGATGTACAGAACGTTCTTGCGTGCAGTCGTCGTTTCAGTCATGGGCGCCACTGTACGCGTCATCTGCTTTCTCTAACGGTTGGCTGAAATTTGGGTCATACCCAGACCCTCAACTTGTAGTTACTCTCCTTCACAATCGCCCACAATCGAAAACCAAGTCCATGCAACGTATCCGACATATGCGAGCGGAAGAACCAGCGGTAAGAAAATGCCAGCAACCGCGCACATCGTAAGTGCGCCGATGGCCACCCGTGCGAATGACGGTTCAGAACCTGAAGCAACGAGCCTTACCGTCACTACGGCGGTAACGAAGCAGAGGACAACAGTCAGCTCCCACGGGATCCCGCTTCTGGTGGCCAAGATCACCGTCGCAATACCAACACAAATCCACAGGACCTTTGGAAGACTCACACTAGAACCCGATCCATTCCTTAGGGACAGTCACACTGAAGCGTAACAAGCTCGGTCTACCGAGCACCAGGTATGCAACCTGAAGCCGATGGAATAGCCTCGGCAAGATATGAAGAAAATGACCCTCTACCTGCTTAAACAAGTAGAGGGTCAGTGGAGCCGCCGGGAATTGAACCCGGGTCCTTCACCACCGCGCCAGGGCTTCTCCGTGCGCAGTTCGCGCACTGCCTCTGCTCGGCCCTCCGGATCAGGCAAACATGTCCGGATGACGGGCCCAGTCAGTGAAAAATGTCCCTTCCGAGGCCCCACTGACAAGGCCGGAAGGCAAGCCCCCTAAGTCGACGCCAGGTACCGGGTCGGGGGCATCCCCGGCCTGACGGACACGCAGGTCGCTGAACCTTTCTAATTAGGCAGCGAGGGCGTAGTCACGCTGAGAGTTCTTCTCTGCGTTTATTGGTTGCTACGACGCTTACGGTGGTCTCTAGCCTGCACCGGCACGCTTCCCCTGGCTTAGTCGATGAAGTCGAAACCAGAATCGACCCCTCGTACTACGGGAACCGTAGAAGCACCACCCTAGCCGACGAGTATGCTCCCGCGCAAGGGCCCCGACCTAGGCGGTTGGGGTGATGCGCAGGAATTCGACGACGGCATCCGGGCCGGCGTCGACGGCGAGGCGTGCGGCTTTCGCCACGGACTGTGGCGTCATCTTCGGGCCGTTTGTGTCGCCGTGGAGCATGTCGGTGTCGGTGCGCCCTGGGTGTAGGGAGGTCACACGCACGGAACCGGCTTCCTCTAGGCGAAGGGAGTCGGTGAAACCGCGCAGGCCGAATTTGGAGGCGCAGTAGGCGGAGTTGCCGTCGATACCAAAGAAGCCGGCGCCGGAGTTGATGGTCAGGATGAGGCCGTTGCTGCGTCGCAGTGCGGGCAAGAGCGCTTTCGTGAGCAGCATCGGCGCGATCACGTTGACTTCCATGGTGCGGCGCAGGTCGGCCTCGGAAAGGTCGGTGAGGCGGGCGGGCGTCATGACGCCTGCGGCGAGCACGAGCACGTCGAGCTCTTGAATGTTCGACGCCGCCTCCGCCATCGCAGCCCTGTCGGTGAGGTCAACCTCGAAGGGCTCGGCGTTGGGCAGTGCGCTGACGACCTCGGAGGCGTCGCGGGAGGCGCCGACGTAGACGTGGTGGTCGCGGCCGAGTTCCTCCGCGATCGCACGACCGATACCGCGGGAGGCGCCTGTGACGAGTGCTTGCTTCAACCTGAAATCTCCTTAGGCCTTGATGCCTTTGAACTTCCTGCCAAGGTCACGAGCAATTTCGCGATCTTCGGCGCGGCGTTTGATGGCTTGGCGTTTGTCGTAGTCCTGCTTACCTTGCCCCAGGCCGAGCTCCACTTTCGCGCGGCCGTCCTTGAGGTAGAGCGAGAGCGGGATGAGGGTGCGGTTGCCGTCGCGAAGTTTGCCCTGCAGAGAGTCGATTTCGCGGCGGTGCATGAGTAGCTTGCGGGTCCGGCGTGGAGGGTGGTTCGTCCAGTGCCCTTTCGAGTATTCGGGGATGTGCATGTTGCGCAGCCAGACCTCGCCGTTATCGATGGTGGCGAATGCTTCGACCAGCGACACCTTGCCTTCGCGCAGCGACTTAATCTCGGTACCGACAAGCACGATGCCGGCCTCCCAGGTGTCCAGGATGTTGTAGTCGTGCCGCGCTTTGCGGTTGGTCGCAAGTACCCCGGTGTTGCTCAGCTTCTGTTTCTTCTTCTTGCCCATAGGCGTTCCACCCTACTACTTCCGCACGTAGCTGCGCAGTGCCACCTGAGCTGCAAGGGCACCGATGACGACGGCCCCGAGTCCGACAAGCGGCATCACTGTCATGACGGCGGAGTCCGGAACGCGGGCGACGAGTTGGGAGGCGTAGAGGTCACCGAGGATCGGGTCGACGAGCGAGCGCTTCCCCACCCACGCCAACACGGTGGCAAGTACTGCACCGATCAGCACGGAGAGCACCGCTTCCAGCACGAATGGGGCCTGGGTGAACCAGCGGGATGCACCCACCATGCGCATAATGGCGATCTGCTCGCGGCGGTTGTACGCGGCGAGCTGGACCATGTTCACGATCAGGAACAGCGATGCCAGTGCCTGCGCCGCGGCGACGACGAAGGTCACGTTGCGGAAGGTGTCCATGGTGCCGGCGGCCTCGCGTACGGTGTCGGCCTGGTCGCTGACCATGGCAACCTGCGGCATGTCACGGATTGCGTCGATAGGTGCGATGTCGGACGGGTCCTTGAGGCGCACGTGCAGCGCGGCCGGTAGCGCGTCCGGGGAGGTTTCGCGCACGAGGTCCGGCTCGGAATCCTGGAAGAGCTCCACGAAGCGTTCGTAGGACTGCTCGCGGGAGCGGAAGGTCACCTGTTCGACGCGGTCATCGGCTTGCAGGGTGTCGCGGACCTCGCGGCAGGCCTCGGAAGAGCAGTCATTATCCTCGGCGGAGATGGTCTCGTCGAGCTCCACCATGACTTCGACGCGGTCGAGGTAGAGGTCCTTCGTCGCGCTCGTCGCCTGCGAAATCAGGATGCCTGCGCCGACGAGCACGAGCGAAAGCGCGGTGGTGATGATGAGCGCGATGGTCATGGTGAAATTGCGCCCGAGGCCGCGGAGGCCTTCGCGGAAAATGAAGTTCCAGTTCATGCTTATCCCCTCACGGTTCCGTAGACGCCGTTGGCGTCGTCGCGAACAAGTTTGCCCAGGTGCAGTTCCATGACGCGCTGGCGCATCTCGTTGACGGCGCGTGCGTTGTGGGTGGACATCACAACGGTGGTGCCAAGGCGGTTGATGCGCGCGAGTAGCGCCATGATCTCGTCGGAGGTTCCCGGGTCGAGGTTGCCCGTGGGCTCGTCGGCGAGGACGAGTGGGGGCTTATCGACGAACGCTCGCGCGATCGCGACGCGTTGCTGCTCGCCGCCTGATAGTTCGTGTGGCATGCGGTTCGCTTTCGCATCCAGTCCGACCAGCTCGAGGGCCTCTGGTACCAGTTTTGCGATGCGCTGCTTCTTCTTCCCGATCACCTCGAGCGCGAACGCCACGTTGTCGTAGACGCTCAGCTTGGGCAGCAGCCTGAAGTCCTGGAAGACGTAGCCGATGGACTGACGCAGCAGGTTTACGTTGCTGCCCTTTAATGCGTTGACGTGGAAGTCGTCGAAGTAGATATCCCCCGAGGTCAGGTTTTCCTCACGGATCATCAGCTGAAGCAACGTCGACTTGCCGGACCCGGACGGGCCGATGAGGAAGACGAAGTCGCCGTCGGCAATTTCGAATGAGACATCGTCGAGTGCTGGGCGTGTGGACGTCGGGTAGACCTTCGTCACGTTGGAAAAAGTGATCACCCGCTACACACTACTACTTCTTCTGTTACTCCTGTGACTGAAGTTGCTCCATGCGCCAGCGGATACCGGCCTCCAGGAAGCCGTCGATGTCGCCGTCGAGCACCTTCTGCGGGTCCCCCACCTCGTAGTTCGTGCGCAGGTCCTTCACCATCTGGTACGGGTGCAGCACATAGGAGCGCATCTGGTTGCCCCAGCTGGCGTTGCCACCGGCACCGAGGGCGTCCATCTCAGCCTTTTCTTCCATGCGTTTCTTCTCCAGGAGCTTGGACTGCAGCACGTTGAGCGCGGATGCCTTGTTCTGGATCTGGGATTTCTCGTTCTGGCAGGTCACTACGATGCCGGTCGGGATGTGCGTGATGCGCACCGCCGAGTCCGTGGTGTTCACCGACTGCCCGCCGGGGCCGGAGGAGCGGTAGACGTCCACACGGATATCGGAATCCGGGATGTCGATGTGGTCGGTGTGCTCGACCACCGGCAACACCTCCACCTCAGCGAACGAGGTCTGGCGTCGCGCCTGGTTGTCGAACGGCGAGATACGCACCAGCCGGTGCGCGCCCTGCTCGACGGAGAGCTGGCCGTACATATATTCCCCGTGCACCACGAAGGTCGCCGACTTAATCCCGGCCTCTTCCGCATACGAAATGTCGTACACGTCCACCTTGTGACCATGCTTTTCCGCCCAGCGGATGTACATGCGCATGAGCATCTCGGCCCAGTCGGCAGCATCAACACCACCGGCGCCGGAACGGATGTTGACCACGGCTTCGCGTTCGTCGTACTCGCCGGACAACATCGTCTGCACTTCCAGGGAATCGACGTCCGCTTCGACGGCGTCGAGCTCATCGTCGGCGAGCGAAGGATCGCCCTCCTCTTCGGCGAGTTCGTACATGACGGGGAGGTCGTCGATACGCGAGCGCAAGCTCGTGACTTTCTTCAGGCGAGCCTGGACGCCGGAGAGCTCCGAGGTGACCTGCTGCGCGTGGGCGGGGTCGTCCCAGAGGCTCGGGTCGCCGGCCTGCTGCTCGAGTTCTTTGATGCGCAGGGCCATTTCGTCGAGGTCCATGACTTTTTCGATGGTGGTCAACGTGGCGTCAATACGTTTGATTCGAGCGAGCGTCTCCGGTTGCATACCGTCGAAGTCTAGACGACGCTCCACAAATCGCGCGCACAGCCCCATAATGGGTACATGACTTCTTTTTTCATTGAGCAACATCGCGACTCTGATGACGCAACACTGGCCGCCGCGCTAGTTGAGCATGCTGGCTCGCTTGCGCTGCGGATGCGGGAGGAAGGCCTTTCGACGGATTACAAGACCTCAATTTCTGACGTGGTGACGGAAGCGGACCGTGCCGCGGAACGATTCGTCGCAGAAACGCTCGCCGAGCTGCGCCCACACGACGGCGTCCTCGGCGAAGAGGGTGCTTCCAAACATGGCGATTCCTCACGGACGTGGGTGATTGACCCGGTTGATGGCACGTTTAACTTCACGCAGGGATCGGACTACTTCTGCTCGGCGCTCGCGCTGGTAGAGGGCGACCCCTCGGACCCGGCGCGCATCCTGATTGGCGCGGTGCACCGCCCGGCGATGAATACGACGTGGCTTGCCCACGATGGCGTCGCGACGCGCAACGGCGAGCCATTGCCCGACCTCGAGGCGGCGTCGCTGGCCTCGCAGGGCCTGGTGACGTACCTGCACCCGACGTTCATGCGCGATGACGCCATCCGGAACGCGTGGTTGCGCGCGGTGCGCGACGCGGCGACGATCCGCATGTGGGGCGCCGGTTCCGTGGACCTGTCTAATATCGCTAGTGGCCAGCTGGGCGGCTGGCTGCAGCACTCCGTCGCCGACTGGGATTGGCTGCCGGGCAAGGCGCTCATTGAGGCCGTTGGGGGCGTGGCAAAGAAGGTGCCTGCTGGCGGGGTGACCTGGTGTGTTGCCGGAAATCCACAAATTGTGTCGGACATTGAAGCTAGGCTTACTGAGCATGACGAATCTTTATGACGATGACCTCGCACTTGCACTAGAGCTTGCGGATGCTGCCGACGCGATTACGCTCGACCGCTTCGAAGCGTCCGACCTGAAGGTGAAATCGAAGCCGGATATGACCCCGGTTTCCGACGCCGATGTCGCTGTCGAGGAGGTGTTGCGTGAGCGCCTCGCCGAGGCGCGTCCAGGCGACTCGATCGTTGGCGAAGAGTTCGGCGGAGAGACCGTCTTCGAGGGCCGCCAGTGGGTCATCGACCCGATCGACGGCACGAAGAACTTCGTTCGCGGTGTACCCGTGTGGGCGACGTTGATTTCACTTCTTGTCGACGGCCAACCAGTCCTAGGCGTCGTCTCTGCCCCAGCGCTTGCGCGCCGCTGGTACGCGGCCCAAGGCTCGGGCGCGTGGCGGACGTTTAACAAGGGCAGCCTGAAGCGCCTCGAGGTCTCCCATGTGAGCGAGCTTGCGGATGCCTCCCTGGCGATGTCTTCGCTTGAGGGCTGGAAGGCACGTGGCCTGCAGGAGAACTTCATCGCACTCACTGAGCGCACCTGGCGCCTGCGCGGCTACGGGGATTTCTTCGGCTACTGCCTGGTGGCCGAGGGCGCCGTCGACATCGCGGCAGAACCGGAGGTATCTGTGTGGGACCTCGCTGCCCTGTCTGTCCTGGTCACGGAGGCCGGTGGCACGTTTAGCTCACTCAGCGGTGAGCCTGGACCGCACGGCGGCGACGCGATCGCCACGAACGGGCTGCTGCACGACGCCGCCCGAAAGGTAATCGGCGTCTAAGAAACTTCAAGCGCTTGAAGCCTTAGGGCAGGCGGAAGCCGTTGTCCAGCGTGGACAGCACCGCGTCCATCCGGACCGCGCCCGTCGGCGCGTGAATCACGCCCTGCAGCGGGCTGTGGCACGAGACGTCGAACGGCGATGGGAGCACCCCGCCGTTCAGGATGCCGACGAGGCGGTCGCCCACCACTACGGGTGCGCCCGAATCACCCTGCATGGCGCAGGTGTGGGAGATGTTCATGGACTCCCAGTCGTGCAGCGTCACGCCGCACGTCCTGCCGGAGGCCACGCCCTGCTTGCACACCACGTTGCCGGGTTTGATCGGCTTGCTGCCGAGGTGGTTGATGTGGACGCCGTTGTAGGAGCGTGTGACCTCCGCGTTCGAGCCCAGCTCGATCAGTGCGTAGTCGAGGTCCCGGTTGACCTCCACGATGGTGCCGGAAGGCCCGACTTGCCAGGAGTCGGCGGAGGTGACGGCGTCGCCAACTTCACCGCAGTGCCCGGCGGTCAGCGCGTACTTGTGCCCTTTATCGTCGTGGCCCGCCACGGCGACGGTGCACATTGATTCGGTGCCATTGGTGCGCTTCACGTAAATCGGGGTGCTGGGCCCGTAGAGGGAATTTCCCCGAGTGAGCGCTTGGTTCGAGGCCTCCGGAATCCGCGGGGCGTCGTGGAAGGAACCGGGCACGCGGTGCAGCACGTAGTCGGTCCAAGGTTTTCCGGCGAGGAGTTTCGAAGCGGCGTCGCTACGCCAGACATAGTTTGGGTCGACGTTGCCCTCGTACTCCGAGCGCACCTGCGCTATTGCCGGTGGCGCGAGCCCCACCCCTGCGACCGCGATTCCAACCCCAGCAACGAGCGCACACACTCGGCGAAGCAACATAGGCACCCTTCCACTCCAACCACAGACGTTTCTTGAGTACACAATGCCACCTTTTGCCCTAATTTGCCCCATCGGCACGGCAACCAGCACAAAAGGTGTGGGTGCGGAACTATGCTCAAGCCATGCGCCTAGAAGAAAAGTTCACGCCGTTCCTACAAAGCCTGGAAGCTCACCGCGGTGAGCTAGAGAATTTGTACAAGTGGTTCCACCAGAACCCTGAACTATCCATGCAGGAGTTTGCTACCTCCGCTCGCATTCAGGAGGAGCTGGAGGCGCTCGGCGTCGAGGTGGTGCCCGTCGGCAAAACGGGGCTCGTGGGCGTCGTGCGAAACGGCGACGGCCCAACTGTCGGTTTCCGCGCCGACTTCGACGCCCTCCCAATCAAGGAAGAAACGGGGCTTGAGTACTCGGCTTCCTCGGAGCTGGGCATCATGCACGCCTGCGGCCACGACATGCACACGACCGCACTGTTGGGTGCGGTTCGCCTGCTGCAGGAAAATACCGACGCGTGGAGCGGCACCTTCCTTGCCATCTTCCAGCCTGGTGAGGAGACCGGCGCCGGCGCCCAGGACATGGCCGACGCGGGGCTAGCCACGAAGGTACCTACCCCCGAGGTAGTGCTTGGCCAGCACGTGGGACCGATGCTGCCGAACTACGGCCTCGGCGCACTACCAGGGCCAGTGTTTGCTGCGGCCGAACAGACGAAGGTCACCATTTACGGGCAGGGTGCCCACGGCTCGCAACCACACAACGGCATCGACCCGGTTGTGATCGCGGCGAGCATCATCACCCGGCTGCAAACGATCGTTGCACGCGAAGTGGACCCGCAGGACATGGTCGTAGTCACGGTTGGCGCGGTCCACGCAGGCAACTCCGCGAACACGATCGCCGCGACGGCCGAGATTTCCGTTTCCACGCGCGCGTTTACCTCCGAGCTTTCGGAGAAGCTCAACGCCTCCATCAAGCGGATCGTTCGCGCAGAGTGCGAGGCCGCTGGCACGCCAAAGCCGCCCGCGTTCGAGCGCATCGGTGGTGCACCGGAGTTCCACAACGACGAGGCGACGGCCGACACTGTCATGACCGCGTTCCGGAAGAACTTCGACGAGGTGGGCGACTTCGGCAGGCTTTCCGGCTCCGAGGACTTCCCCACGATTGGCAACGCGTTCGGCGCCCCGTACTTCTACTGGTTCTTGGGCAGTGTCAAAGATATCGACGGCGCCCCTTCGAACCACTCGCCGTACTTCGCCCCTGACCTGCAGCCGGTGCTTGACCGCAGTATCCAGGCCATCTTGGTCTCTACGTCTCCGTGGTTGATGCGAGGGTAGGCCTGCCGTACGCTTTCGTTGCATGCGTACCGTAGAGCAACAGCAACGTACACGGCTCGTCGTCCCGGATATCGCGCGGGGTTTGGCGCTGCTCGGCATCGCCGTAGCCAACGCGATTTCGTACTGGCTCACTCCTTTAAGTACTACCGTGACAGGCGAGCACCCAGGCACGGTGGCTGACCAAGCCGCGACGGTCTTCGCGGCGATGTTCGTGCACGTCCGTGGCCTGCCGATGTTCTCAACGCTCCTCGGCTTCGGCTTCGGTCTGGTCGCGGCGAGTTTGGCCCGCAAAGGGTATCCGGCAGGTGCTGCCCGGCGCGTGCTGGCGAAGCGCTACGGGATGCTCGCGCTCTTTGGCCTGGCACACATGTGGCTGCTGTTTAGCGGCGACATCATGTTGACCTACGGGCTTATTGGTGTGCTGATGGCGCTGTTCCTGCGGGTGCGCTCGGGGGTGCTCTACGTCATTGCTGGCATCATTCTGGGGCTGTCGTGCATTGTGTACGCGCTGGTTGCGGTGTTTTTCTATGGAACACCCCTAGACCTTGCTACGCCGGCGCCGGATGCTAGCTCCTTTGCCACGTACTTTGCTGGGAACCAAGAGTTCGCGATCTACATGTTTTTCTCGCAGCCCCTCGTTGTGATCCAGCTGGGCGCGCTTTCCCTGATTGGTTTTGCGTGGGCGCGTGACGGCGTGCTCACTGACGTGAATGAGCACGCGCGGACGCTGTGGATTTGGGTAGCGGTGGCCGTCGCTGTCATTGTTGCGATCGGCATCCCACTTGGGCTTGCACAGCTGGGTATCCTGCCTGCGTCGACAGCGGCATTTTGGTCAATTTTGAACCAGAGCTTCGGGATGCTCACCGGACCGGGCATCTTGGCTGCGTTCGCGCTGGCAACGCAGCACTGGAACCAGCAGCCACCGCGCTGGACGATGCCGTTGATCGCCCTGGGCAAGCGCTCCATGTCCGGCTACCTTCTGCAGACGTTCGTGTTGCTTCCGACCGCAGTGCTGATCGGCTACTCGTGGCTGCCGGGCCTCGGGGAGCTCCGTCCGATATTGCTCGGGACCGCGGTGTGGCTGCTGTCAGTGGCGCTCGCCGCCCTGCTTGAGCGCATGGGCAAGCAGGGCCCGTTCGAGTCGCTGCACCGCCGCCTCTCGTACGGCCCGACGCGCCGCATCGAACCATACTCAGATCCTGCGAGCGGAAAGGCCCTCCCGCAATGAGCACGCACCGAATCCAAGTAGCACCGCTTTCGGAGCTCACCTCGCTCGAGGCGTTCGAACTATTCAAGCTCCGCGTCGACGTCTTCGTCGCCGAGCAGCACTGCCCTTATCGGGAACTCGACGAGCAGGACGCGCACCCTGACACGCTGCACCTGCTCGCGTGGAACGGTGCGGTGTTGGAGGGCTGCGCCCGCGTCTTTCCCACCGCAACGGGTTCCCAGTTTGGCCGTTTCGTCGTCGCCCCGGCCGCTCGCGGCACAGGCCTGGGCGCGCAGATCGCGCGAACGGGCATCCAGCTCACCGAGCGCTGGCCGGGCGACCTGATCGTCGAGGCACAGTCTGGCCTGGTCCCCTACTACGAGCAGTTCGGCCTTGTCGCCGAGGGCGAGGAGTTCCTTGACACTGGAGTTCCGCATCGTGTGATGCGTCTTCGTCGCTCATAAATATTTTTCTAGCTTTTCCTAAGGTTTCGCGCTAGTCTCATTCTGTCAGATCATTGATTATTTGAAAGGAAGCTCCATGCGCGCAATCTCTGCAGCTCTTGGTTCTGTTCTCGTCGCAGGGCTGGCTCTGACCGGCTGCAGCTCCACGGATGAGCAAACCCCACAGGCACAGTCCGACTCCGCCATCACCATCGATAACTGTGGCACCGAGGTCACCGTTCAGGGACCGGTCCAGCGTGCGACCACGCTCGAGCAAGGTGCAACGGACACGCTGCTGCTGCTCGGCGCCAAGGACCAGATTGCAGGCTACGGCCACCAGAAGGACCTGCCACCAGCTGGCTTCTCCCTCGACGGTCTGAAGGAAGTCAGTCCGTCGGTGCCGAACTCGGAGCAGCTGCGTGACGCTGACACGGACTTCATCTTCTCCCCGTTCGAGCTGAACTGGCGCGCTGACGCCGCAGGTACCCGCGAGGAGTGGGCTCGCCTGGGCGTCGCTACCTTCAACCCGAACAGTGAGTGCCCGTCCTACGGCGACAACAAGGGCAAGGATTCCTTCCAGCTGATCGCGAAGGACCTCGAGGACCTGGGCAAGCTCTTCGGCCGCGAAGAAGAGGCGAAGAAGCTCATCGAGAAGCAGAACTCCGAGCTGGAGAACGCGAAGCAGGCGCCTGAGGGCACCACGTTCATGCTGCTCTACTCCTCTGTTGGCGGTTCCCCGTACGTCGCCGGCGGCCCGTCGATCGTGACCACCATGGGCGAGCGCACCGGCATGACGAACGTATTCGCCAACCTGAATGAGGAGTGGCCACAGGTGTCGTGGGAGGCCGTCGCTGAGGCTGACCCGGACGTGATCATCCTGGCGGACCTGCCTGGCCGCGGCGAGCCTGGCGATAAGTGGGAGGAGAAGGTCGCTGACCTCGAAGCCACCCCTGGCACCAAGGAGATGAAGGCAGTCAAGAACAACATGTACATTGTGGTTCCTGGCGTCGCTACCTCGGCTTCCGCTCGTTCCTACGAAGTTGTGCAGAACATCTCGAAGGCGATTGACGACGGCCTCTTCGACGGAGCAACCAAGTAACTGTGAAGAAGACTGTCACTGTTTCAGCCATCGCGTTAGTACTGCTGGTACTCGCGATGGTTTGTTCTATTCCGATTGGCTCAAGCTCTCTGAGCTTTGCTGAGCTGCGTGGCATTTTCGATCCGGCGTTGCCCGCCCCTTCCCCACTGCGCATGTCCATCCTGACGGAACTTCGTATCCCGCGCATCCTGATGGCTGCGATGGTGGGCGGCATCCTCGCGGTCTCCGGTGTGGCGATGCAGGCCATCACGCATAATGACCTCGCCGAGCCGTACCTGCTGGGTATTTCCTCGGGCGCGTCAACAGGTGCCGTGGTGGCGATCCTGTTTTCCACCTGGCAGTACGGCATCATCGCCGGTGCTGCGGTGGGCGCACTCGTGTCCTTCGGCATGTTGATGCTGCTGCTGCGCAACAGCGCTGCCGACGCCGCGCGTGTCGTGCTCACTGGTGTACTGATCGGGTTCCTGTTCCAGTCGCTGACCTCGCTGATTGTCACCGCGTCCGGTAACGCTGAGTCGACCCGCGGCATCATGTTCTGGCTGCTTGGCGTGCTTAGCGCCGCGCGCTGGTACACCGTGATTGCGGTGTTCATCGTCGGCACCATCGGCACGGTGGCACTGTGGATGATGTCGCGCTACTTGGATGCGCTCTCCCTCGGTGATGCGACCGCGTCCACGATGGGTATCCCGGTTGTGGCGCTGCGCTACGCGGTGTTGGTCGCGGTGTCGCTGATGACGGCGGCTACGGTCGCGTCCGTCGGCGCGATCGGGTTTGTGGGCTTGATTGTTCCGCACGCCGTGCGCATGATTTCCGGGCCGCGGCACGCCAGCTTGATCCCGATTTCCGCGGTGGTCGGCGCGATCACCCTCGTAGTTGCCGACGCCATCGCCCGCGCCCTGTTCGCCCCGCAGGAACTGCCTGTCGGCGTGATCACCGCGCTCATCGGCGTCCCTGCGTTCTTCTTGATCCTGCGGAGGAAGCACTGATGTTAGAAGTCAAGAACCTCGAAACGGGCTTCCCCGGCACGACCATCCTGAGCGGCATTTCGTTTGAGCTCGACGCCCCCTCCGTCATCGGACTCGTGGGCCCGAACGGCTGTGGCAAGTCGACGCTGCTCAAATCCATCGCCGGGGTGCACCCATTCACAGGCGATGTGCTGTTCGACGGCAAGCCGCTGCGCGACTACCCTCGCACCGAGCGCGTCCACGTACTGTCCTACGTTGCGCAGCACTCTGGCGACAAGATTCCACTGACCGTGCGCGAGGTGATCCAGCTGGGCCGCAGCGCCGGCCGCGGACCGTTCGCGCAAGCCCAGCCGGAGGACGAGGAGATTATCCTTCACGCCCTGCGTCACGCGGACCTCGAGGGCATCGTGGACCAGAAGATGTCGGAGCTCTCCGGCGGCCAGATCCAACGCGCCATGGTTGCGCGCGCGATGGCGCAGCGTTCAAAGGTGATGCTGCTGGACGAGCCGACAAACCACCTCGACCTGCATCACCAGTACAAGCTCATGAACATGCTTCGCCACCTGTCCCGTGAGCACAACACGGTCATCGTGCTGGCGATTCATGACCTGGCGCTCGCCGCGCGCTACTGCGACCGCCTCCTGCTGCTGCACGATAAGCAGCTCAAGGGCAACGGTGCGCCAGACGACGTTCTTACTCCAGCAGTCCTTGAGAATGTTTTCGGAGTGAGCGGTAACCTAGACCGAGATAGCCAGGACATCCCGGTGCTGCATATTTCCCATCCGGTGTAGTGAATTTTAGGATTCCAGAAAGGTTTCAGTAGTGGCCCAGTCAGTAGATTTCCCCCATTGGACCGGGATTTTCAAGATCCTTGGGGACCAGACCCGGTTGACGCTGCTTGCTGCGATTCACCACGCCGGCCAGCACAAGCTGACCGTGACCGAGCTCGCGGAGGTCACCGAGCTTCGTATCGCAACCGCGTCCGCCGCGCTGCGCGCGATGGAGAACAACGGCACTGTGTCCTCGAAACGAGACGGCCGCAGCATCTATTACGCCATCGCGGACAATGACATCCACGAGCTGTTGCACTGGATAGGTGCGGGCCATGCCCACGAACATGGACATGGCCCGGATTCGGCCGATAGCAAGTAACTAGTACTGGCGCAGGTCGATCGGCACCTGGCCGCGCGTCTCGGCGCGAACGACGTTCGCCGCAGCCTTGATGATGCGCATCAGGTCCTCCGTCCAGTCAGCAACACCGCGAAGCACAAAGCCAGGAACTTCGGTCTCTGTGACCGAAGCGCTCGCAGTGCCCTTGCCCTCCAGGGAGTTGCGCACTGCATCCCGGACCTTCTCCAGCAGCTCCGGCGTCATGTTCGGGTCGATGCAGATCGCCGTTGCGAAGTGGGTGTGCTGCCCCAGGAAGGACTCCTTCACGTCGTTGAAGAGTTCCTTCGTCGGCTCGATGCGCACGTTGTCCACGACGGCCAGCTTGCCGTCGACACGAACGACGTTACGCAGGTGCGCCTGCTCGTACAGGAACTGGCGACCATCCGGCGACCAGCCCGGCGTGACGATGTCCGACATGAACAGCTGCGACTCCGCGTCCATGTTGACGGTAATTTGCTGGCGGAAGTCCGCCTCCCGGTACAGGATCAGCTGATCCGGGATGTACTCCATCACGGCGTTGCCGTGCAGGGTGAACTCCACGTTCTGTACAACGTAGTCGTCCGGGGTGCGGTACACCTTCGCCGCGGACTGGTCAGTCAAAAGCACGGACGCGTCCGGCTCTACTTCGACTTCCATCCGGTACACGTCCCCACCAACGTATCCCCCACCGGGGTTCGCGATGGTGTAGTAGACCTGCCCGGAATCATCCAGGTAGTGCGGGCGGATGATCTTGAACGCACCCTCGTGGTACTGCCGTTTCGCTACGGACTTAGTACCGCCAATGCCGATACCAAGCTCCAGTACACCAGTTTCCTCATGCGGCGGTTCGTGAGTGAAGACCGCGCTTGACTCGCCCCACATCAAGCTACGCCTTGGTGTCGAGATCTTGCATAAGCACATCTCGACGAATCCACTCGATGACCTGGTCAAGGCCCTCGTCGGTCTTGAGGTTGGTCAGCACGAACGGCTTGTCACCGCGGAACTTCTTCGAGTCGTCGGCCATGACCTGCAGGTCCGCGCCAACGTACGGAGCGAGGTCCGTCTTGTTAATCACGAACAGGTCGGACTTGATCATGCCCTGGCCTGCCTTGCGCGGAATCTTCTCGCCCTGCGCAACGTCGATGATGTAAATCGAGAAGTCGACGAGCTCCGGGGAGAATGTCGCGGACAGGTTGTCGCCGCCGGACTCCATGAACACCAGCTCCAGGTCCGGGTGGCGGTTCAGAAGCTCCTCGTAGGCGGCCTCGTTCATCGAGGTGTCTTCGCGAATAGCGGTGTGCGGGCAGCCACCGGTCTCAACACCAATGATGCGGTCCTCCGGCAGCACGCCGTCGCGAGCCAGGATGCGGGCATCCTCGGTGGTGTAAATGTCGTTGGTAATCGCGGCCATGGAGATCTCTCCCTCCAGGGCGCGCGTAATACGCTCAATGAGCTGCGTCTTGCCGGAGCCGACAGGGCCACCGACGCCAATCTTGATTACTGACATACTTCTATCTTCCTTCCAAGTTTTAAGACATAAACATTCGCGAGTGCAGGAACTCGTGTTCCATCTGCGCAATTTCCATATCCGGCGCCGCCACACCCAAGTCGTGGATCGTGTGCTCCATGGTCACCGCGGCGTAACGCGACACCCAGTCATACACGCCAACCAGCAGACGCTGGCCCGCGTCCTGGCCGAGCGGGATCGCGCGGATCGCGTTCTGCACCATCGAAGTCGCAAGCTGCATGAGGTACGCCTCGACAGCGGTGTACTCCTCCACGCCAGCCGCGCCGAGCACCAGCCCGAACGCAATGCCGGGGTTGCCCTTGTACTCACGGACCGCAAGCCCGCGGTCGTACTCGGTGACGAGCGCATCGTTGGCGTCGACAATCTTGGCAACCTTCGACATGCGCCGACCCATCGACTGCATCGCGGCGCGCAGCTCCTTCGGCGTCTGCGTCGCATGCACCAGGGCATCGAGCTCAGCGAGCTTTTCGACGCGCTCCGCCTCCGACAGGCCAGACTGCTGCAGCTCGATGGCGAACCTGGCCGCCAGGGCGTCATTAAACGTGGCCTGGTACAGGTAGCCGCGCAGCCACGTCGCGAACGTGTCGGCGTCGCGGATGACGTCACGCTGCAGGTACGTTTCCATGCCCGCGGAGTGCGCAAAGCCACCAGTTGGCAGGGCGGAGTCGGTGAGGTGCCAGACGACGAGCTGGCTGCGATTAGTGGGTGTGCTCTGCATGACGGAACGCCTTTGGCATCACGTATTCACCGCGGTGGTAGGACACACCGGTGTGCTGGATATGGTGCTCGACGGTGTGGTCGTACCGCACAACCATAACGTCCTTGTCGAATGCATTCTCGCCTGCGGCGAAGAACTGTGCCTGGAGGTGGCGGTTACCGAGCGCGTGCGCAACCTCGAGCGCCTCGCGGATCGTTGCAGGTTCGATCACCAGGACATCGGAAGCCGCGATTTTCGCGACGATCAGCTTGTCCCCCTCGCGGGCAAGAATGTCACCGTCGACGAACTCGCGGAAGTCGTTGTCGAGACGGATGCCGAGCTCGGTGCCTTGCTCGGTGGTCAGGCGCTGAATGCGCTTGACGCGGGATTCGTTGTCGAACACGACGTAGTCGCAGTTCGACGCATCAATACCCTCGGTTGTATTCACGTTGCCGAGAATCTCAGTAACGATCATGTTGCGATAAGTACCTTTCGTTTATTTTGTGGTCGCAGAAAATAAAAAGCGAGCTGAGGCAGCGTCTGCTGCCCCCGCTCGCTTCTGCTACACGTCCACCTTAGAACAGGAAGTAGCGCTGTGCCATAGCCAGTTCTTCAGCTGGCTCGGAGTGGATTTCCTCACCGTTGACGGTCAGTACGTAGGTCTCCGGATCGACCTTGATGTCAGGCGTCTCGGAGTTGTACTTCATGTCTGCCTTGGAGAGGTTGCGGATGCCCTTCGCCTCAACAAACCTGCGGTTCGTGTTCAGCTGATCCGGCACGCCGGCCTCGAATGCGGCCGTCGGCAGGAAGGTGACGCTGGTGCGACGAACTGCATCGCCGTATGCCGCGTAGGAGTAACGCATCGTACGTGGCTGTGGCGTCGGAATGGATGCGTTGGAGTCACCCATCTCTGCGCGTGCAACGTAGCCGGACTTGAGCACGAGCAGCGGCTTGACGCCGAAGTGTGCCGGCTCCCAGACCACCAGGTCAGCAAGCTTGCCCTCTTCAACGGAACCGACTGCGTGCGCGATACCGTGAGCGATCGCTGGGTTGATGGTGTACTTGGACACGTAACGCTTGATGCGCTCGTTGTCGTTGCCCTCGGAGTCACCCTCGAGCGGACCACGCTGCTGCTTCATACGGTCAGCGACCTGCCAGGTGCGCAGCACGACCTCGCCGACGCGGCCCATTGCCTGGGAGTCAGAGGAGGTGATGGAGAGGATGCCCATGTCGTGCAGGACGTCCTCCGCCGCGATGGTCTCCTTGCGGATACGGGAGTCTGCGAACGCCACGTCCTCCGGAAGATCCGGGTTCAGGTGGTGGCAGACCATGATCATGTCAAGGTGCTCTTCCAGCGTGTTGTGGGTGTACGGCAGCGTCGGGTTGGTCGACGCTGGCAGCACGTTGGAGTGGCCAGCCAGCTCAATGATGTCCGGCGCGTGACCGCCGCCAGCACCCTCGGTGTGGAAGGTGTGGATGACGCGGCCGTCAATTGCCTTGATGGTGTTGTCCACGAAGCCACCCTCGTTGAGGGTGTCGGTGTGGATCGCGATCTGGACGTCCATCTCGTCCGCGACCTTGAGCGCGTTGTCGATGGTGTTCGCGGTTGCGCCCCAGTCCTCGTGAATCTTCAGGCCGATAGCGCCGGCCTTGATCTGCTCACGCAGCGGGTTGAGCGCGGACGCGTGGCCCTTGCCCAGGAATCCAACGTTGACCGGGAAGTCAACCGAAGCCTCGATCATGTGCTTGATGTTGGTCGCACCAGCGGAGACGGTGGTTGCGTTGGTGGAATCAACCGGGCCAACGCCGCCACCGATGAGCGTGGTGGTGCCGTTGTCCAGCGCAGCCAGGACCTGCTCTGGGGAAATGAAGTGAATGTGGGTATCCACTGCACCAGCGGTGACGATCTTGCCCTCGCCGCCGATGACCTCGGTTGCGACGCCGACAACGATGTCGATGCCGTCCTGGATATCTGGGTTACCTGCACGGCCGATCTTGAGGATCTTGCCGTCCTTGATGCCGATGTCAGCAACGTAGATACCGGTGTAGTCAATAATGATCGGGCCGGTAATGACGAGGTCCGGAATCAGTTCTTCACCAGTAACACGGGAGTTCTGACCCATGCCGTCGCGGATAACCTTGCCGCCACCGAAGTTGACTTCTTCGCCTGGCTTCAGCAGGTTCTTCTCGACGCGTGCGATCAGTGAGGTGTCCGCGAGGCGGACGCCGTCACCGGTGTGTGGGCCGTAAAGCTCGGCGTACTGACGCCTATCCATCTCAAATGCCATTTTGTTCCCTTCCTTAAAGGTTTCGTAATCCGTTTACTTGACTGGGCCGTTGACCTTGCCGTTGAAGCCGTGAACTTCGCGCTTGCCGCCGAAGTCGATCAGCTCAACAGTGCGGGAATCGCCTGGCTCGAGACGGGCTGCGGTGCCCGACGGGATGTCGAGGCGCTTGCCCATCGCAGCTTCACGGTCGAACTCGAGGGCGCTGTTTGCCTCTGCGAAGTGGAAGTGGGAACCGACCTGGATCGGGCGGTCGCCGGTGTTCTTCACCTCAAGCGTGATTGGCTCGCTGCCTTCGTTCAGGATGACCTTGCCTTCAGTGATGAAGTACTCGCCTGGAATCATGGATAGTCTCCTTTTATCGGATTGGGTTGTGGACAGTGACAAGCTTGGTGCCGTCAGGGAAGGTTGCCTCAACCTGAACGTCAGAGATCATCTCTGGAACGCCTTCCATGACATCGTCACGGGTAAGCACCTGGATGCCCTCGGACATCAGCTGCGCTACCGTCTTGCCATCGCGGGCGCCTTCCATGAGGTAATCCGTGATGAGGGCTACCGACTCTGGGTAGTTCAGCTTCACGCCGCGTTCCTTGCGGCGACGTGCCACATCAGCAGCAACCACGATGAGCAGCTTTTCCTGTTCGCGTTGGGTCAGCTTCATTTCTTCTCCTTGCTCGTTGACGATTGATATTCGATTATTTGCCGACGCCCCGTCTGTGCCTTTCGGAACAGACGGGGTTCAGTTTTCACTCATTGTGTGAAATTTTTTCGGTTCGCCCCGAACCTACTCCGAATTAGTGGTGATGGTGATGCTTCTTCGGGTTATCCGAGGCTTCTTCCGGTGAGTGTCCGGGCGCTAATCCCTCTCTGACGAGTTGTTCATCGAGCGAATGGTCGGGATTCTCGTGGTCCGGTTTCATCTTCGATTTTGAAAACATTGTGAACATCCCATTTTGATATGCCACTGTACCCAAAATCAGGAAGATACCGATGATCTGCAGTACCGATGGGATCTCGCCGAACAGCGGGGCCGCAATGATAACGGAGGTCACCGGCGAAAGCAGCAGGATACCTGCGGACAGGGTTGGGTCGAGCCAGACCGTGCCGTACTGGACGAAGGTCCACGCCAACGCCTGGCCGAGGATAACCAAGCAGATCAGGTTGAACCAGTTCCATGCAGTCAGTGGGTCGCCGACTGTGGTCTCCGGGTCAACCAATGGGAGCTGACCGTCGATCAAGACGCCATTGACGAAGTCGAAGCCGCCACGCGGGGAGATGAAGAGCGCAACAATGGTAGGCGCAACAGCCTGCGCTGCCATCGTGTACATCATCGGCTGGACGTAGAGGTCCTTACGTGCGGAGGTACCAGCCTTACGGGAGAGGTACAGGTAGAACGAGTAGCACACGCCGGAGGTCAAACCGAAGATGGTGCCCAGCGTCGCGGTCTTGATGCCGTAAATGCTCTCCGGGCCGCCGGATGCTTCCGCCGCCTCAAATACGCCACCGGTCAACAGCACACCGACGGCCATGATCGGAACAAGAATCAGGAACACTGGCGGAATCTTGTACTTATCAAAGATTGCCGTAAGCATCGGCACGATAATGACCTGCAGATTCAGCAGAATCGCGGCAACACCAGCGCCTACGTAGAAAATGGAGTAGTTCCAGCATGTGAAGTCCACGCCCAAGAAGAGACCCGAGGCAATGGAGAGCATGATGCCCTTCTTGCTCAGGGATTCTTTCTTGCGGATTTCCATAACACCGAACGGGATCAACACGAGGCAACCGAGCACAACGCGCAGGAAGGCCTGCGTGGCGGGATCCATGTTTGTGGCCTTTACCCACAACGGGGTACCGGCAAGGAATGCTGTACCAAGGGCAAGGAACAACACTGCCTTGCCGTGGCTCACTGGTTTGATTGGCGGACCCTTGATGTCCGCTGCCGTAGTGGCGCTAGAAGTATTTGACATGCCAAACACAATACATTCCGAAACACATTTCAGAATTCCCTAAGGCACTATTTGCATAACTTTCAAACTATTGCATATATAATCCCCCTCCGAGCGACTTTATAAAAGCCCCATTCATATTTTTATACATTTCGACTACCCCCGCATTGGGGTGTGTTTAAACAGTACAAATGTACTGTCAGCTGCAGATTTCCCAAAAATGTCCCGAAAATTGGGCCAAAAATAGAAACCCTCTACCCCTTTATTGAATATCCGAGATTCGATGGTTCGATTGAATTACATACTGTTGTTTTTTCATTATTTTATAAATCAACATTCAAAAGTTTCCTGGGAGCTTTTAAGGTCCAACTTTCAACCTTTCCCGGTTCGCCTGGTCCCATACCCCTCCCCGACCGCACTGTTAACATATTGCAGGTCAGATATAGGGAGGCGGAAAGCAGACATGCCTTTGTCCGAAATCAATGCTGAACGTAAACGAGAACAGCGGCTCCTCGAACGGTTTATGTGGCTCTCCATCACAGCGTCCGTCATCACCATTGCTTTGAAGATGGCAGCGGCCGGCATTACGGGATCAGTCGGTTTCCTCTCCGACGCCATCGAGTCCGTGATCAACCTGGTTGCTGCCCTCGTCGGCCTGTGGGCACTGAAGCTTTCCGCCAAGCCCGCAGACGAAAACCACAACTTTGGCCACGCGAAGGCCGAGTACTTCTCCGCGCAGGTGGAGGGCTCGCTGATTCTGGTGGCGTCCGTGGCCATTATCTATACGTCCGTGCAGCGCATTATTCACCCGCAGCCGGTTGAGCAGATCGGTATCGGCCTGGCGTTTTCTGTTGCCGCCACGGTACTAAACCTCGCGGTGGGCGTCGCGCTGGTGAAAGCTGGGAAGAAGTACCGCTCCTCAACACTGGACGCCGACGGCCACCACCTCCTCACTGACGTGTGGACCACGGTCGGAGTGATCGTCGGCATCGCGGCGGTCTGGATTACGGACTGGCAGCTGCTCGACCCGATCATCGCGCTGTGCGTCGGCTTCAACGTCCTGTTCACCGGCTACCGCCTGCTCAAAGGCGCCATTCTTGGGCTGCTCTCGGAAGCGCTGCCGCAAGATGAGCTGGAGAAGCTGCACGGCTTCCTTAATAGCTACGCTGCCGAGCACGACGTCGAGTTCACGTCGGTGCGCACGGCTGCGTTTGGCCGCGATCGGCTTATCAGCCTCGTCGTGCAGGTCCCCGGCGGGTGGACTGTGGCGTACTCCCACGAGCACGCCGACGCCATCGAGGATGGCATCACTGCGGTCATCGGTGAGTCGGAAACGATCGTGCATGTGGAGCCTGCCGGGTACCACACCCGCACCGGACCGCTCTGGGCTTAAGAACCGTTTTCAGTCACTGACGCATACTGTTCGCTGAGCTTGTCAGCCTCGGTGACGTAAAACATTGCGCGCTTCCCCATCGACTCGTCGCGCTTGTCGGTGCGGGCCTGTAAATCTTCGATCTCGGACTCGGGCACGCCGATGCCCCGCATCTCGTCTGTCTTTGACCAGATGGTAATGATGGCGTCTTCGAAGGCGGGCTCGTCCATCACGCCTGGATCGGCATCGGGCGCGGTCTCTGCTTCCTGCGAAGCCGGTGCGGCGGGTGTTTGCTCGAATGGGAGGGGCTGGGTGGTGCACGAAGTGGCCGTCGATACGCAGGCGGCGGCGAGTGCTGCGACGAAAAGCTTTGAGTGTTTCATTCTGCTTATTCTAACCACCGAAATTCGCTGGTCATACGATTAAGATACAGAGGTATGGCTGTACAGCATGGAACGATTCCACCACCGGCGCTCCAGCAGCGCGCCCCCTCCCTTTCGAAAAAGCAGTGGGCGGGCCTCATTCTTGGCGCCGTGCTCTTCGCGCTCCCCTTCTTTTTCAACATCCCTGGCCTCGAGGCTCCCGGCCAGCGGATGCTTTCTATTTTCCTGTTAGCGATTGTCTTCTGGATCCTCGAGCCGATCCCGCTGACCGCGACCGCGGTGCTGGTGATCTTCCTCGAGGTCATCCTGCTTTCGAAGGGCGCCATCGTTGACCCGACGGGCGGCGTCGAGGCGCTGAAGGAGACGGTGCTGCCGGCGTCCGACTACTTTGCGGCGCTGGCGAACCCGGTGATCATCCTTTTCTTAGGCGGGTTCATGATTGCGCATGGCGCGGAGAAGTTCGGGCTGGACAAGAACCTGGCGGCGATTATGCTGCGGCCCTTCCCGGATAAGGCGCGGCTGACGGTGCTGGGGCTCATGCTGATTACTGCACTGCTGAGCATGTTTATGTCGAATACGGCGACGACGGCCACGATGTTCGCGGTGGTCATCCCGATTCTGCGCACGCTGCCGCCGGGTAAGGTGCGCGCGGGTGTGGCGCTGTCGATTCCGCTGGCGGCGAATGTGGGCGGCATCGGTACGCCGGTGGGCACGCCGCCGAACGCGATCGCGATTGGTGCGCTGGCGGAGTACGGCATCAAGGTGTCCTTCGCGCAGTGGATGCTGCTTGCCGTCCCGTTCATGCTGGTTGTGCTGGTGTTTGCGTGGCTGTTCCTGTGCATTGCGTTCATCCCTTCGGAGACGCGGATCTCGATTGCAATGGATGCGTCCTGGGATACGTCGTCGAACGCGAAGCTGTTTTACGCGGTGGCGGGGCTGACGATTGCGCTGTGGATGAGCGAGCCACTTCACGGGATCTCCTCGAATATTGTCGGTTTCTTCCCCGTCGTCGCGCTGCTGAGCCTGAAAGTGATGAAGGGCAAGGACGTCCAGGCGTTGGACTGGCCTGTGTTGTGGCTGGTCTCCGGCGGTATTGCGCTGGGCACGGGCGTGGGTGCGACGGGGCTCGATGACTGGTTGGTCGGCTCCGTGAACTGGAAGGTGCTCGGCCCGATGATGATCCTGGCGCTACTGGGCCTGATCGGGTTTGCCATGGCGAACGTCATTTCCCACTCGGCGGCGGCGAACCTGCTGGTGCCACTGGCGGTCTCGCTGGCGATCACGCTGTCCGAGCCGAGCCCGATGCTCATCGCGGTGATTGTGGCGATCGCCTGCTCGCTGGGTATGGCGCTGCCGATCTCCACCCCGCCGAACGCGATTGCGTACGCCACGAAGGAGATCACCATCCCGCAGATGGCGCAGGTCGGCCTGGTGGTGGGCACGATGGCAACGCTGCTGCTGATCTTCGTGATGCCGTCAGTATGGACGCTGTTGGGGTTGCTGTAGATGATTCCCCACTCAACAATCGCAGTCATCGGTGCGTCGGAGGCGTCGCGCACCGTCCAGAGCATCGTGCGCGACGCGTTCGGCGGCACGCATACGGTGCTCACCTACCCGTCGCTGACGGACTTGCCTCGCACGGACGACCTCGCGCTCGTCACCGTCACGGTGCACGAGCACGGGCTCACCGCCGATCACCCGCTGGTCAAATTTCTTGACGACGCCCACTACGAACACACCCGCATCATCGTCCTGACCACGGCACCGACGGTGTCGGGCCTGGACCGGCTCAGCGAGCTGGGCAGGCTGGACATGCTGGTGTACACGCCGGAGATCCACGACGAGGCCCTGGCACGGAACCTGCAGCAGCAGCTCACCCGCTATTGGGCGTCGCGCTACCACGACAACCCCGAGCTGGCGTCGAAGTACGACCAGCCGGCGGCGCCGGCGCTGGACGTGGAGCTCAGCGACGAGGAGATCATCAAGCACATTATTGACGCCGCCGACCGGCACCTCGGGCGCCAGCCGCGCCTGGTCTTCCCTCCCGGGGTGAACCTGACCACGGAGGGCAAAGAGGTCGAGGAAGTCATCTTGACCATCTCGGGCGAGGTGGTGCTGCAGCGCAGCACGGACGCCGGGGATATTACGATGCACCGCGGATCGACGGGCCAGGTAATTGGCCTGTTGGCGCTAGCGGGCACGCGCATCGGGTTCTTCACCGCGCGAACCACGACGGAGGTCACGGCGGTGCAGCTGCCGATGGACCAACTCAACTACCTGCTCGACATCGCACCTGGCCTGGACCGCATGCTCGCCGTGCTGCTGGTGCGTTCCTACGACCGGCGCCTGCGCCGCTCCGAGGACATCCAGGTGCACCAGCACGAGATGACCGCGGAGCTGGAGCAGGAGCGGGCGCGGCTGAGCACCGCGCTTCGCAACCTGGAGGAGGCCCGCCGCGAGTTGATGAGCCAGGCCCGGTTCGCCTCGCTCGGCGAGCTGGCGGCGGGGGTCGCCCACGAGCTGAACAACCCGATGGCCGCGATTGAGCGCACGGCGGCGCATCTCGGAGAGGACGTCGATAAGCTGCTTGCGGCGAGCCCGAACCGGAAGTGGCGCGAGGGCGTGCTCAAGGCGTTTGAGCAGGCGAAACTGGCGCCCTCGGTGAGTACGAAGGAGGCGCGCAGGCTGCGGCGTGAGCTCACCGAGATCATCGGCGACCGCGCGCTTGCGCAGCGCTGGGTGCTCGCCGGGCTGCACGACGCCGCCTTTGCTAAGCAGGTGGCCCGCTCCCGCAGGCTCGACTTCGAAACCATCGAGCGCGCTGCGGCGATCGGCACTGGGGTGCGCAACCTCTCCACCGCGGCGACCCGCATCACGGAACTCGTGGCCTCGCTGCGCTCGTACGCGCGCCCTGACGGCGACCCCGTCACCGATGTCAATGTCCACGAAGGTATTGACGACACGCTGCGCCTCATCTCGCACCGGCTCGACCACGTCGAGGTCATCCGCGATTACGCGGAGCTGCCCAACATCACGTGCATGCCGGGCCAGCTTGCGCAGGTGTGGACGAACCTGCTGACCAACGCCGCCGAGGCGATGCAGGACACGGGCGTTGGCAGCGCAGTCACGATCAGAACCAGCGCACCAGAGCCGGGCTGGATTGAAGTCGACATTATTGATGACGGCCCCGGCATCCCCGGCGAGCGCCTCGAGCGGCTCTTCGAACCGCGTTTCACCACGAAGAACGGCCAGGTGCGCTTCGGGATGGGCATCGGCCTGAGTGTGTGCCGAAGCATCATCAATAAGCACCACGGAACCATCACGCTGGAGTCCTCGCCACGAGGCACCCAAGCCAGCGTTCGCCTACGTATCAACGGACCAAGGAGACACCATGAACCTCACCATTCTGATTCTTGAAGATGAAGCCGAAGTGCGCGCCGCCCTTGAGCGCGACCTCCTCCCCTTCGCGGACACCGTCCGCCTGGAGGTTGCCTCCAACGCCGACGAAGCATGGGAGGTGATCGACGAGCTCAGCGACGACGGCGACCTCCTCGCGCTCGCGCTGTGTGATCACCGCATGCCCGGGACCACCGGCGTGGAGTTCCTTGTGCAGATGATGCAAGACCCACGCACCGCGGCGACCCGGAAGGTGCTGGTAACCGGGCAGGCGCAGCTCAAGGACACCGTGCACGCGGTGAACGAGGCGAACCTGGACTACTACATCGCTAAGCCGTGGGACGTCGAGAACCTGCACAGCGTAGTGCGTGACATGTTGACGGACTACGTGGAGGCGCTAGACATCGACCCGCTGCCCTACTTCGAGGTGCTGGACCAGCAGCGGGCGCTGAAGCTTACCCGCCACCGGGACTAATGGATGGAGGTTGGTGAGTGCTCGGGCGGGATCTTCGGGTGGTCTAACAGGTCGAACCCGAAGAGGATCCGGTCTTTGACTCCCGCCAGAATCGCCTCGACGGAGTAGACGTCGCGGAACGTTTGCTTCGTAAACACTTCGGCGGGTGAGCCTTCGGCATAGATCTTGCCTTCGTAGAGCACGATGATGTGGTCCGCGAAGCGCTCAATCAGGTCGATTTGGTGCAGGCTTACTACCGTTGTGATGTTTCGTTCAACCGTGAGCGCCTTGATTTGGTGCAGGATTCTGTACTGGTTTTCGATGTCGAGTGCGGACGTGGGCTCATCGAAAAGCAGGATGTCTGGCCGTTTGACCATGGCCTGCCCGATGAAGACTTTTTGGCGTTGGCCACCGGACAGGTTGCGGATGGCGACGTCGCGCAAGGGCTGCAACTCAAGCATGTCGAGCACCTCGTTGACGTCGTCGATGTCTTCCTGCGTGGTGCGGATGCCCAGCTTGGCAACTTTGCCGATCATCACCGTTTCAAACACGGTGAACGGTAGGTCGCCTTCCGTGCGCTGGTTCAGGTAAGAAATGTTACCGGTGGTTGTAATCTCGCCGGAGATCTTCTTGCCGCGCCCTTGGTTGTGTGAGCGGACAATCGACGTCATCAGCGTGGTCTTGCCAGCACCGTTGCGCCCCATCAGTACGGTGACCTCGCCGGGTTTGGCTTGGAAGCTGATGTTGTTGATGATCTGGCGCTCGCCATAATCGAACGAGAAGTTCTTGACGCGAATCATGCCGCTACACCGCCCTTTGACGGCGCTGGCTGGTAAGCGCGTAGACCAGGAACGGAATGCCGATGATGGAGCTGATGATGCCGATTGGCACCACAACCCCAGGGACGATCAGCTTCGAGAGTATAGAGGACACCAGCAGGATCATCGCGCCGAGGATCGCGGAGCTTGTCAGGTAGAAACGCTGGTCCTCGGAAACCAGGCGGCGTGCCAAGTGTGGCGCGGCCAGCCCGATGAACCCGATCTTTCCGCAGAAACTTACCGCAAGCGCAGTAAGGATAGAGGCGAGGATCAGGGAAAGGATCTTCACTCGTCCGACGTTGACGCCGAGTGCTTCCGCGCGTGCTTCGCCGAATTTCAGGGCGGTCAGGTTCCAGGCGTTGCGAAGCAGCACCGCGAACACAACGACGAACGTCGAGAGCAGAATCCACGCTTGCGGGTAGGAGGCGCGGGTCAGCCCGCCCATCGTCCAGAAGACGATGTACGACAGGCTCTCCTCGGATGCGCGGTACTGGATCAGAGACAGGAAGGCATCGAAAAGAAAATTCAGCGCGATACCCGCGAGCACCAGTGAGGAGTTACTCATCTCGATATATTTGCCCACCGCGAAGATCACCAGCACAGAGAGCAGTGCGAGCACCAGCGCACCGCCGGTAACAAATACCATCGGCAGCGCCATCACGAACACGATGGCAGCACCAAGGCTTGCCGCCGAGGACACGCCAAGCGTGAACGGGCTGGCAAGCGGGTTATTCAGGATCGTCTGCATCACGGCACCCGCCAACCCCAGACTCATCCCCACCCCAACTGCCATGAGGGCAGCCGGCATGCGCATGCGGAAAAACGCAATGTGCTCAACCGAATCAGGATCTAGCACGGCGGAGAAGTTCGAGAGCTTGATGTTGGCGGGGCCGACGCAAAGATCCACCACGAAAAGGACTACGACCGCCAAAATGGCAAATGCGACCAGTAGTCCTTTCGGGAGGCTTTTTGTTCTTGCCTTACTCATACTTGATGAACCAGGTTCCCTCGTATGGGATCGGCATGTACTTGTCGAAGTACTCCTTGATCAGCGCTTCCGGATCCAGGTCCGCGAACTCCTCCGGGTGGAAAAGCTTGGCAAGCTGCGCGTAGGAGTAGAAGTCCAGCATTTCGCGGGTCATAGGGTGACCAATCGCGTACAGCTCGTTGTTCTGGATTGCCTTAAGCTTGTCCCAGCCCTCGCGCTGGCGGAACGGCTCCATCGAGGCCAGCGCCTCCTCATTGGAGACGGAGAAGCCCATCTTGACCGAGTCCGGCTGGTTCGCCCACAGGGAACCCGAGAGCACGATTTTGTCCGGGTTGCTGACCAAGACCTGTTCGGCGGAGAGCGCCTCGGCGTCGTCCGCAGCCATAAAGTGCGTCGCAATGTTGTCCGCGCCGACGGCGTCCAGGATGGCGCCCCACATGATGCCGGCGCCGTAGGTGTTGCCAAATTCGGTCGGGCCGTTCGAGGTCGTCTCGAAGTAGACCGACGTGGTGCGGTCCAGCTTCGAAGCGCGCTCCTCGATGTCGCCGACGACGTCTTCGTAGAACTTCGTGATCTCGTCGACATTCTTCGTCAGCCCAGTGGCTTCAGCGATGATCTTGGTGGACTGAATATGGTTTTCCAGCTTTTGGCTGTGGTAATCGATGTAGATTACCGGGATGCCAGTCTGTTCAGCGATGACATCCATCTTTGCTTTCTGGCGAACCGGAGCAATGACTCCGTCGACACCCATCGTCAAAAGTTGTTCGGCGGAGATCTGATCCTTCGTCGCATCACCAATCTTCGGGATATCAGCAAGCTCCGGGTTCGCCTCAAGCAAAAGGTCCCACAGGTCCTGTCGGTTGGACTCGAGGCCCTTATCCATCGCAGCGATCTTGGACGTGTAGTTGTCCCGGTCGAGGGCCGCCATCGTCAAAAGCGGCCCGCCTGAACCAGAAAGCTGGATGGCTGCGTGCTCGAGTGGATTCTCCAGTTGAATCGTGTTCCCGGTGATGTCCGTGATGGTCACTGCATGCGAGGCGTCTGCGGCAGTCTGGCTCGTTTCCGAGGCAGGCTCGTTGTCCGCAGGGCTACTGCACCCAGTCACTGTCCACATCATCGCGGCGCAGAGCACTACGGCTGGGAGGGATTTCTTCGCGGAGAAGGCCATATGTATCGACTTTCACTGTGGTTGGGTTGCACCGATTCCGAGCAAGGAACGTGAAGGCGCAAGGGTGGATGGCTCCACCCCACTAGCAAATGTTCAATTAATGAATTGAACAATCAAATTACAGCACATGTGAAAGCGATACGTCAAGCCTGTCAATTTATTGTGAGACCTCGTCTGAAGCCTCCGCAATCGCGGCCGCGAGACGCTCAACCGCCTGTGCGATCTCCTCGTCGCTGATCACCAGCGGCGGCGTCAGGCGGATCACGTCGTCGGCCGGCGCGTTAAGGATCACGCCCTGCTCAAGTCCCAGCCTGACGACGCGCTTCGCCACCGGCTGCTCCAGCACCAGGCCAAGCATGAGCCCACGCCCGCGGACCTCTTTGACGCCTGGGATGGCCGAGGTGGCGTCGTAAAGCACCTGGCCTTTGCGGCGCACCTCCGCGAGGAAGGCGTCGTCGATGGTGGCCAGTACTGCTGTGGCCGCCGCGCAGGAGACGGGGTTGCCGCCGAACGTGGTGCCGTGGCTGCCCGGGGTGAACAGCTTCGCGGCCTCGCCGCGCGCGATCGTGGCGCCGATGGGCAGGCCGCCGCCAAGCCCCTTGGCCATCGTGATCACGTCCGGGAGCACGCCCTCGTGTTGGAAGGCGAAGAAGTCACCGGTGCGGCCGACGCCAGTCTGCACCTCGTCGGCGATGAAGAGGATGCCGTACTTGTTGCACAGCTCGCGCACTTGGGTGAGGAAGCCTTCCGGAGCGGGGATGACGCCGGTCTCGCCCTGGATGGGCTCCAGGATGATGGCCGCGGTATCCGAGGGGTTCTGTTCCACGAGTGCGGTGAGCGCGTCGATGTCGCCGTAGGGGTAGAACTCCACGCCGGCGGGCAGGGGCTCGAACGGCTTTTGCTTGTCCGGCTGGCCAGTCATTGCGAGCGCACCCATGGTGCGGCCGTGGAAGCCGTGCTGCGCTGCAAGAATACGGCGGCGGCCAGTCAGCCGCGCGAGTTTGAAGGCGGCCTCGTTGGCCTCGGCGCCGGAGTTGCCGAAGTAGACACGGGCGGTGTCGTCCGCGACGCGCTCCCGCAGGGCCTCGGCTACCTTGACCACGGGTGCGGAGCCGAACAGGTTCGAGACGTGGCCGAGCGTCGATAGCTGGTTGGTGACCGCCTCGACCACTGCCGGATGCGCATGGCCGAGCGCGTTGACCGCGATGCCGGCCAGCATGTCGATGTACTGCTTGCCATCCGCGTCGGTCACGGTGGAGCCTGCACCTTCGGCGAGCTCGACTGGTGGAACCGGGTAATTATCTAGGAGCGCGCCCGCCCAACGCTGCGTGAAGTCCTTCATGCGTCATCCTTTCTAAAAATGGTGCCGTCCGGGTACTGGGAACGGTCGTAATCATCTGGCAGAACCATGGTGCCCACCCCGCCCATCGTGAGCAGCTCAAGCAGCACGGAGTGCGCGACGCGCCCGTCGATGACGTGGGCGGCTTTCACCCCACCCTGCACCGCCGTGAGGCACGCCTCCATCTTGGGGATCATGCCCGAGTCCAGTGCTGGCAGCATCTGCTCGAGGTCCCCGGCCTCGATCTTCGACAGCAGCGAGTCCCTATTCGGCCAGTCTGCGTAGAGGCCTTCCACGTTGGTCAGCACCACGAGGCGCTCCGCACCGATCGCCGCGGCAAGCGCCCCGGCGGCCTCGTCGGCGTTGATGTTGTACACCTCGCCGTTTTTGCCCGGCGCGATGCCGGAGACCACCGGGATGCGTCCTGCTTCGATGATGTCCATGACGGCGGCGGGGTTGACGTCGGTGATCGTGCCGACGAGGCCGATGTCGCGGGTTTCGCCGTCGACTTCGACGATGCGGCGCTTCGCGGTGAACAGGCCGGCGTCCTCGCCGGAGGTGCCCACCGCGTACGGCCCGTGGGAGTTGATCTTGCCCAGCAGGTCGCGCCCGACTTGGCCGAAGAGCACCATGCGCACCACATCGAGGATTTCGGGGGTGGTGACGCGGAACCCGCCGACGAACTCGCCGCCGTCGAGGCCGAGGCGGGAGAGCATCGCGCTGATCTGCGGGCCGCCGCCGTGTACGACCACGGGTTTCGCGCCGAGGGTGCGTAGGAAGACCATGTCGGCGGCGAATGCTGCTTTGAGGTCTTCGTCGATCATGGCGTTGCCACCATACTTGACCACCACGATTTTGTCGCGGTAGTGCTGCAGCCACGGCAGTGCCTCTGCCAGGACGGTTGCCCGCTGCTCGCTGCTGAGATTCGGTAACACGACTGCCTCCTAGCTGCTGTATGCGGAGTTGATTTCGACGTAGGCGTGTGACAGGTCGGTGGTGCGCACGGTGGCGGTGCCCTGCCCGCCGGTGCCGAGGTTGACGACGACCTCGATGTCCGCACCGCTCAAGTCCACGTCGCGCGCGCCCGGCGCGCCCGCGGACTGCTCGCAGACGGTCTGCCCGTTGAAGGTGACTGAGATGTTCTCGGCGTCCATCTCGGCGTCTGCCATGCCGACGGCGGCGAGCACGCGGCCCCAGTTCGGGTCGGAGCCGAACATTGCGGTTTTGACCAGGTTGTCGCGCCCGATGGCCCGTGCTGCGTTGAGTGCCTGAGCGTCGTCGGTTGCGCCTTCGACGGTGATGGCCACGCGCTTGGTTACGCCTTCGGCGTCGGATTGCATCATGGCGGCGAGCTGCGAGCAGGCGTCTTGCATCGCGGCGTCGAGTTCCTCTTGCGTCGGGGTGACGCCGCTTGCGCCGCTGGCCATGGCGATGACGGTGTCGTTGGTGGAGGTGGAGCCGTCGATATCGAGGGTGTTGAAGGTGGTGGCGACGGCGCGCTCGAGCGCGGCCTGCAGCGCTTGGCTCTCGACGTCTGCGTCCGTGGTGATGCACACGAGCATCGTGGCCAGCGACGGCGCCATCATGCCGGCGCCCTTGCCCATCCCGCCGAGCGTCCACCCGTCACCATTGACGACGACCTCTTTCGCCACAGTATCCGTGGTTTTGATGGCGACGGCGGCGTCCGCGCCATGGTCGCCGAGTTGCTTCACGACGACCCCGATACCGTGCTCAACCTTGTCCATCGGCAGCACGTCGCCGATGATGCCGGTGGAGCACACCGCGATCTGCGAGGCGTCCGCCCCGATGCCTGCGGCGGTCAGCTGCTGCATTGTCTTCGCGTCCTCGACGCCCTGCGTGCCAGTGCAGGCGTTGGCGTTGCCGGAGTTAAACACGACGGCGGAAATAGCGCCGCCCTTGATTACTTCGCGGCTGACCTTGACCGGCGCTGCGAAGACTTTGTTGCGGGTGAATACGGCTGCGGCCGCCTGCTTGGGCCCTTCGTTGACCACGACGGCCATGTCCGGCTTGCCGGATGCCTTGATGCCGGCCGAGGTTGCTGCGGCACTGAATCCTTTGGGGGCGGTAACACCAGTAGTGCTCATGATGAATTGTCCTTTACGGTCCTGTACGAGAAGAAGAAGTAGAGATGGGGTGAGGCTGGCGGTTACGGAGCCACCCCGGCTCGCGAGAGCCCCGCGGTCTCTTCGAGCCCGAGTGCGAGGTTCATGCACTGCACAGCACCGCCGCCGGTGCCTTTGGTGAGGTTATCGATGGCGCTGGTGACCACGAGCTTCTTGGCCGATTCGTCGACTTCTACCTGCACGTGGCACATGTTTGAGCCGACCACGTGCTGCGTCTGTGGCTGCTGCCCTGCCGGGAGCAGAGTGACGAAGGCTTCGCCCGCGTAGGCGGATTCGTAGGCCGCGCGAGCGGCGGCAGCGTCCACGCCCTGGGCAAGGGGTGCGACCACGGTGGTGAGGATGCCGCGCGGCAGCGGCGCGAGCACCGGCGTGAAGCTGATGCCGACCGGAGACTGTGCTACTTCTTGCAGGTTCTGCTGGATTTCCGGGGTGTGCCGGTGGGTGCCGCCAGCGCTGTAGGCCTTCAGCGAGCCCATTGTTTCCGCGCCCAGCATGGCAACGCTCGCCTTCTTGCCTGCGCCGGAAACGCCGGTGACGGAGACGATGGTCAGGTCCGGCTCGACCAGGCCGGATGCGACTGCTGGCCACGCCGCGAGCGTGGCGCCCGTGGGGAAGCACCCTGGCACCGCGATTCGCGTGGCAGCCGCGATCTGCTCGCGGTGGCCGGGCAGCTCCGGCAGGCCGTATGGCCAGGACCCGGCGTGCTCGGAGTCGTAGTAGTGCTGCCAGGCATCGGCGCTGCGCAGGCGGAAGTCCGCAGCACAGTCGATGACCGTGACCTCTGGCGGCAGCGCCGCGCCGATCTTCGCGGAGTGCCCGTGCGGCAAGCCGAGGAAGACGACGTCGTGGCCCGCGAGCACCTCTACCGTGGTGGGTTCGATGACACGGTCGGCGAGCTCGGGCAGGTGCGGCATGAGCTCGCCTACCGAGGCGCCCGCGTTGGAGGCCCCGGTGAGCGCACCGATCTCGAGCTCGCCCGCGAGGTCTGCCGGGTGGCCGAGCAGCAGGCGGAGGATCTCACCGCCGGCGTACCCGGTAGCGCCCGCGACTGCTACTTTCAACACTTTTTGCTCTGACATACACGGGAGTGTAACAGCTATGCGGCCCGGTGTATGTTATTCAGGCAAATTTCTTTCCTCCTACCCCCGGAAACACGTCTGCCCACTACCGAAACGAAATCGGCAGTGGGCAGTGAACGCGTATTTTATGCCATCAACGCATATTCATATATCCCTAGATGACGCCCTGCGCCAGCATCGCGTCAGCGACCTTCTTGAAGCCCGCAATGTTCGCGCCGGCCACGTAGTCGCCCTCCATGTCGTACTCCTTTGCGGTCGAATCGACCGTCTTGAAGATGTTCGACATGATCTCATGCAAACGCTGGTCGGCGTACTCGAAGGACCAGGAGTCGCGCGAGGCGTTCTGCTGCATCTCCAGCGCGGAGGTGGCCACGCCACCTGCGTTGGCGGCCTTGCCCGGCGCGAACGCGATCCCCTTCTGCTGGAAGTAGTGGGCAGCCGCTGGGGTGCACGGCATGTTGGCGCCCTCGGCGACGTAGCGCACACCGTTGTCGACGAGGAGTTTGGCGTCGTCACCGTTGAGCTCGTTCTGGGTGGCGCACGGCAGGGCAACATCCGCCTGGACTTCCCACACGTTGCCGTCCCGGTGGTACTCGACGCCCTCCCCGGCCTCAGCCGCGTAGGTGGAGATGCGCCCGCGGCGCACTTCCTTGACGTCCTTGAGCAGTTCGATGTCCACGCCGTTCGGGGTGGTGACGTAGCCGGAGGAGTCCGACATGGCAACCACCACGCCACCGAGCTGCTGCACCTTCTCAGCAGCGTAGATAGCCACGTTGCCGGAGCCCGAGACGATAACCTTGGAGCCCTCGAAGGACTCGCCGTGCGTCTGCATCATTTCGGAGGCGAGGTAGACCAGGCCGTAGCCGGTTGCCTCGGTGCGCACGAGCGAGCCGCCCCATTTCAGGCCTTTGCCGGTGATCACGCCGGACTCGTGGCTGTTTTCCAGGCGGCGGTACTGGCCAAAGAGGTAGCCGATCTCGCGGGCGCCAACGCCGATGTCACCGGCTGGCACGTCGCGGTATTCGCCGATGTGGGTGTGCAGCTCCGTCATGAAGGACTGGCAGAACCGCATGATCTCGGCGTCGGACTTGCCTTTCGGGTCAAAGTCGGAGCCGCCTTTCGCACCGCCGATTGGCAGACCGGTCAGGGAGTTCTTGAAGATCTGCTCAAAGCCCAGGAACTTGATGATGCCCAGGTTCACACTCGGGTGGAACCGCAGCCCGCCTTTGTATGGGCCGAGCGCGGAGTTGAACTGTACGCGGAAGCCGCGGTTGACCTGGATTTGCCCGTTGTCATCGACCCATGGGACGCGGAACACAAGTTGGCGCTCTGGCTCGCAGAGGCGCTCGATGAGTCCGTAGTCAGCGTAGTGAGGATCCTTGTTGAGGACGATCTTGAGGGAGTCAAGCACTTCCGCGAGTGCCTGGTGGAACTCCGGTTCCCCCGCGTTCCTCTTCTGCAATTTGCCGTAATAGTCTGAGATCTGTTGATCGATAGACATGTGAATCCTTTCTTCGTAGCGCCCCTTCCGTGGCGAGCACTTCATTGGCTGGACCCCTGTTAGTTTTCCCTCATTGCAAAAGCGTCGCAGGAAAAATCTACCGAATTTTTGCGACATAGGTCACATTTTTGGCGCTATTTCGCCAGCATTTCCACAAAGTAGAACAGCCCGATGCCCAGGAAGATGATCCCCGGCAAGTACTGCAGGCCCGGGATGTTGCGCAGCTGCGTCCGCGCCGCCACCCGAATCAGCACCGACATCGCGCTAAACACCATCAGCGTCACCCCCAGCAGCAGCCCCAGCATGCTGAGCTTTTCCGCCAGCCCGTCGTAGTGGCTCATCATCGGCGTGAAGAAGGAGGTGAAGAACACCAGCGCCTTCGGGTTCGAGATGTTGGTGACGTACCCCAGCCGCACCGAGGCGCCCGCCGTGCGCGCAGCCACGCTCGCCACTTCTTGCCCTTCAGTACTTTTCGACGTCCCCTTCGCCGCCTTCACGCTCCCCCACAGACCGAACGCGCCGAGCAGCATCAGCGCCACCGACCCCGCCAGCGGCAACACCACCGACAGCGCAGGCACGACGTGCAGGAGCGCCTCAATCCCGAGCAGCGCGAGTACCGACCACGTTGCCACCCCGAGCATCGCGCCGAGCGCCGTCCAGAACCCCGCCCGCTGCCCGTAGCGCGAAGTCTGCGTGCCGATCGCCACAATGTCCGGCCCCGGAATCGCCATCACCGTTGCCCATGTGAGCACGTCTACGAGCACGGGCGGACCTCCTCCGTATCGGGCCGATGATTTCAGTAGGAGCAAGGATAAGCGATGCCCGTAGTGCCCGGGGGCGATTCTGAACCCGAACATATCTGCGACTATGAGCCTGCTGGCTCGGTGCCATGTCGGACCTCTTCGGTACATTGCAGCAACACCAACAACACCGAAGGAGTCCAATCATGACAACGCCCACAGTGCGGTTCCACGGTTACCCGAAACGCCCCGTCCCCGATATTTTCGGCGGCTCCGACTGGGACGTGCCCATGACCGACCGCGATAGCGACTCTATCTTTTTCCTCGTGGAGTACCTGAAAATCACCGACCCCGAAAACGCGAACGAGCCGGCGGCCTACAAATTACTTCGCGAGCTCAGCGACGAACACCGCGCAATGGAGCAGGGACTATTTCACCGACTGCGCGAGACACCAGGCATCCCGAAGGAGAAGGACCAGGCGTTTTACCGGGTGATGTTCCAGTTCCGCCAGTACCAAGCCGGGCAGCTCGTGGCCAAAGCCCTGGAGGCCACGGACGGGAACCCGTACAAGGTGGTCGGGATGATGCGCTACCACCACCCATCAATCGAACGCGCCGTAGCTGTCGACGCCGTCATGAAAACCACCGTGGAAGAAGCACTGAAAAAGCTCGGGAAGGACCACAGTCCGCAGGCCGTCGAGGAACTCTGGTTGGAGCTCAACCAGGAGGCGGACCTGTTCGCGCAAACGAAGAAGGTACTACGCCTGGCCGGGTGGGCGAAGGACATCGCCGACATCCCGCGCAGCAGCGAGGCGATGAAACAGATCTTCCAACAGGACCAGCGCGAGGCCGCCTGGACCGTGATTGACCAACACCTAACCGAGCCAATCAACGCCTTAATGGACCTGTAAGAAGAGGAAGATCCCTGGGCGGTGGACTGGGACAGCTAGGCCTTGTCCCCCGCTTGCCCGCTGGTCATCTTCGCGTAGTTAGTGAAGGGCATACTCCCTGACGCTGGCGTTCGTTCACAGGTGGCAAATAACGACCCAACGCCTACATGCACCTGGGTGATCCGCTACCGGATACTCACCACGCTGCTATCATTTCAGTCTTCTGAACACCTGCAGCTGCGCTGTCATCGATGTGCATGCCCGCTGGCCAGGCAGCCCAATCCGCTGCTCGTGGCCCGCCCAATCCTTCGGCATCGAGTATGCCGCCACAGATAATGAAAGGCCCCGGTCATTTGTGCATTTTCCTCATGGGAAAGAGGCTTGACCGGGGATCTATCGCAGCCCACCCTACCGGCCCTATTCCAACAAATGCAAAGCTACTGCAGTCGGGGTGTCCGCTTCGAAGCCCCAGTTTAAGCGTGAGAAAAGGGTGGCTGGACGCGGTTAGCTACACACAAAATGTCCCTTAATCCAATTCTTTGCGATTCAAAATCAAGTCGCGTCCCCATTTGATTTGTTATGCAAAAGCCCCCCTCGCATTTGAGCTTGCAACGCATAGGCTTGGAGGGGGTATCTCTTGATTCGGACTATATACAACTCCAAAGCTTTAGAGCAATTTTCTACCCTAGCCATTCTCGGGACGAGGTCATACGAAATCATCCGTCGGCAAAACCGACCTGGCCCGAGCATTACTTAACGTTGCAGCATTCGCGATTCTCCATTCCAGGAGCACACCGACCGTAGTCGTTTGCTTGGCACGACTATGTTCGACAAAGGAAATAGACTACCGCTCGAACAAGGTCGGTTGGACCGTTCGCATTTTTCGATTGCTCCTTCCTCATCCAGTCGCTTATTTGGTCATCTTCGCGTAGTTAGCGAAGAGCAACTCTTGGCGTTGACGCTCGTTCGCAAGTTTGCGAGGTGCCCCAAATGCCTTGTCGACTTCCTTATCCAACGCGTCGTGCGCCTTGAGCAGCGCCGGGTCCATCGCGAGCGGGTTGTAGTGTTCCGCCAGCGAACGCTCCGGGTGCAATTCACGGGCGGCCAGCACTTTCTTGCCCGCGTCGATGATCCGCTGGCGCGTCTTCTCATCCAGCTCGGGGACGGGGAACGTGTTCCAGGTCAGCGTAGAGCCAAAGCTTGGATCAGATTTCATTCGTCCGCCTACGGCACGCTGCCACGTCATAAACATTGATGATGAAATCAAACCGAACAATAGACCAGATGGATCCACCGCTGTGTACACCTTGTCGCCTGCAATGGTTGTCGGCTCTAAATAGTCAACTGTGTAATATTTTCTAGAGTCGGTCACGACACGAGGGATTCCGACGTACCGTACCAATGGGCGATTGGAATTCGGTCGCATCAAATGAGGAATATCCTTCAACTTAAAAGCATCGCTCGATTCCGATCCTCGTTGCCGAAACTGTTTACAAGCTTCCACTCGGTGCTTCAGCAAGGGCGATTTTGCAATATCCGTGGGTTCGAAGTCATCGTCTGCCATCCACAGACACCAACGATCAAGGCCTCGCACCAGTTCTCTTCCCATACGGAAAGGCCGCAAATACTTTGCAGCGATTGGATCAGCCTTGACTTCGTCATACTCATCTACTTCGACTAAAAGATGACCATCGTCAGTTGGTTGGGTTCCCTTTGAAGCTTTCGGCAAAAAATCAGCCAACGGTTTCGACCGTTTCTTGACAAGTACATTAGGACCATCAATCAAATACGCATTGATCCCATGAACAACTGCTTGCTCCACCGCGTCGCCTTTAATGTCTGGATAGTCCCACAGGCGCTGTTTCACGCCACGGTCACGGGTGAACCCGACGATGACACAGTGCACGGCTGCTTTGCCTGGCGCTTCGGAGTCCCATGCGAACGTTCGGTGCGCGAACTTGATCCGCCACCCATCCCGAATCAGCGGTCCGAATAATGCTG
The DNA here is from genome assembly GCF_024453945.1 of Corynebacterium sp. CCUG 61414. NCBI lineage: Bacteria > Bacillati > Actinomycetota > Actinomycetes > Mycobacteriales > Corynebacteriaceae > Corynebacterium > Corynebacterium sp. CCUG 61414. The sequence continues at coordinate 43,911 of NZ_JAGPYU010000006.1, forward strand.
GAACGGGCTGTCCTTGGGTGATCGAGTTGGTGGTGACGTATGCGAACTCACCCTGACGCTCTGCGAGCAATGTTTTAGCTTGGGCGTGCCAGCCGGTGACGTAGTCCAGGTAGCCGTCGTAGTCTTTGCCCCACACGCGTTTCATGTCGGCGGTCTGTTCTTTAGTCTTTGTCCACTGCCCGATAAATGGTGGGTTGCCGAACACATATGTTCGCCCTGCGGTTTCCGGTAGGACGTTGCGCCAGTCCACGGCGAGCGCGTTACCGTGCGTGATGTGTGCGGTGATGCTGATCGGCAGACGTTCCGGTGCGAGTCCTACTCGGTCGGCGAGTTCACGGTTCGCCTGGTGGTCTACGAGAAACATTGCGGTCTCGGCGATGCGGGCTGGCCACCAGTTCAGCTCGATGCCGTAGAACTGTCCGATGGAAAGCTTCTGCTCCCACGTGATATCCAGCGACATCGCGGTGTTGCCTTCGCGTTCGCGGATCGCGACGATGACGTCGGTCTCAATCTTGCGCAGCTCACGGTAGGCGACGATGAGGAAGTTTCCGGAGCCACAGGCGGGGTCCATGAATACGTGTGTGGCGAGGCTGTCGCGGAATTCGCGGAGCTTTTTCACACTGGTCGATTTCGAGTTGATGAGACGGTCGGCTTCTTCGCGGAGCTCGTCGAGGAACAGCGGGCCGAGCGTCTTCAAGATGTTCTTCTCGGACGTGTAGTGCTCGCCGTCGTCGCGACGTGCCTCCTTCGACTTCACAAGCTGGAAAAGCGAGCCGAAGATCGCCGGTGAAATGTTGGTCCACTGGAAACGGCAGGCGACCAGGATCGCGTCGCGCATTTCCGGGGTGAAAAACTGGGTGGGCATGATGGTTTCAAACAGCGTGCCGTTCACATACGGGAACGCAGCCATCGAATCGGGGACGCGGCGGCGACGCTCCTCCGGGGTGTTAAGCACCTCGAATAAACCGGCAAGCTGCGTGCCGAGGTTCTCGCTGTTGGTGTGCTCAAGAATGAAACGGTAAAACAGGTCCTGCTCCCACAACCCGGCATCATCGCCGAACAGCAGGAACAGCAGGCGCGTGAGGAACATGGATGTTTCCTGCACCGCGAGCTCCTCGTCCTGCATGTAGGTGGGGGCTGCGTCGCCTACTTCTTCGTCCACCTCGTCGCCGACCATGGCGGTAAACAGGTTCGCCATAATCTTTGATGCTGCGATCGAGGCCTGTGTCTGCTCAACGTGCGTGAGCTTGTCCTCGTAGCCCGCCAGGAATTTGAGTTCGTCGACGTGGTCCGTGATTTCCTCGAGCGGGAACTCGATGTTGAACCGGGTTTCTGCATCGCCGAGGCGCATGAGTCGGATGCGGTAGAAGTCGGTGGCGATGATGTAGCGGGGTTGTTCGGCGTCGTTGACGGTGCCGCCGAGGAGGTAGTCGCGGGCTTGGTCGATTGCTACTTGCAGGTCAACGCCTGGCTTCTTGGCTTCGCCGATGACGACTCCGGGCCAGAAGAGGTCGATGTAGCCGCGTTGTCCGCTTGACGCGCGCTTCGCGTCCTGTTCAAAGAGGTCCATGCGCGAGGCTGTAATGCCGAAGCATGCGAGGAGTTCTGCCCAGTACGACTGCGCGTATTTGCGTTCGAGTGCGCCTTCGTCGAGTGAGCGCCACCCGTCGAGGCGTTCGTTCCAACGGTGTTTGAAGCCGTCGAGGTTGCGGCGCATGGTGGCGCGATCAAGGCGCGGAGCAGTTGTCACAGAACTCATACAGGTAGCTTAACGGAGGCGTCCGACATGCGAGCGGGCGATCGTCGATAAGCTGAGGGCCTCAATCCCAGAGAACTTCTGTCATGGGAAGTCGACGCCTGCTACCGCAGCGAGTTCACCCAACGCGCTTCAACGCCAGTGGTTTCAGGTGTCCCCTTGCAACGGTGATGACCGCACGTTTTTGTTTCATGGCGACCCCCCCTATTCCCGCTCTTCGCTGGAGTAGTGCTCAATGATGCGCCCAAGGAAACTGATGATGACTGCGGTAATTAAATACCCGCTGACCGCATAATTAAACATGCCGTTGCACATCGCATCGCTGAGCACGTCGTACATCAGAAAAACAGGTGCTAGTAAAACCATCACCACTAGGAAACGGTATGGAGAAAGCACTTTTCGCTTCACCGATAAGTGGACTAGGAACCCAATTACCACGATGCATAAGGAGATGAACAGCGCGAGCGCTGCGCCTAAAACCACAAAGATCATGCCCTAGACTCCTCCGAGCGCGACCGCTCCTCCGCAAGTCGCCGTTCGGCTTTCACGCTGGACGTATAGAGTGCCTCCGTAAAGGCGAGATCCCCGCCTTCCATAATCTCTCGTGCGGACTCGGCGACAATGAGCATCGAGCCGTTCTTCGTCCGGACCCCGAGGCCAAACGAGAGGTAGAGGGCTGGCTTGTCCACAATCATGGGAACGAAATCCCACACACCATCAACCTGGTCGATATACCAACAACCCAGCAGGTAGGTCACTGCTTTCTGACGCTCCTCTTCGCTGAGGCTCGAATCGCGGATCCGCTCCACTGAGCTCCGCGGGAAAGCGGTCCCACGGAGATTCGTGACATCCATATCCGGCGAGACGAAAGGCGGCTGCAAAGTCTGGTACTCGGCAAGCAGGGCACGCGACTCTTCGTCAATCTTCTTCAGGCGCGGCGCGTAGGAATCAGCAAGGAAATAGCTGGAGTGTACGTCGGTGCTCATGAGGCTGCTCCTTTAGGTCTAGCGCCGATACTGACACCACTTTAATCACGCACCCATATTCGACTCGACCCATACGCAAAACCCAGCAAATCGCTCCACGTAGCAGGAACGAAATGTTTCGTAGCAACTCTCATCCAAGTGATACGTTCCGGATCCTCGAAACTGAGTGTTTGAAGAAACAAATCGCCAGCAATTTCGTATGCCCATAAATCATGGACATTCTCATACTCAACCGAGTTTTTGTGAAACGTTCCTTCGGGCTGAAAGAGAGTTTCAAACCCCACGAAGGTGGTCCCGCTCGACGTTTCTACTTCCAAAACGAGATATAAAAACGTATCAATCCAAGCGGCAGCCCCATGAAACTTCGGCGAAGATACGGCACCTTCAACCCTAGAATTGCTTTCACTCAAAGCATCCTTATTGAGGATTTCCGCCAAATAGTTTGCAGCGGCCTTTAAATCGAATTGATGCTCTGGGGCTTTTGCCATTTCCATAAATCCAAAGTGGGAACTTCTGTAGGGTTTACACCCGCCCGTCGCCAGATGCTAACACGTGCGTTATCGAATACGCGCCACCCAGCATGCGCCCAGCACGGTGGCTGAAAGAATTGATACCGGCATCGACAGTCAGTGGAACCCCAGCTTAAGCGTGAGAAATGGGTGGTTCGGCTGCGACTTTTACACACAACATGTTCCTTAAGGCCAACGAACGCGCTGGGTGCAGTCCACGCGCGGCTGGCAATATCTTTTTGCGTGTCTCCTCGTTCGACTTGGCGACTGGAAAACTCGAGCAAACGGCTGGAGCCCATTCCGGTCGAGGTGTTTAAAGCGTGCGACGCTGGTCGTCGAAAATCAGCCGGGCTGGACGAAAATGCGCGACCTGCATCGCACTCCTTTAACACCTCGACACGAGCAAAGCCTTGCAGATCAATCGCGCTACAGCGCCTTTTGACCACAAGCCCGAATCAGAACGACCAGTGAAATATCGCTGCCAACCGATATGTACAAGATGTACATTTACGGCATGGAAATAAAATCAGTGGCATCCAGCGAGTTCCGCAATTCGCAGAGCCAGCTATTAGAGGAAGCGCAGCGCACACCTGTCGTTATCACCAGTCGGGGCAGCCGTGCTCGCGCAGTTGTCGTCTCTCCTACATTCTTTGCGCGCGCTGTCGAAGCTCTCGAGGACCTGGAAGACATCCGCGCCGCCGAATTTGCTCGGCAAGAGAGCGAGGAAATCTCGTTTGAGGACCTCAAAAAGGAACTCGGCTTCGCGTAAAGCTCCGCTATGTCAAACGCCCCTTATCGCATCACCTTCAAATCTTCTGCTGCGAAGGAACTACGCAAACTCGATAAGCAAACCCAGAAGCGTATGCGCGTCAAGCATCACCGCGTTGTATACGAGATCGCAGACGCTCAATGCTCAGCCTCAGTGCAACCCAGCCCGTTCGGCCAGCACCTGCGCTGTCACCGAACGTGAATCCGGGTCCACGCCCTGCTGGGCGACTTTCGCCGGCGTCCCGGTGGCCAAGATCTGGCCGCCCTCGTCTCCGGCGCCGGGGCCGACGTCGATAATGTGGTCGGCTTGCGCGACCACCCGCAGATCGTGCTCGACGACGACCACTGTGGCGCCGTCGTCGACAAGGTGGCGCAGCTGGGCGAGCAACAGATCAACATCCGCCGGGTGCAGCCCCGTCGTCGGCTCGTCCAGGAGGTACAGGCTGTGCTTGCGGCTAGAGCCGCGCTGCATCTCGGAGGCCAGCTTGATGCGCTGCGCCTCCCCGCCCGAAAGCTCCGGGGACCCCTGCCCCAGCCGCAGGTAGCCCAGGCCGAGCGCGTGCAGGAACTCGACAGAGCGCAGCACCTTCGGCTCCTCGGCGAAGACCTCCAGTGCCTCGTCCACGGTCAGCGCCAAAATGTCCGCGATGCTGCGGCCGTTCCACTGCACCTCAAGGATCTCCGGCTTGTAGCGCTTGCCGTGGCAGGCCGGGCAGGTGGTGTACGTGCCCGGCAGGAACACCAGCTCGACCTCGATGCTGCCCGCACCATCGCACTCCGGGCAGCGGCCCTTCGTCGTGTTATAGGAAAAGTCCGACACCGACATGCCTCGCTGCTTAGCCTCGGGGGTCGCGGCGAAGAGCCTGCGGACGTGATCGAAAAGCCCCGTGTAGGTCGCCACGGTGGAACGCACCGTGCGCCCAATCGGCTTCTGAGTGATGTGCACCAACCGGCGGATCTTATCGACGCCCTCTACGTTGTCCACCCTGAAATCCTCAGAGGGATCGGATCCTGCCGTGAGCTCAGCATCCGCATCCCTGTCCGATGCCTCCTCGGCGCCGACCACCTGCTTTGCAGAGCGGGACACCACGTCCGCCAGCACCCCGATGACCAGGGTGGATTTGCCGGAACCGGATACTCCCGTGACTGCGGTGAGTGCTCCCAGCGGGAAGTCCACGTCGGCGCCGTCGAAGGCGCGTGCGTGCACACCGCGCAGGCTAATCGATGCACCGGTGTCGGCCGGAGTGTCCGTCAACTCGGGGAAGTCCGCATTCAGGGCGATCGCCGTGGGCGAGCCCAGCTCATCGGCGTTCGCGCGGAACTGGCTAGTCGGGCCGGAGAACACCAGCTCCCCGCCGCGCTCCCCTGCGCGGGGGCCGATGTCCACAATCCAATCGCACCCGGCCACTAGGGACATGTCGTGCTCCACCAGCAGCACCGAATTACCGGCGTCGATGAAGCGCTGCAGCAACTCAGAGACAGCCTTGCGCTCCACCACGTGCAAGCCCGCCGAGGGTTCATCCAGCACATAGGTTGTGCCGAACAGGCTCGAGTTCAACTGGGAGGCCAGCCGCAGGCGCTGGTGCTCGCCCGCGGACAAGGTCCGTGCCGGGCGGGACAGGCTTAAGTGTCCCAGACCCAGCTCATTCGCCGCCCGTACCGTGGGCAGCACCTGATCCAGCAGCAGCTCTTCGGCCTCGTCGTGTTCGTTCCACTGCTGCTCCGTGATGCCGCCCAGGCGCTGGAGGCGCTTCTCCAACACAGCCAGCACGTCCTTCAACGCCAAGTCGTTGAACTCGTCGATGGCGTAACCAGCGTAGGTGACCTGCAGGGTATCCGGCTGGAAACCACGGCCCTGGCACGTCGGGCACGTCGACGAATGCATAAACGAGAGCACCCGACGACGGTTCTTGTCCGACTCCGTCTCCGCCAAGGTGTCAGTGAGGTAGGTGGCAACCGAGCGCCACTTGCCTTTATACGAACCATGCACCGCGTTTTCGTCCCGCACCGGGTGGACGGTGACCACCGGCTGCTCGTCCGTGAACAGGATCCAGTCGCGGTCCTTTTGCGGAAGATCCCGCCACGGGACGTCCAGCGGGTAGCCGAGGGTGCCCAGGATGTCCCGGAAGTTCTTCCCCAACCACGCCCCCGGCCATGCGGCGATCGCGCCGTCCCAGATAGACAGGCTGGGATCCGGCACCATCGACGCTTCCGTCGGCTGGTGCACGGTGCCGGTGCCCTGGCACTCGGGGCACATGCCGGCCGTGGTGTTGGGTGAGAAAGCGTCGGAGTCGAGCCTGCCGTATTCCAGCCGCTCGCGCATACCTTCCGGGTAGCTGCCGGAGCGGGAAAAGAGCAGCCGAATGCTATTCGACATATTCGAGATCGTGCCCACGGAAGAGCGCGCTCCACCCAGGGTGGTGGACTGCTGCAGCGCCACTGTCGGCGGCAGACCCGCGACCGAGCCGACGCGCGGATTGACCGCGCCACCGATCAGACGACGCGCAAACGGCGAAACGGACTCCAGGTAGCGGCGCTGCGCTTCCCCATGAATAGTGCCGAACGCCAGGCTGGACTTTCCCGAGCCCGACACACCGGTGACCGCCACGAGGGTATCCCGAGGCAGATCAACGTCGATGTGCTTCAGGTTGTGCAGGTGCGCATCACGCACCCGGATCATTGGATCGTGACCCGCGCGCTCTGTCGAGTGCGCAGCCGGGGACTCGGACGTGGCGTGATTCATGGTGGCCACCATACCTTGCGAGCTGCTCCCCTCTCGGAGGGGGTGTCCTCGGTGCGTAGCACGACGCCCTAAGCCTATGTGTCCTCCGCAACCACTTCTCCCCGGGCCAGGACCTGCCGGACCACAAGGCCGCCCACCCCATCACCGTGCAGTGCCTGAGCGGCACGCTCGACTTCACCTGCGCGAGCACGTCATTCATGCGGTGGAATGCCCGGCCGACGCACAAGAGGCTGCTGCTGACGATGCTCACCGGCAAGCGTCACCAGCAGGACTAGCGGCCCGCCCCCTCTGCCGCGCGGTCGGGGACATACGCACACGTCGGGTCAGAGGCCAACGCATTGCCCGTTAAGGCGTAGGCCGTCGATCGCGAACCACCGCACACGTCGGCGAACTCGCACACCGAGCACTTTCCATCCCACCGGGAGGGATCGCGCAACGCGTGAAACACCGGCGAATGCGAGTAGATCGCCGCCAACTCCTCGTCTTTGACATTTCCGCAGCGCAAAGGGAGGAAACCGTTGGGGTAGACGTCGCCGACGTGGTCGATGAACACGAACCCGCTGCCGGCGTTGACCGCCATGGGCGGGCGCGGAGTGCGCGGGTGCTCATTCGGGCCAAGCAACTCGGCGGTGCGCGCGGTCAATTCCCGGTACAATTCACCACCTTCATAGGTCACGCCCTGCCGGCGCTGCAGGGCCACCCGCCGATACTGCGGCGCCTCCGTCGTCTTGATCGCCACCCGGTCGGCGACCTCCGCCAGCCACCACAACGCGTCCTCCCGCTGCTGCACGCTCAGGCCACGCAGGCTGCTGCCGCGCCCGGTGGGCACGAGGAAGAACACGCTCCACAGCTTGGCGCCCATCTCCAGCACGCGGGCCAGCATGTCCGGGGCTTCCCGGACGTTGTCGGCGGTGAGCGTGGAGTTGACCTGCAGCCGGTAGCCCAAATCCGTGACGTCGCGGGCGATCTCCAGAGTGCGGTCGAAGGTGCCGCCGAAACCGCGGAAACTGTCATGGGTCTCGGCGCAGGCCCCATCGAGGGACAGCGACAGCGCCGATCCCCCGGCGGCACGCAGCCCGGCCAGGCGCTCTCGCGTCAGGCGTGGGGTCACCGACGGCGACAAGGAGACGTTCAGGCCGAGCGCGGTACCGTAAGCCGTCAGCTCCTCCAGGTCACCCCGCTCAAATGGGTCACCACCAGTGAGCACCACCAGCGGGCGCGGTGTGTCGTACCCGGCCAAGGACCCCAGCAACCGCTTACCCTGCTCGGTGCTCAACTGCCCCGGGGCGGGCTCGTGCTGGGCATCGGCGCGGCAGTGCTGACAGACCAGCTGGCAAGCGCGGGTGACCTCCCAGATGGCGATGAAAGGCTTGCTGGCGATGTCGTGGCGCACGGTGCGCACCGCGCGGGAGCGCCGAGGCGAGGAGACGGTCATGGGTTCCACCTTTTGTCGGTCATGAATCAAACTATTGGTTGATAAAACGACTATAGTCGAACTAAACGTGTCGGTTAAGTGGTCGATGTGATGACAGGGCAATTTATTGGGTGCTGTTGCAAACTTCAGGCGGAGAGCCGTGACGACCCAGTCTTCATCCTCTGATGCTCGCTGCGGGTCGGCGTTCTCAGGCAGCCTCGAACACCCGGCTGACGATCACCACATCCGGGTTCGGTTACTCGTAGGCAAACATCGCGCCCTGGCCTTTCCGTAATGAGTGCATCGCTTCCATCCCTTTCAACGTCCGGTACGCCGAGGTCCGGTTTTTGAACGCCCCCTTCGGTCCGAGGATCCGTTTCAGCCGCCCATGATCTCCTTCAATGACGTTATTGAGGTATTTCACCTGCCGGTGTTCCACGGTCTGCGGGCAGATTCCCTCTGACTTCAACTCGGCGATTGCCCTGGCCAGGGAGGGTGCTTTATCGGTGTTGATCACCCGCGGGAACCCGGTTATCGTGTTCGACCTCAGGGTCTTGGCCAGGAAACGCTTCGCTGCGGCGACATTACGCTTTGGGGACAGGTAAAAATCCAGGGTATGCCCACCCGCGGTGATGGCCCGATAGAGGTAGCACCACTTTCCCCGACCCGGATATAGGTCTCGTCCACCCGCCAGGACCGGGCCTGCCAATCCGGGACTTGTCGGTACCACCGGGTCTGCTTGTCCAGCTCAGGAGCATATTTCTGGACCCAGCGGTAGATGGTGCTGTGATCGACCGGTACGCCGCGTTCGGTCATCATTTCTTCCAGATCGCGGTAGCTGAGCCCGTAGCGGCAGTACCACCGGACCGCCCACAGGATGATTTCACGGGGAAATGACGACCGGAGAAGATGCCCATGGCTGTGATTATTTCACGCAGGTCTTCCTGTCGCCCGAACTTTACAACAGCACCAGCGGAAACGGGGTTCTCGCGGGCCACGGTCGCACGTCACGTCGCCGCCCTTAAAGGGGCGGGTGAATGGCCCGAGCTGTAGGGGTCTCACACCGTAAGCAATATACGGTTCCCTGCCCCCGGGCAGTGAGGAATGAGAGAACCCGGGTGAAGCAAGGTTCTCAGATAGCGGAAGACCCCGGGGAGCAGGGGGGATTGCTCGACCCAGGGCCTTCGGACGCCTGCGGAGCAGGAACCCACCCCAGCGTCATCACGAAACTATCATTTGTACAAGCAGTGTGCAGGTCCCTTCCATGAGTCTGCCGGCTGTCGCTGAGACTCGTTTGCCTTGCTTTGCCCTCTTGGCGGCTCGTTTGTCTTCGATGTTGCAGATCATCAACCACAGCGTCTTCATCGCTGATTCATCGTTGGTGAACTGCACCCTGTTGCGGGTAGCTTTACGCAGTTCATTGTTGAATGATTCAATCGAATTCGTCGTATAGATTACTTTTCTCGCTGCCGGTGGGAACTGGAGAAACGGTATGAAACGCGCCCAAGCATCACGCCAGACCTTGACTGAGCGTGGATACTTTTCTCCCAATTCAGAGGCTTCAAATTCGTCTAAAGCAGCACGGGCTGTGGACTCGTCTGCGGCGGTGTAAATCTTTTTCAACGCCGCCGATACACCCCGTCGATCGCCGTAGGCTACCCACCGGTTAGCGGCACGAATCAGGTGCACGATACAGGTTTGCACCATAGAGTTCGGCCACGTTGCCTCAACTGCTTCTGGCAGGCCTTTAAGCCCGTCACAGCAGACAATAAAGACGTCTTTGACCCCACGATTGGAAAGATTGGCGCATACCTGCGCCCAAAATGAAGCGCCTTCTTCTTTGGCAATCCACAATCCCAAAATGTGCTTGATACCGTCGAGATCCACACCGATTGCCATGTACGCGGACTTGTTGACCACTCGGCCGCCGTCGCGGACTTTAATGCGCAACGCGTCCAGGAAAATAACTGGGTAGAACTCATCTAACTGGCGGTTTTGCCAGACCATGACCTCATCGAGGACGGCGTCAGTAACCGCAGAAATCGTCTCATGGGAAATATCAACACGCATCGCCGTTGCCATATGGTGCTGAATGTCCCTAATTGTCATCCCACCGGCGTACAAGCTGACGATCATGTCATCGACATCAGTCAAGCGCCTAGAACCTTTAGGGACCATAGTCGGCAAGAATGTTCCAGCCCGATCTCTTGGCACATCAACGGTGACTGGCCCGTAGTTAGAATCCACGGTCTTTGGATACGACCCGTTGCGGTGATTGTCTGTCCCAGCAGCAGCTTTAGCGCTCCTGTCGCCAGGCTCGTAGCCCAGGTGGGCATCCATTTCAGCGTTGAGGCCTCTGGTAATCGAGGCCTGTAACATGCCGCGAACCAGGTCATTGGCATCCGTTGTGGACGTGCCTAGGTCGTCAATCAGTTTCGCGATTTCAGGGTTAGCAAGAAGCTTCTTTTCAATCGCATCAATCTTGGCCTTATCAGCCGGATCTCGTCGTGCCACAGTAGTCATTCTGGTCCATCTCCTCATGCAGGTTAGGTACCCACACACAAACCATCAGACACTCTCCAAGGCGTTGATCATAGCCAATGTCATCGACGCCGACACCGCCACTCCGGCAGGCAAGGAGATTGCAGCCTAAAGACTAACCACACCCAGGCCCGTGCCGGACCCGATCCCTGTTAACAGATCACCGACGATTCAACGTGTCGAAGTGGCGAACCACAAAATCGAGGCGGCTTGGGCAGCGAGGATGAATCCCACGATGCCAATGATCCAAGCAGTAGTGCTCTGCGCGTTCCTCATGAGCCAGTTGTTTAGGCGAATCAACGGTTTTTCGATCGCGGAGCGGGCCACTATTCGGATGCAAGTGAGTAAGAGGGCCGGAAGGATCATTACGAAGCAATAGCCCAGCAAGAGCAGCAAATTGCTGGGGAATCCGGGACCCTCGGCCGTGATGATGCCGATGCCCGCGAGGTAGGGCAGCATGGTTGCGGCTTCGAAGAATACGGCGACGAGGGCCAATCCGATGAGCGAGCCGGTGGTGCTCGAAGAGGATTTTCCGCTCATGACCTGCGAACGCCACCTCAATATTCGGTTATCCCCACGTGCTGCTCGCTCCGCAGCGCGTGCTCGAGCTTTCTCGGTGTCCATGAAATGGCTTATTACCAGCAATGCAATCCCTGTGATGAGCTGCACATACCGAAAGCTCGCGGACTCGAACAGATGACTATAAGAGCCAAGTAGCGACGTAGCCCCAAACAGCAATGCCACGCCCAGTGCGAAATAAGAGCCTGCCACAACACTCAGAAAGAGCAGGAGCCTACCGATCCGCAAGCGTCCAGGTGCCGTTAACAAGCCGAGAGGGATCAGGAGGGTGCCGAAGCTGGTCGAATCGATGAGGGCTAGGACGACGAGGCTGCCGATGGTCGCGATCATCACGGGCCTTTCTGAGTAGCACGACTGTGTTAGATGAGACTTTAACACAGTCGTGCTAAAGTTTTTTTGTGGCGCCAAGACTCGACATCGAAGAAAGAAAAAAGCAGCTCGCTGAGGCCGTATGGCAGATCATTCTGGAGCGCGGCATTTCGGCCGTCTCTGTAAGGAACGTGGCTGAGCAGGCGGGAATCGTTGTTGGCTCACTGCGGCATGTGTTTCCCACCCGCGCCGAGTTGATGAAGTTCTCGGCTGAGCTAATGGTGCAGCGCGCAACAGAACGGGTGCTTTCCGTTCCCCCCAGTGATGAGCCGCAGCAGTATGCGCTTGAGATTGTGAGGCAGCTGTTGCCATTAGAGGCGGACTCGCGCGCTGAATTTGAGGTCAACCTCGCACTCGCAACCGAAGTGCCAGCGCTTCCAGAGCTGGCCTCTATTCGGGACGAAGCCCACCAGAAACTCCATGGAGTGGCACTGCGCTTAGTCGAATTGGTGTCTGGTCATTCTCGCGGGTCGGAAGAAGTTGAGGTGAGTGCGCAACGGTTGCATGCGCTGATCGACGGTCTTGCATTCCACTTGCTGCACCGTCCGGTGGAGGACGATCCGCAGTGGGCCCTCGACATCATTCGCGCTGAATTAACAGCCATCCCCAAAAGTGTGTCCGGTCGGCGTGTCGTCGGACGGTCTTTTTGTTAGCGTCCGACCCAACCTTTTCTGATTCCTATGTGGACCTGGCCCCCGACTACTACGTCAGTCAATTTGTCGATTTTGCTGATGAGCTCTTCCTCAATTTTGTAGATCTGGCGGTATCTTTTTGCGAGAGCCTTTTGGCGGTCCAGGAGGTGTGCCCAATTGGATTACAAGTACCTACACACTTGATCGGTGCTGCACGTTTCAGGGTCCGGGTGTGCGGCGTCCTGTCTGAGGTCCGCGATAGTGTCGCGCAGCACGGAGAGCTGCGCGATCTGCTGCTCGATCTCAGCGAGGCGCACGTCAAGCAGGTCGCGCACGTGCTCGCAGGGCGCCTGGCCGCCGTCGCGGATGTCGAGGATCTGGCGGATCTGGGCGAGGGTCAGCCCGGCGGCCTGGCCCCGGTGGATGAACCCGACCCGACCCACGGCATCCTCGGCGTAGTCCCGATAGCCGGAGGCCAATCGCTCGGCCGGAGGGAGCAGCCCCGACTCCTCGTAGAACCGCAGGGTCTTGGTCGTGGTTCCGGTTGCTTCCGCAAGCTGTCCGATCCTCATGTTCGCCGATTCCCCTTCCAATGGCCACCACACTTGACCTTCCATTGTACTGGAAGGTTCACAATGGTTCCATAGGAACTTTTGAACCACAGGGAAGAGACATCTGGAATGACAAACGAAAAGTTCGATCTGGCGATTATTGGTTCCGGCGGCGGAGCGTTTGCGGCCGCGATCCGGGCCACCGAGCTGGGCAAGCACGTCGTGATGGTGGAGCGCGGCACCGTGGGCGGGACATGCGTGAACACGGGCTGCGTCCCGTCGAAGGCGCTCCTGGCTGCCGCGGAGGCCCGCCATGTGGCGTTGGATTCGGCCCGCTTCCCTGGGGTGGCGGCCTCGGCGGGCCCGGTGGACATGCCGGCCCTGATTCAGGGCAAGGCCGCGCTGGTTGAAAGCATGCGCACGGAGAAGTACGTCGATCTGGCCGCGGACTACGGGTGGACGATGATCTCGGGGGACGCGTCGTTCACCGGAACCCAGGACGCACCGCTGCTCCGGGTGATCTCCCCGGATGGTGCAGTGAGAACGATCGAGGCCGGGCACTACCTCGTGGCCACTGGCTCCGCACCCTACGTGCCCCCCGTTCCCGGACTGGCCGAGGCCGGGTACCTGACCTCGACGACGGCGATGGAACTGGACGAGGTGCCCGAATCAATGCTGATCCTGGGCGGAGGCTATGTTGCCCTGGAGATGGCACAGCTTTTCTCCCGGCTGGGCTCCCGGGTGACCATGCTGGTCCGTTCCCGGTTGGCCTCGCAGGAGGAACCGGAGGCGTCCAAGGCGTTAGCGGGGGTGTTCGCCGACGAGGGGATCCGGGTGGTCCGGCGGGCCATGGCCGACTCCGTGGCCTCCGGCCCGGACGGGGTCTCGGTGACGGCAAACGTGGCCGGGGGCGAGGAGGTGTTCCGCGCTTCCCACATCCTCGTGGCACTGGGCCGCCGCCCGGTGACCGAGGGACTGGACCTTGACGCCGTCGGGGTGAAGACCGGCGCATCCGGCGAGATCGTGGTCGATTCCCGCCTGGCCACGTCCAACCCGCGGGTTTGGGCCGCCGGGGACGCGACCGGCCATCGGGAGTTCGTTTACGTCGCAGCGGCCCACGGCGCCCTGGCCGTGGACAATGCGTTCACCGATGCCCTGGCCGAGGTCGACTACCGGCACCTGCCCCGGGTCACCTTCACCAGTCCCGCCATCGGGGCGGTCGGGATGACGGAAAAGGAAGCTGTCGCCGCCGGGATCAGCTGCGAGTGCCGGGTCCTCCCCCTGGAGTACGTGCCGCGAGCCGTGGTCAACCGCGACATCCGCGGCTTCATCAAGGTTGTCGCGGACCGCGACACCGGACGGATCCTGGGCCTCTCTGCGGTGGCCAAGGACGCCGGGGAAATCGCCGCCGCCGGCGTCTACATCCTCGAAGCGGGCATGACCACCGCGCAGGTCGCCGCCGCCTGGAGCCCCTACCTGACGATGGCCGAGGGCATCAGGATCGCCGCCAAGGCCTTCAACACCGACGTCTCCAAGCTCTCCTGCTGCGCCTGAGCTGCAGCCCCCACTACCGAAGCAAAGGAATGCCATGACCGCCACCGACCAGGCCCTCACCTATCTGTTGTCCCCCGCGCGCTCCGGAATAGACCCGGAATTGTTCGTGCCGCTGCTGCGGCTCCTGGCCGAGGGCGAGCCCGTCACGGTCGCCGAACTGGCCACCGCCAGTGGCCGGAGCGAAGACACGGTCCGGCAGGGACTGGCCGCCGTCCCGGACACCGAGTACGACGACGAGGGCCGCATCATCGGCCTGGCCCTGACGATGCGGCCCACCCCGCATCGCTTCACCCTGGCCGGGGAACAGCTCTACACCTGGTGCGCCCTGGACACTCTCTTCTTCCCGGCCCTGATCGGGAAGGCCGCAACCATTGAGTCGACCTCCCCGGGTAGCGGGACCCTCATCCGGGTGATGACGGGCGCGGACGGCACGGTGACCTCCGTACAGCCGGCCACCGCCGTCGTGTCCATCATCAGCCACCCGGGCACGGGGCCGGTGCGGTCATCGTTCTGCAACCAGGTCCACTACTTCGCCTCCCGCGAGGACGCCCAGCCGTGGTTGGATTCCCATCCCGACGGCGAAGTCCTGGACATCGAGGCGGCACACCGGGCCGGTGCCGCCATGGCCGCCGCCCTCCTCGCCGCGGCCGCCACGCGGGCCCCCGCGGCGCAGGACTCCTGCTGCTGAGCTTTAAAAGGACATGACATGACCCAGCACCCAGAACAGCCAGACACCGGCCATCAACCCGTCCGGCAGACCGGTCGCCCCGGGCGATACCACACACTGGCCGCAGGAATCGGCATAGCAGCGGCCATGATCCTGTGCTGCGCAGGACCCATCCTCATCGCCGCCGGAGCCCTCGGCGCGATCGCCGGATTCTTCTCAAATCCCCTCGTGTTACTCGCGGCCGCCACGGTGCTCCTGGCCGGGATCATCGCCGTCACCAGGCAGCGAAAACGCCGCAGGACCGACGACTGCTGCCCTCCCGCACCCCCCGAGCACCACCGCACCGACCACGGCACCGCCTGAGTCCCCATACCCATTTCTGGAAGGAACCACTAGACACCATGACATACCCGAGATCCCGCCGTTCTCTGTCCGTTCCCCGGCCCAGGCACCTCGCCTCCGCCCTGTTTCTGACAGCGGTCATGGCACTGACAACCGCCTGCGCCAGCTCACCGAGCGGCCCGTCGGCCGCGCCAGGCGGTTCGTCGCCCGACGCGGCCGGTGCCGTTGCTGTTACGGTCTCCGACATTGACGGCACTACCCGGACCATCCCGGACGGTAAGCCCGCAGCACTGTTCTTCTTCTCTGTCGGATGCGGTGAGTGTGTGGAAGGGGCCGATTCCCTGAACAAGGCCTCCACGGCCCTGGGAAGCTCGGCCGACTACCTCCTGGTGGACGTGGACCCCCGAGAACCGAAGGAGACCATCAACGGATTCCGCGATTACATCAAGGCCCCTGAGCTCCCTGCCGTCATCGACACCGGGGCCACACTGACCACCCGGTACAAGGTCACCTCCATAAGCACCCTGGTGGTGGTCGACGCGAAGGGTGACGTTACCTTCCGGGCCACCGACCCGTCTGCGGAAAAGATCCAAGAAGAACTCACCAAGGCCGGCGCCCAATGACAGCCCTGCTTGCCCTGGCCTTCGCCGCTGGAATGATTGCCCCGGTCAATCCCTGCGGTTTCGCCCTCCTGCCCGCCTGGATAGCCCAGACCATCGGGGACGCCCGGACGCGCCCGCTCGCGCTGCGTCTGGCCCACGGGCTCCGGGCCGGGCTCGCGCTCAGCTTCGGCTTCGCCGGGACCCTGGCAGCCTTCGGGCTGATCGTCAGCGCGGGCGCCAGGACCCTGATCAGCGCAGCGCCCTGGCTGGGAATGGCCACCGGGGTGATCCTTCTCCTGCTGGGCCTGGCCATGCTCACCGGACTCACACCACGGCTCCGTCTGCCGGCCTGGGCCACGAAACCCCGCACACAAGAAGCCGCAGGGGCAGGTCACAAAACCGGGCGCATGGTGGCCTTCGGGGTCGGATACGCCGCAGCATCCCTCGGCTGCACCCTCGGGGTGCTCCTGGCCGTGATCGCCCAAGCCCAGGCCGTCGCCAGCTACGCCGGGCTGCTCGCGGTCTTCGCCGCCTACGCCGCAGGCTCGGCCACTGTCCTGATGCTCGTTTCGGCAGGCACGGCCATCGCCGGGGCCGCCCTCGGGCGAAGAATCACCGGCCTGGCCAAGCACAGCAACCGCATCGCCGCCTTCATCCTCACCATAACCGGCGCCTACCTCAGCTGGTATTGGTATCCCGCCGCCACCGGCGGAACCGCGCAGGCCAACAGCCTCGCCGTATGGTCAGCCGCCGCCAGCGCCTGGATCAGCGACAACAGCACCCTGATCGCAGCCCTCGCCGCAGCCGTGGTGCTCGCATCGGCATTGGCCGCCCTCAACCGGCGCAGGAGACTGCGCATCAGACAGGGAACGCCGCCCACAGGCGAGGGCCCCGGGCAAAGCGGGGAACCCGACTGCTGCACACCAACTCCGGACAACAACTCGACCGAGGACCGGCCAGGCACGATCCCGTAGCTGGCCGAGGACTCCCAAAAAGCAAGGGGGAGAGGGAACCTTGCCCATCTTCTGGCAAACGAGGCGCCCGTCTATCAGGACAGGTTGGTACAGCGGCATCAGGCCGGAAGTCAATTCGTGCAGAGGACTTCGGGCAATCCGTCAGGAGCCCTCTGTGCCGCCCCATTACGAGATAAATAGGCAGACCCCCGAACTGCCGGCTCCCGTGGCGTTCCTTCGTTGCCGCCGTCCTCGCAATCAGTAAGCAATGCACCGAAAACCTGCGCCGCGTCGTTGGAGCGTCGCAGTTCCGTTTGGTGCAGGATTTTGCCCCCCAGTGCACCAGCTAGTGCACCAAATGGCGATCCGATCACAAAATGAAGAAGACCCCTACCAGCATCTGCACTGGTAGGGGTCTCATCTTAGTAGCGGGGGCAGGATTCGAACCTACGACCTCTGGGTTCTCACCCTCAAGTTCGAGCCACCTGCAGTTATTACCCTTTTACCTGCTGATTAGAGAGGTATAAGCATACTGGGCCTTACTGCGCCTTACCGCGGATTACCGACTCTTAAGTCCCGTTTTGAGTCCCACTTTCTTCACCGAGATTCAAGGCTCCCCGCATAGCGTCGACATCAGTCCAATCCGTGTAGTTGCGCGCGTTCACGTCGACGTCAAGCGCACTGACGAAGCAATTATTTATATCCAATCGTGGGCTAAAGACGAGCTGGATAAGGATAACCCGGCCGATGTAGCTCGGGCTAATGCGGCTGGCTCAGAGCTGGCGATGCGGCTGACGCAGGGCACGGGAGTTCCGTTTACCGTGGCTACGCACACCGACAGTAAAAGCGGCTGTGTCCACAACCATATCGTCTTTGCCAACCACGATACGCAGACAAAGAAGGCTGCACCTCGGGATATGCGCAACTGGTACAAGCTGCGCAATATCAACGACGAGCTGATGCGCGATTTGGGGATGCGTGTCCTGGAGCGAGAGCCGGAAATATCGCTGCTTCCTGCTGAGCGCAGGGCACGCAAGGAGGGCAAGTCCACAGACTCGACGGGCCTGGGCGTGGATGAGCTGACCGCAGCCACGTGGGCTGATTTTGCCCGCAAGCGCATGGATGAGCTGTGCGCGGATAAACAGGTGGCAGATGCTGACGACCCACTGGCGAAGGCAGTAGAGATTGCTGGCAAATACAACCTGTCTCTAAAAGTGCAGCCCAACTCAAAAACCGAGGGTGAGTCGCTAACCGTGGCCCTGGTCGACGACGACGGCGAGGATGCCTACTTCACGAACACCACGAAGGCCGGACGTACTCGAAAGCGTAAAAGCAGCTAAAGCTGGCTCAAAATTGGGCCGCAGCTACTCGCTAGAGGGTGTGACCGAACGCGTTAACGAGGCCCAATCAGCCCTTCTTGCGCGGCAGCTTGCAGCACTTCAAGCCAATTCAACCGATGACGACCTGGAGGCGAAATACGGCTCCAGCCTTCTCGATGACGAGGAGGAAGAAAACTATAACAACCAGGAGGTATTCAATCATGGTGTCAGTGACCGAGATGACGAAGCTAGCCCAAGCAGCGGCGAAAGGCAAGATGGACAGCGTCTTGAAGGTTCTCAGCCCACGCCTGGACAAGGCGGAGAAGGCTATCAAGACGCTGCAGGAGAAACTGAAGAGTCTGCCGGAGAATACAGGGGACATTCTCAGTTCTCTGCCCAGCGACTTCTCGACGAGGTTGACGCAAGCGGAAAGCGAATTAAGGAACGTAAAAAGCAATCTCGCCGCAAACAAGAACTACGTGAGCAGCAGTCACTTCCAAGTAACGATGATGGAAGTGCAGCAGATGATCACCGGGCTGATAAGGAACATCGAGGATCTGCCCAACGGCCTGGAGGGGGTAAAAGGGTACCTAATCGAGATAAGCGAGCAGATGTCGCGTCTGACAAGGATGCAACAGCTGGTACTCAAAGCAGCCGAAAGCCCCATCCATCTCGACAAGGATTCCAGCCAAGCAGTAGCCCAGAGCCTGAACGCTCAGATGACTTCGAGCCTGACTTCTAGCCTGGAACCGCTGGTAGAAGTAGCTGTATCTGAGGCAATGTCGAAAGAGTCCGAAAGCCTGCACAAGGCAGCAGAAGCATCTAAGAAGGCTCGCAGCGCCCTGCTCCAGGAGAAGGAGTCCAACGAAAAGCTGCTGGAGAAGATACGTGCAGAGCGCAAAAAGTACAACGACGACATGGAAAATTCGAACACGAACTTTATTAAGGCCTGCATGTCTGCCTCGTGGATTGCAGCCAGTGTTCTCTTCGTTGCTATCGCACTCGTTGCTGTCGGAGCCTTGGGGAACGGGCTGCTAAGTATGCTCGGCATACCCGACGGCGTGTCTGCCTTGTGGGGTCACGTCCAGGAGGCCAACGGCATCGGCCCAACACTGGGCTGGTTGGCGTTAACACTTATCGTCATAGGGGTTCTTATAGCGCTTATGACCTGGATGTTGTCCCAGGCTGCGCCGGGTATTGCTCACTTAGTCGAGGAATACCGTCGCAATCACCCGAGGAAAGAAACGAACCACTAACTAGAACACGTGCACCGTAAAAAGTAAAAATCCCCACAACACAGCGTAGCGGTTAACCGCTACGCTTCTTTTATGCTCTTCCTATGCCCCAACTTTGCAACAGCACCAATAAACTGGCGCCCCGGTTATAAGTTGGGGCGCCAAGTCGATGTGCTCGAGTCGGGGGATGTTAGTGGCCGGTGCCAAGCCGGCCAGACAGGCGGTTCAGCCGGTCCTGACTGGGACCGTCGAGCCCGATAATGGACACGGTTTTGCCTCTGTCCTGGAACTTCTGCGTAATCGCGTCAAAGGTCGCGACCGTGGAGGCATCCCAGATCTCCGCCTCAGTGAGATCAATAGTGATATGACGGGCAGAATCGGTGTAATCAAAGCGATAAACCAGGTCATTGCTTGATGCCCAAAACAACTGGCCATGCACCCGGTAGGTACGAGTATCAATCTCGCCATCGCCGTCGCCGTCGATCTCGGAGACCTTTTCAATGGAAGCGATATGTGCCATCCGACGGGCGAACATGATCATCGCGGTGACCACACCCAACACCACACCAATGGCCAGGTTGCTGGTGGCTAGGGTGGCAATAATCGTCACGGCCATAACAATGGTCTCAGAGACCGGCATGAGTTTAAGGGTGCGTGGATGCACCGAGTGCCAGTCGATGGTGCCGACCGAGACCATGATCATGATTGCCACCAGCGCAGCCATCGGGATCATGCCAACGATGTCGCCCAGTGCCAGGACCAGGACCAGCAGGAACACACCGGCTAACAGGGTGGATAGGCGGGTACGTGCCCCGGATTCGCGGACGTTGATCATGGTTTGACCGATCATCGCGCAGCCACCCATGCCGCCGAAGAAACCGGAGGCAATATTAGCCACCCCCTGTCCCCAGGATTCACGAGTTTTATCGGAATGAGTGTCGGTGATGTCATCGACGAGCTTGGCGGTCATCAACGATTCCATGAGACCGACCACGGCCATGGCCAGGGCATAAGGCGCGATGATCTGCAGGGTCTCCAACGTCCACGGCACGTTCGGAATAAACAGGGACGGTAAGGTCTCCGGCATCTTGCCCATGTCCGAGACCGTCGGGACAGTCAAACCGGCGGCAATGACCAAACCGGTGAGCACGATAATCGTGACCAGCGGGGCGGGGATCACACTGGTGAGCTTGGGGAAGAAAATCATGATCACCACACCCAAGCCGACGAGTGGGTAGACTATCCAAGGCACATCAATGAGGTGTTCGAGTTGGGCGGTGAAAATCATAATGCCCAGTGCATTGACGAAACCCAGCATCACCGATCGGGGGATAAAACGCTGAAGTTTCGCCACACCGAGGGCGCCGAGCACGATTTGTAGGACACCGCCCAACAGGACGGTGGCGATGAAATAATCCATCCCGTAACCACGCGCCACAGGAGCAATGACTAGGGCAATAGCCCCGGTGGCGCCGGTGATCATTGCCGGGCGGCCACCGGTAAAGGCGATCGCAATGGCCATGACTACCGAGGAAAACAGACCCATGGCTGGGTCAACACCGGCAAGGATGGAAAAGGCAATGGCCTCAGGGATCAGCGCCAGGGATACCGCCAGTCCGGCCAGAATCTCTATACGGATACGGGCGGGGGAAGAAAATGCGTAACGGAAGGATGCGATGATCCCGGTAGGGGCATCAGCGCCGTCTGGACTCAGGAGGGGGCGGGGGGCCGCCGTGCTAGTTTCAGTCATAGATGTCCAATCTTTGAGGGGATAGGTAACTGGGCGAACGCCCGAAAGGAATCCAACCCTCTAGTAACTTTAGGTTTGGTGATGGTGGTCATGGTAGCGGGAGTTTTACTCAACCGCCAACCCAGGCACAGGAACCCGTGGGCAACATCACCGTGAAGGAGAACAGGCAATGCAAAACAGTAATTTCAAGATCGGCGAGGTCGTTGACCGGACGGGGTTGTCGATTCCCACCTTGCGTTATTATGACAACGTCGGCCTGATTACCCCATCGGGGCGTAGCCCTGGTGGGTTCAGGCTTTATAGTGAGGCTGATGTACGTCGTGTTTTGTTGGTGCGACGGATGAAACCGCTGGGGTTTACTCTGGATCAGATGCGGGAGTTCCTGGAAGCTGCGGAGATTCTTCATAGTTCAGATGGCGGGCAGGAAAGTGATACCGCACAGCAGGCACGGAGTAATGCCAAGGCCACCCTTGCCGACATTCGTGAGGAGACGCGCACCCGCTACGAAAAGCTACGCAAGCAAATTGCCTACGCTGAGGAATTCCTCGATCTGGTCAACACCCTGGCACCCTAAACTGCCCCCATCCTTCGCAGGGAGAAAAAGACCATCGTATTGAATGCGCTCTGTCGAATCGCGTTCCAGATGAAGTGGACGAACGTCCGCGGCCTCTCCGGAGTGGATGGCGATAGTACAGAGGACTTCTGAAATCCGTGCAGACGACTCCTCAAAACGACACAGTCATCCAAGGTCACAAAATCGAAAATTGTCACTTAACCCCATCACTTCCAAACCGGCTTAAGTGACAAAATGCCATCGCTAAAGTCCCGATTTGAGTCCCAGGACGTGCGCCTTAAGAGAAATAACTAAAGCCCCTACCAGTGTTTCTCCTGGTAGGGGCTTGGAAGTTGGTAGCGGGGGCAGGATTCGAACCTACGACCTCTGGGTCTTTGTCCTCTCCCCTATTTCTCTGGTGGAATGTTCGCCGCTTTTGCTTTGGCAGCATGCCGTCATGCCGTCATGCCGTCATGCTGGCGCGACGGCTTGCTGGCGAGCTGGCAATGACGCTATGGAGCACGAAAGGGCAGGTAGACCCTTATACATGCTCATATCAGAACGAGAAACACTCGCCCATGTCCCTAAAGGATGGGACGAAGTATTGCGAGAATTCGAAATCTACCTTCGCGCTCTGGGGCGCAGAGAACGAACTATCGACACTCGGCTTCGCCACCTGCGGACCATGGCTCGCTATCTTGACGTCCCGCCCGAAGCAGTTACGGAAACGCATCTTGTTTCGTGGAGCGGCACACAAGACTGGAAACCGGAAACACGCAATGCGAACCATGCCAGCGCTCGCGTTTTCTTCCGGTGGCTGGCTGGCAAGACGGGACAGTCGAGCCCAGCTCGAGGGCTCACGGCGGTTAGGCGTCCTGTTCCCCCTCCACGCCCAGCACCGGAAGAAGCAATCGCGACCGCCATAGCGTGCGCTCCTCCGAGAACACAGCTCATTCTGAAACTTGCGGCCCAATTAGGGCTCCGAGCATCAGAAATAGCGCAGCTGCATACTCGCGATATCGAACAAGTGGGAGACGGATGGGCAAGCCTGACAGTTCATGGGAAAGGCGGAACTCAACGCTTGCTACCAATCCCGCCAAAACTTCATAGTGAGATCATGCGACAACAGCCTGATTTGGGCTGGGTGTTTCCAGGCAACGATAGTGGGCATCTTTCGCCCCGTTGGGTTGGAAAGCTCGCCAGTCGAGTGCTTCCGGATCAATGGACTCTGCACACCTTGAGGCACTGGTTTGCAACGGTTGCTTACAACCGGGGTGGACACGATCTTCTCTCAGTTCAAAAAGCTCTCGGACACGCCTCAATCACCACGACGCAGCGATACACCCAAACTGCGCTTGATCTACAAACCGTCATTACATCAACAACCTTTTAGGAGAACCCAATGCGTAACAGTCACCTCGCGAAAGCGGTCCTGGCCCTCCAGGAAGCGCGCTACATCGAAGTCGCCGACCGCGCTGAATACATCAATCTCGTTGAGGACATCGCAACCGAATGTGCCTACCACATGTCTGTTCTTGGCATCAGCTGGCAAGAGGTTGCAAGCAACGCCCGCTCAATCCTCGGATACGACCTTGAAAAAGCGCTAACCGGCGCAATCTCAGACGTACGCAATGCCTCAACAGGTAACCAGAACAACTAAGGAGAATTCCCATGACGCAAGTACTCACTATCGCCAGCCTTAAAGGCGGAACCGGAAAAACCACGAGCGCAATCCTGCTTGCAACTGCCCTAGTTCGCAGAGGCCACACCGTCACCGTCATCGACACCGACCCCCAAGGCTCCGCTACCGAGTGGGCCCAACGCGCCTCCGACGACGGCAACGATCTCGAGTTTCAGGTCACGGTGGGCAACGCACGCACAATTGCGCGGAGCATGCCCACCACCGACGTGGTCATCATCGACTGCCCGCCGGGAAACCCGCAAATCATCGACGCAGCAATCGACGCAGCAGACCACGTCATTATCCCGGTGCGCCCATCTGCGATCGAAGTCGATCGCATGTGGGAAACCCTCGACCTCGCCGACGGGGCAAAAGCAACGGTGCTGCTTACTTCGGTGATCCTTAGCGCGAAAGCTACCGAGGACCTCCGGGCTGTACTCAATGAGGAGCACGTCGGAGTCTTCCCTGGCAACATCCCGCAGCGCGAAGCAATCAAAAACTACTTTGGTGTCAGGCCAAAACAAGACCTCTTCGGCTACGACGCTGTTGCAGCCACGCTCATGAGTGAACAGGAGGGATAGCCCATGGCTGATATGCACAGACGCCCTAAGCGCGACGTGAAACCAACCACTGCCGCTGAAACCGAAATCAAGCCAGCCGACCGCGAGAAGAAGTTAACGATTCGCATCGACGAGCAAGCCAGAGAAGACTTCCGCCGGATCAGTTTCAACAAAGGAGTCTCGATGACGGAAATTCTCACCGAAGCAATCAATGACTACATAGAGAAAAATCGCAACTACTTGCGATAGGTCATGCGCTGGGAAACACTCTGACCAGCGCTGACTCAAACACATAGTGCTGGCATGCCGTAATGCCAGCATGACGGCGTGACGGCGTGACGGCATGACGGCTTAGCATTACCGAAAGCAGAAAGGAGTAAAACATGCACGCACTAAAAGGACCGTCCCTACTATGTGCGCGGCAGCTTCATGGAAACGGTACGACACGCCAGACAGCCAGCTTGACGCCGTGACGGCATGCCAGCATGCCGTCATGCTGGCGTGCTGGCATGCCGTACAGCCTGCGCAAACGGGTCTTTCGATACTGGAGCATTTGGTTAAGCTAAAGAAAATCTAAGTACCGACCCGGGAGCATGTATGGCACGTCGCAAGACTCGAGTGGACGACAATCAACTTGAGTTGTTCAGCTATCTCGATGAACAACTGACCACCACACCACAAGAAAAAGGAGACAATAATGACCACACCGCAGATTCAATTTCACGGTTACCCGAAGCGACTAGTGCCGGACATCCTGAGAGGAGTGGACTGGGATCTTCCCATGACCGATCGCGACAGCGACTCGATCTTCCTCATCGTGGAGTATCTGAAGATAACCGATCCGGAGAACGCGAACGAGCCGACCGCGTACAAGATTCTGAAACAGCTTCACAGCGAGCACGCCGAGATGGATCGCGGGGTATTCAACCGATTGCGCGAGACGCCGGGCATTCAGGAGGAGAAGGATCAGGCGTACTACCGGGTGATGTTTCAGCATCTTCAGTACCAAGTGGGACAGCTCGTGATCAAAGCCTTGGAAGCGACGGGAGGGGACGCGACGAGGTTGGTGGGAATGATGCGCTACCACAAACCAGCGATCACACCAGCAGAACTGAACGACGCAGTGATGAAAACTACCGTGGAGGAAGCACTGAAAACGTTGGGCAAGGACCACAGTCCGCAGCCAGTCGAGGAACTGTGGCGGCAGCTGAACCAACAGGTCGATCTGTTGTCGCGAACTCGGAGAGCACAACGTTTAGCGGGATGGGCAAAGGACATCCAGAGCCTTCCGGACAGCAGCGAGGAGATGAAACGAATCTTCCTGCAGGACCAGAACGAAGCCGCCTGGACGGTGATCGACCAACATCTGACAGAGCCGATCAACGCGCTGATCGAGCAGTAGGAAGAAGAGGATCCCTGGGCGGTGGACTGGGACAGTTAAGCGGGGTTATCGATACCACAACTCGTTCTGGCACACCGGTCCAGTTTGACCGGTCAAGCTTGGAACGGGTTGCGTCCTCGCCATGAGCGCGCGTCCAATCCAACATTGAGGCAATACGTCCCGCGCAACACGGGATACACGGTCTGTTCAATAGCATGTGCGCTCATGACTCTCCTGCTACAAACTGTTCAAGCGCATGTTTTACCTCAACAACATGGATACGACGAACCGCTTCCTCAACGACCTCGCCTACAACGCTCCTAACATCGCCCGTGCCCAGGAGAGCGTCGACAGCATCAATCTGTTCATCCGTCACTTCGTCATAGACGCCCGCAGGAACCTGGTAATACTTGGCCAACAAGTACCTAGAAAGGCCTTCTGTCAACGCATTCAATCGCTGAAACTGCGCTCCAAGGGTTTCCTCCCCCAAAAGCCGCACTGCTTGGTCAATCCCAAAGACCTGCCACCCGCTTGCATCCGCCCTGCTGGCATCTCCTCCCCATGTTGCCGCGCACTCGGCGATATGTGATACGAGCAATTCTTTGGTTCGGTGCTTAATCAGGCTCCATGCACGAGGCGACAGTCCGTTATGCGCCCTGCTCATTGACACAATGTGTTCATTAATCGTGGTTGTTTTCATCATGGCAATACTCCATCTGCGAATGCTTGTCTATATTTAGACGCTGGAGACCGCGTCTCGGTTCCCAACGCTATTGCTCGAAGATCGAATGTGGGCGTAAGGGACATTTTGTATGTAGATGTCTATCTGGTTTCCCGGGATGGCCTCGGCCAACAACCAGATATGGTTTTCAAAACAGTTCCATTTGCCCGTTTTGAGAAATCAACACCGAATGACGTCTGGTGTGTGGTATGGAGTCTGCGGGCAGCACAGGAACCCCAGCGAGATCAAGGACTCTAAGGAACTAGAACCAGCCGCCTGTGCGTTGGGCGGTCGCATATAGCCAGGGGGACGAGCAAAGCCCTTGACGTGCACAATTCTGGTCGCATAGAGGTATCGGGGGTTCCGGTCGACCTCATTGCGTCGACCAACCCAGGTCAGCGGTGATTTGGATGATTTTGGGGCTATTTTGCCGATTTTGCGCTGACCTGCGTTGGTAAACCGGAGTAGGTCGACCGGAAGAGGTCGACGGGAAGAGGTCGACCGGAAGAGGTCGACGGGCCGAAAGAATTCGATACCGGCATTGATCATCAGTGGAATCCCGGCTTAGGAGTGAGAAAAAGGTGGGCCGGACGGAGCTGAACACACACAAAATGTCCCTTATCGCGACACGCCGTGTTTACGCACAAAATGTCCCTTAAGCCGGAAACAGGAAAAGCCCCCTCCGAAGAGGGGGCTGATCCCGACAAGCTCCGCTGCCGGCCCGGCATCGCGTACAACACTGATGAGTCGGTGCGGTACATATCTGGCCCGAAGAAGGGCAAACAAATCTCCGGGAACCAGAAGTTCATCGACGCGCAGCGTGGACTTCGAGAGCACATGTACGCGTTGGGTTACCCGGTAGAGCTAGATGTGTCTGAACGTCACAATGAGTCGCTGAATCTTGACCGTTACGTCGAACAGCAGGACCGGGAGCGCGACCTTGCGAACCGTGAGGACGAGGTGGAACGGAAGCACAGCTCCGTACAGCGAGATGTCGATGCTGCAGCGAAAGACCGCAAGCAAGCTGCAGAAGAACTCGAACGGGCGCAGCAGGCCCGTGAAGAAGCCCAGCGTGTGCAGGAAAATGCTGAACAGCAGGCTCGCGAGGTTGCCGAGCGCGTACTCAAAGAAGCACGCGAGAAGGCCGAGCAGGACGCCGAAAAGATTCGTGATGATGCACAGAAGGATGCTGAACAGGAGTTGGGTCTTGCCGAGGCACGGGCGGAAGAGTTGCTGGACCGTGCCAAGGAGGTTGAGAGCGCCGCCGAAGCCAAGCTCAAGCGTGTAGAGCAGGAAGCTGAACAGCTCCGCAGCGAAGCACGCGAAAAGGCCGAGCAAGAAGCCGAGCAGATCCGCAGTGATGCACGCAAAGAAGCTGAGCAGACGCTGGGTCTCGCTGAAGCTCAGGCAGATGAGCTGCTTGACCTTGCCGAAGAATTCGGCAGTGAAGAACATGATGAGGCCACACGTGACGCTGCAGTAACGCGCGAGGAAGCAGAGCAGGAAGCGAAGATCATCATCGAGGAAGCAACGCAGTCGTTGCAGGAGATTTCGCATGTTGATCAGGACTTTTTGCGGGTCGAGATTGACAGCAACCCAGAGATGAAGCAACGGTACCGCGAGATCGTCATCGACCGTACTCAGGAGGAAAGCGCTGCAGTACTGCGTCGCGCGCTGCAGTACTGCGTCGCGCGCTGGAACGCATCGCTAAGCGCCGCCAGCAGGAGCAACAGCGCGACCACGACGGTGACAAGGAGTCCCCCGACGGCGGCAAGCCGTAGATGGGGGTCTCCCCTGCCCTGTATGGCCCTGTAGCGGCCTAACAGGATGTCGCCAGGGTCAGTGTCCAGCGACAGCGCTAAAACCGCTCTAATTCAGCGAAAATCGAAGAATTAGAGCGGTGTTTTTTGAAGCGTCCTGGGTTCAGATTCAGGTAACTCAAGGATGAGTGTGAATCCGGGGTTTGTGTCTTTGAGAAGGCCCTTTAGAAGCCTTCAAGTACTTCGTAGAGGGCGGTGGCTAGGGTTAGTCGCCGTCGCTAGCTGTGCTTGGCTGTTAATGTCATGTCGACCAACTGCAGGAAGCGTATAACGTAGTCTTTGACAAAGCCTGCGGTGCCTTCATTGAGATGGCCGGAGTCTTCGAAGAGGGTGGGGGATTGGCCAAGGAATACCTCGGGCTGACCAGGAAGCGGCATATCGAAGTAGGACAGGGCGAGCCGGAGGTTCTTCTGTGAACTGTAGCCGCCCATGCGGCCTACAGAGTGACTGATGATACCTGCGGGAAGGTTCTTCCAAGCCACATCCGAGTTGGGCTTGGAACCGATGTCCACTGCATTCTTGAGACAGGCAGGGATAGTACGGTTATTTTCCGGGGTAACAAAGAGGACGCCGCTCGAGTTCTTGATGGTGTCGCGGAAAGTGGTGTACTCAGCTGGAATGGGCTTGTCCGTGACCGAGGGGTCATCGTAGTCGAAGTCATAGAGCGGCAAGTCACGGATTTCAACGATGTCTGCCTGGTAGTTTTCAGGGATCATTGTGAGCACTTCGTGTGCAATCTTGCGCGCAAATGAGCCGCGGCGCAGGCTGCCGACGATAACACTAATGCGTGGGGTGGTCATAGGAAGTCCTTTCTTCTTAGTTGGGCGTAGGTACGTGCGATCAAGGGAGAAAAGGCTTGCAGCCAAAGGCAGGCGGTGGCCCGGCGGCGTGGGCGGCAGTAAGAAAGTTATCCACTTTGTCTTCTTCATGGCGGAAGTACAGTTCGATGAGTCCTAACAGTCCCCCGAGGACGGCCTCCCGTGCGGCGGACGTATCCAAAAGCCGCATGGCTGCTGGTTGGTTTCCTTCGCGGATGGCTTCAAACAGCGCGATGGTCTCAAGCCAGCTTCCTTGGTCTGGTCGTGGAAACGGTTTAGAAATCCCAGTCATCATCACTCGTTTCTTCAGCGGTGCCAATGACATAGGAGGAACCGGAGCCGGAGAAGAAGTCATGGTTTTCATCTGCTCCAGGTGCTAGGGCAGCGAGGATTTCCGGGTTCACTTCCGTTTCTTCAGGTGGGAAGTAGTCCGGGTAGCCCAAATTCATGAGCGCCTTATTGGCGTTATAGCGAACGAATACAGCTACATCATCCATGAGCCCCAACGGCTCATATAGCTCGCCGGAATAATCCAGCTCTAGGGCATAAAGCTCTTCGAGCAAGGAAATAGTGAAATCATGCATCTCCTGTTGCCGTTGTGGAGCAGACGTTTCCAGTCCGCGCTGGTACTTGTAGCCTGAGTAGTAACCGTGCACTGCCTTGTCACGCAGAATGAGGCGAATCATGTCTGCCGTATTTGTCAGGGTGGCGTGGACGGAAAAATGCAGGGGAAGATAGAAACCCGCGTAGAGAAGCAGCGAGGAAAGCAGCGTCGATGACACTTTGCGCTTGAGTGGATCGGGTCCAAAATAATGAGTGAGCACTTTTTTGGCGCGTGCCTGGAGAAGGTCATTATTCACCGCCCAGCGGTATGCCTCATCAATTTCTTTCGTACTGCTCAAAGTAGAAAACACTGAAGAGTAAGAACGGGCATGGACTGATTGCATGAAGGCGATGTTGGTATACACGGCCTCCTCGTGCTCGGTGCGGGCATCTTGGATCTGACAGATTTCGCCCACAGTGGCCTGGACGGTGTCCAGGGTGGTGAGTCCCGTGAACACCCGCATGGTGAGGTTGCGTTCCTCCGGTGTCATCCTCTGCCACGCCGGGAGATCGTTTGAAAGTGGAACCTTTTCTGGCAACCAAAAGTTGGCGGTGAGGCGGTTCCACACTTCAAGATCCTTCTCATCGCTCACCCGATTCCAATTGATGGCGCGGATGCGGGCTGAAGGGTCATGCCGGTAACTTGGCGGCGTAACTGAGATGCTGGTTAGCTCAGCAGTGTTTGATGTTGAAGACATAGCTTCTTTCTTTCTTGATGGATGGTTGTGAATGAAGGAAGGACCGTGTTCCTACAGAGCACAGGAAACGCAGCCTTCGACCTCGGTTCCCTGGAGTGCAGGTTGGCGTAAACGGATGTAGTACAAGGTCTTGATTCCGGCTTTCCAGGCATAGATTTGTGCCTTGTTGATGTCCCGCGTAGTGGTGTCAGCGGTGAAGAACAAAGTCAGGGAAAGCCCTTGGTCCACGTGTTGGGTGGCCATAGCGTAGGTGTCGATGATTTTTTTGTACCCCACGGTGTAGGAGTCATCGAAATACTCCAAGTTGTCGTTGGTCATTTCCGGTGCGGGGTAGTACACGCGCCCCAAGCGGCCTTCCTTGCGTATTTCAATCTTGGAGGCAATCGGGTGTATGGACGCGGTGGAGTCATTGATGTAGGAAATTGATCCAGTGGGTGGAACTGCCTGCAAGTAGGCGTTGTAGATGCCGTCTTGCATCACTTGGTTCTTGAGCCGTAGCCAATCCTCGCGTTGAGGAATCTGCACGCCAGCCTCATGGAATAGCTGTTTTACGTGGTCAGTGGCCGGCGCCCAGTCTTGGTCGATGTACTTGTCGAAGTAGACGCCAGTGGCATAGGTGGATTCTTCAAAGCCAGTGAATCGTTGACCTTTCTCAACCGCTAGCGCATGGGATGCACGGAGCGCATGATAGGTCACGGTCAGGAAATAGATATTTGTAAAGTCCAGTGCTTCGGCGCAGCCATAAGGAATACGCTTGGAAGCCAGGAAACCGTGGAGATTCATTTGGCCCAACCCGATGGCATGCATGGATGCATTACCGTGAGCGATGGAAGGAACAGCTTCGATATTTGTTAGGTCTGAGACCTTCGTGAGAGCGCGCACCGCGGTTTCAACAGTTTCCCCAAAGTCCGGTGATTCAAAAGCTTTAGCGATGTTGAGCGACCCTAGATTGCAGGAAATGTCCTGGCCAACGGTGGTGTAGTTACCTGAGGCGCCGTAGGTGGATGGCGTGTTGACCTGGAGGATCTCACTACACAGATTGGACATATTGATATGTCCTTTGAGGGGATTAGCGCGGTTGACCGTATCCTCAAAGAGTATGTAGGGGTATCCAGATTCAAACTGAAGCTCAGCCAGCGTGGTGAAAAACTCGCGGGCCTTGATAGTCGTATGAGAAATTCGCGGATTGGAAACCAGCTCGTCGTAATACTCGGTGATAGACATGTCAGACATGGCTACGCCGTACTCGCGAGCGATGTCATACGGGCTAAAAAGATGCATATCCTTGTTCTCTTTGGCCAGCTGGAAGGTTATATCTGGAATAACAACTCCCAGCGAAAGAGTCTTAATGCGGACTTTCTCATCGGCATTTTCCCGCTTGGTATCCAGGAAACGAAGAATATCTGGATGGTGCGCATGTAGGTAGACGGCTCCAGCGCCCTGTCGAGCGCCCAATTGGTTGGCATAGCTGAAGCTATCTTCCAGAATTTTCATGACTGGGACTACGCCGGAAGCTTGGTTCTCAATCCTTTTGATTGGGGCTCCGGATTCGCGCAGATTGCTCAGTAACAAGGCCACACCACCTCCGCGTTTTGAAAGCTGCAGTGCAGAGTTCACGCTGCGGCCAATGCTTTCCAAATTGTCTTCGATGCGAAGGAGGAAGCAGGAGACCATTTCGCCACGCTGGGCTTTTCCTGCGTTGAGAAAAGTAGGGGTGGCGGGCTGGAAGCGTCCGGTCATGATGTCATCCACCAGCTTCTCCGCAAGCTCTTCATCGCCCTGTGCAAGGTACAAAGCTGTGGTGGCGACGCGTTCTTCGTAGCCTTCCAGAAATCGCGAGCCATCAAAGGTTTTCAGTGCGTATGAAGTAAAGAACTTAAATGCGCCGAGGAAAGTGCGGAACTGATGCTTGGCTCGGTGGGCTCTGTCGTACATAGTGCACAGAAAATCGTCATCATAAAGCTCAAGGAATTCCCGCTCGTAGTATTCGTTATCAACCAACCACTCCAAGCGCTGCTTGGTGGATTCAAACTGATGCATGCGGGGAGTGACATGGTGCGCTAAAAAGTCTTGTGTTGCCTCAATGTCCTTGTCGAACTGGATTCTTCCCGAATCGTCGAATAGGTTCAGCTGCGCGTTGAGTGCATGGTAGCTCTTGCGCTTACCGACACCGCCGGCATCGTCTGCTGAAGCGGTGCGGGGCGTAGGGCCAATGGGCTGTGTGGGGGTGGCCTTAAGTGGCGGCATTGTGGTTTCCAATCTGTGTGTTGCGGATGTGGTCTTCATTTTGTGGGAAATCAATGGGGTGTAATTGTTAGTTGCTTTGCTGCTCCCAAAACTTGTGAAGGCCCTGCTTTACAGCGGCAACGTCCTTCTGCGTGCCGAGTAGCTCGAAGTGATACAGCTCTGGAACGTGGCACTTAGCGGAAATGATGCGGCCGGCGACGCAGTAAGCGCTTCCGAAGTTGGTATTGCCTGAGGTAATCACGCCCCGGATAAAGGAACGGTTGATTGGGTCATTGAGGAAGTCGATGACCTGTTTGGGGACTGCGCGTTTGAGCGAGCCACCGCCGTAGGTTGGAACGATGAGTACGTACGGGTGTGAAACCTGGATCATTCCGGTTTTCTTGGGCCGCAGTGGAATGCGCACTGCGGGTCTATCTAAGCGTTCGACGAATCTTTTTGTGTTTTCAGAAACGCTAGAAAAGTACACCAAATCTGGTGAGTCTGACATGACAATCCTGCTCATCCTGGCCTTAGCCATAAGTGGGATAGGTGATGATCGAAAAGATTAACTACGTACTACCGTAGTTGCAAACTACGCCGCACCGTAGTTTTTAAAAGGGCAGGTAGGGACAGGATTAATGAGAAAGGGAAAGACTACAGGCTGTGGTGTGCTACAAACACTGCGTCCGTAGCTGGGCGCCCAAGTACTACCCACTGAGTACTGTCGGCTACCTGTACTTCGAGCGATTCTGAAAAGGGCGTTCCTTCGCGCGTGGTAAGAACAGCCCCAATGACGATGCCTTGCTCTTTGAGGAAGGCCAGCAGTTGTGGGTCGGAATCAGAAATGCGTTCCACGGTCACCTGCGGTTGTGCGCCGCTGTCGGTGAGACGGTGCGCACTGGGGATAGTGACCTGTCCATCAACCGTAGGGATAGGGTCGCCGTGTGGATCCCTAGTGGGGTAATTGAGGAACTTATCCACGCGCTCTATGAGCATGTCAGACACCGCGTGTTCAAGATTTTCGGCTTCATCATGGACCTCGTCCCACGTATAATCCAATGCTTGAACCAAAAAAGACTCAAGCAATCGGTGGCGGCGCACCATGACCAATGCGTACTGCCTGCCAAGTTCGGTTAACTCCACAGAGCCATAGGGCGTGTGTGACACGAGCCCTTGCTTCGACATTTTGCGCACTGCATCGGAGACCGAGGAGAGCTTGAGTCCCAGCTGTTTCGCTATAAGTGTGGCGGTAACGGGCTCGGATGACCATTCCTTTAGCCCCCAGATAGCTTTCAAATAGTTCTGGGTACTGGTGGACAGCTCAGAAACAGACATGAGTAAATGTTAACCCAGCTTCCGTATGCGCCTTAGGCGCTGTGCCCCAACGCTCATAGCGAACAGAGGCCAAGTTTGAGAGGAATGCCGGTAAGGTGGGGCCAGTTAAAGCATTCTTCACTTGAAGGAGAACCACTAATGTCTGAGAAGATTTCAATGAACTTGAAGTGCGCCAGCGTAGTGCGTAATGGAATGGCTAGTACACAGTGCAGTAAAACAGCGCATGTAATGGCTCATGTAATGCACTGTGTAGAGACAGAGCGTCTGGAGCAGGAGTATCAGCGCTCCCGTACTGGACGGCGACGGCGTTATGCGTGGTCTGTGCTGAAAAAATAACCCCGCAGGTTTCCCTGCGGGGTGTTGTTGCAACTAGAACGGCACTTCTTCAGAGTCATTAGCAGCAGCGTTATCTGCGCTGTTCTCGCGGCGTGCTGCTCGTGCCTCAGACTCCTTCTTGGAGTCGATCAGCTGCACAGTGTCGATGCGCGCTACCAGCGGATAGTGCTTGTTGCCGTCCTTATCGGTGTAGTTGTCAGTCTTCAGCGAGTAGCTCACTGCAACGCGATCACCAGCGCCGATGCATCCGAAGACGCCGAGGTTCTTGGCGTCAGCCACGTAGCCAGTGAGTTCGACAATCTCTGATTCCACCTTGCCTGTGGACTTGTTCTTGAACGTATTACGTGCGTAGACGTTGAGCTTCACCGTCGCACCGCCGTTTGCGTGCTCAAAGATCTTCGGCTCGCGTGCTGCGTTGCCAACGATGGTGCCATTGTTAAACGGGTTGGACATTGTGATTTCTCCTTATATGAGTGAGTGTGTGATTGTCTTTCAATTGTGTGTTTGAGCAGCGGCTTTGCTGCTGCTGTAAGTGCTGTTACAGCACTGCCCAGGGCAGATGTGCCCCTGCTGCTTCCAGGTCGCGTAGCTCTTGTGCGGCACCCGGATCGGCGTCTTCGCCATCCATGCCGTCAGACATGAGGTAGAGCAGCTCTAGGTCTTCGTGGGTGTAGTGGTACATGGCGTGCCTCCGTGTCGTGGATTGATTCTCAATCCGTTCTTTGAGACAGCTCTGCTGTCTAGAGACCTCTCCCCTGCTCGGTGGAGATTTCCTTCTTCCCTGGTCACGGCGTGGGTAGAAAAGAAAAACCCCGCTACAGCAACTGCTGCAACGGGGTGTGAAGTACTAGTTTTCGAACAACTGCACGCGAGCCTGAGCACCGCCCTCGTGAACCACTTCTGCGAGACGACTGCCCTCGCCAATGTCGATTAACTTCGCCACCAGCGACGGGAACGTCTCTTTGCTGCTGATCTCGGTGGCCCTGTGTGCGGCAACGCCAGCCAGACCCGTCTGGCCGGTTGCCTGGGCCAGCACGGCGACAGTGGCCGTAAGCTGTGCCCTCATCCCAGGCCAGTGAGCCGGTACAGCGCGCATCACCTGCTCAGCGAACTTGAGACCTGCTTGTGGCTCCTCAAGCAGCGCAGCAAGCAATGGATCACGCAAGCGCGGTGTCGTGAAGCACTTCAGCGCAGATCGGATAGCACGCGCACTCGGCTGCGTCATCCCCGCCGCTGCCTGCTCGTACTCACGCTGCAGTACGTCTCGGAAGATGGGTGGAACATACGCCAGCGCGTCTTCGATGATGTCGGCGTGCTCGGTAGCGTCGATGCCGTGATCGGTGCTGTTCAACCGTGCCTCGATGTCGTCTTTGCTCGGCTCCGGCAGCTCGCCGGTGTGCTCTAGCATCTGCCGCAGCGCCGCCGATGCGGCGACCTCGCCGACAACGCCGTGGCGCGGCTCGTCGATGAGCGGATGCTGATACACGGACCACCACGCAGCCCCGGTGACGATCTCAGGCACCTGCACCACCCCGAGCAGCGGCGGTAGGTGCACTGCCCCGCTGGTGAGATACGTTGCCGTCTCCTCGAAGACCGGCTGCGCAATGTCATCGCTGATCATGTACGCGATAACAGCGTCGAGTTCGAGGTGGTGGACCCACGCTGCGAACCGCTCGCGGCTCTCGGTGAGCTTTGCAACAGCTTCGTCCAGGTCGAACCGCGCGACCGGGCCGAGGCGGACGGTGTCGACGCCCTCGTCGTCGACGAAGAACGCGAGGATCAGCGAGTTGTTCGGGTAAAACCCGAGGATGCCGGGGAGGTTCGCGAGAATCTCGCCGTGGGATGCAAGCGTGTGAGAATGGGTGGACATGGCAGTGCTCCTTTGCACGAATACGGGGTGTATGTGGTCAATCCCGTATTCGGCCCGGCTCTGCCGGTCGCAGGCGTATCCCAGCAGTGCAGCACTCATGTGTGCCGAGCGTCGCTAGCGCAGCCTGATGCCTTCTCGCCGGGTACGAGCGCTAGCGACGCAGCCTGTGCCTAAGCGTCGGCTTCGATGCGCTTGAGAGCGCGATAGATCGTCGGCCGCGAGACGTTGAGTGTCCTGGCTACTGCGCTGACGGACTTGCCGCCCTCAATAAGCTTTCTCCCGAACGCCACGGTTGAGCAGTCTCACCCCCGAGATAGGCAGACCCCCCGAACTGCCGGCTCCCGTGGCGTTCCTTCGTTGCCGCCGTCCTCGCAATCAGTAAGCAATGCCCCGAAAACCTGCGCCGCTTCGTTGGAGCGTCGCAGTTCCGTTTGGTGCAGGATTTTGCCCCCAGTGCACCAGCTAGTGCACCAAATGGCGATTCGATCACAAAATGAAGAAGACCCCTACCAGCATCTGCACTGGTAGGGGTCTCATCTTAGTAGCGGGGGCAGGATTCGAACCTACGACCTCTGGGTTATGAGCCCAGCGAGCTACCGAGCTGCTCCACCCCGCGTCGGGTGATGTTGAATTTTCACCTGCTGCCTTAACGGGCAACGAGTGATAACTATACGCACGACCCTTAAAAACACCAAATCCCCTGCGCACCTCACGGATTCGCAGGGGATTCAGGTGTTCACACGGGAAGGGCTACATGCTCTGGTATTCCTTCACCGCACGGTCGAGCTCATCGAGCGCCTTGCCGTACTCCTCGAAGGAGCCGTTGCGTGCGCCTTCCAGGTTGCGCAGCGCGTCGTTGATGTTGTTCAGGGCCTCGTCCTTGTTACCGGCAACTGCTGGTGCTGGGGTCTCGGCCTTCTCGCCATCGGCTGGTGCTTCCTTGGCAGGCTTCGTGTTGCCCTTATCGTCGACGATGTCGATGTCCTGGGCGGCCTCAGAGTGAATGCCAACCTGCTTCAGCGCCTGGGAGATCGTCGGGGCGTAGCCAACCTGGCCGCGGTAGAACACGAGCACGCGCAGCAGCTTCGGGAAGGCGGACGCCTGGTCCTTGCGCTGCGAGTAAATCGGCTCCACGTAGAGGATCTCTCCCCCACCAACCGGCAGGGTGAGCAGGTTACCGTTCTTCAGGTCGTTGGTGCCCTGCCACAGGGTGCGGTCGCGCGCCACCTGGTCGGAGGACATCAGTGCGTCCTGCGCCTGCTTCGGGCCCTGAGTCTGCGTGTTGGTTGGCAGCACGCGGACGGTGATCTGGCCGTAGTTCTCCGGGTCGGAGGACACGGACATGTGCGCGGACAGGAACTCACGGTTCAGGCCACGGAACGGCGTAATCAGTTGGAAGGAAGGCTGGTTGGTTGCCGGGTCGCCGGCGACAACGTAGTACGGAGGCTGGTTGAGCTCCTTGCGGCCTTCCGGCGCGGTCGGGTCGTTCGGCACGGACCAGAAGGCGTCGTTGTTGAAAAACACGCCTGGGTCGTTCACGTGGTAGCGAGCCAGCAGTTCACGCTGAACCTTGAACAGGTCCTCCGGGTAACGCAGGTGGTCGCGCAGCGAATCGGAGATGTCGCTCGCCGGGCGCACGGTGCCAGGGAACGCGCCCATCCACGCTTTGAGCACCGGGTCTTCTTCGTCGAACGCGTAGAGGTCCACCGTGCCGTCGTAGGCGTCAACAGTGGCCTTGACGGAGTTGCGGATGTAGCCAACGTTGTTGTTCAGCAGGCGCTGCGTAGTCCCGTCGGGGTTTAGCGCGTCCTGCGTCGTATCCGTCAGGGATTCGCGCGTTGCGTACGGCAGCTGGGACAGCGTGGTGTAGCCGTCCACGATCCACTTAATCTTGCCGTCGATCACGGCCGGGTAGGTCTTGGAATCCGTGGTCAGCCACGGCGCGACCTTCTCAACGCGCTCGCGTGGGTCGCGGTCGTAGAGAATCTTCGACTCTGAGCCAACGCGGTCGGACAGCAGGAACTTCAGCTCCTGGTACTTCGCGGAGTACGCGATGCGGTTGACCCAGTTGCCGATGTTGACGCCACCTTCGCCCTGGTAGGTGTAGGTGGAGCTGTCAGTGTCGTACTCGACCGGCCCCTGACCGTTATCACCGACGATGGCGTAGTCCAGGCCGTCGTTCGCGGAAGCGATCACCGGGCCGTAGTAGACGCGGGGCTCGTCGACCTGGATCCCCAGCTCGTCCGCCTGGTCCTTCTCAGCAGCAATCGCGTTGGACTGCAAGTCCGAGACGGTGAAGATCGGCAGGCCACCACGGGTGGAGCCGGCGTCCTGCGCGGCCTCGTCAACACGGTTCGCCTGCGCTGCAATGAAGCCGTTGCCGTGGGTGTACACGGTGTGGCGGTTGATCCAGTCACGCTGGTTTTCGCGCAGCGCGTTCGGGTCCATCTCGCGGGCCGCGACGACGAAGTCGCGCATCTTGCCCTCAACCTCGTAGCGGTCCATCGCCAGCTGGTCGGGGAAGCCGTAGAAGTTACGCAGCTGCTGGTTCTGGGTAAAGGTCGGGGAAATGATCTCCGGGTCCAGCAGGCGAATGTTGCTGATCGTCGCGGCATCGTCCGCGACCTTGTCGTTGGAGACCTTTTCCGCGCCCCAGTTGTCCTGGTACTTCACTTGCTCGTCCGTCAGGCCGAACGCGAAGCGGGTGGCTTCAATGTTGCGGGCGATGTACTCGGATTCCTTCGACTGGCGGTTCGGCTTGACCGAGAACTGCTCCAGCAGCGCCGGCCAAACGCCACCGACTACAAGCGAGGACACGAGCATCAGCACCGCGGCCATCACAGGAACTCGGAAGTCCTTATATACAACGGACGCGAAGAACGCCGCCGCGACAAGCACCGCGATGACCGTCAGGATCATCTTGGCCGGCAGCGAGGCGTTGACCGTGGTGTAGGACGCACCGGTGAAAATGTCGTTCTGCGAGTACAGGAGGGTGTAGCGCTCCAGCCAGTAGCTGACTGCCTTGAGCACCATCCACAGGCCGGCAGTCACAGCAAGCTGCACGCGAGCGGCCGTCGAAATGTGGCCCGGCACCCCGCTGACCTTGTTACCAATGCGGATGCCGCCCAGCAGGTAGTGGCCCACCGCGCCAACGATGAAGGCGACGAGCAGCAGGAGCGAGAGGCCGTCGATAACCGCGGTGATACCCGGCAGCGCGAAGGCGTAGAACCCGAGGTCCTTGCCAAACTGCGGATCATTCACGCCGAAGGATTCTCCGTTGAACCACAGCATGAACGTGCGCCACAGGCGCTGCCCTGCCAGACCAGAGAAGATCGCGACCACGACTGGGACCCACACCAAGAGCGTGCGAACGCCCTGCTGCAGGTTCACTTTGGTCCGCGTGTCGCCGACGACGGCTTCGAAGCTCAAGGCTTCCTTCGTGCGGCCCCGCCACGCACACCACGCGGCGAGATAGGTGATCAGCGCGCCAACGGCGGCGAAAATGACAAACAACACCACTCGCGCCACAATGACGCGGTTAAAGACCCCACGGAAATCAAGCTCCCCGAACCAAAGAAAATCGGTGTAGAGACCGATCAGGATCGGGATGCAAAACAGCAATACACCGAGGACACCAATGGTGATGGCAAGTCCGGAGTTCTGTTTCTTCGCGTGGGGCTGTGGTTGGCTGAGGCGGGTGGCCAAATCCTGCTCCTTCGAAATAGTCTTAGTACGCGTATTAAGGTTCTACCTTAAAAAGTGTAACGCCTGAACTGACAGAAGGGTTCCCGTGCTCAACCAACAAGCATTAAATAAGGCCATGTCCGAAGCCGTCGAGTTCGTGCACGCGGAAGGCTGGGATCAGGGCCCGACCCTCTTCGCACTCGTGCCCTCCTCCCTGCTTGTCGACGAGCTCGCCCAACTCGAGGTTGACGACGCCACTTCGCCGCTGACCCTCGTTGTCCAGGACAACCTGCCGGAAAACATTCGCCCCGGCTCGGAGGAGCTCGCGGAGTACGTGGCACGTATCGCCTGGCCACACGCGGTGGAGGGAGCCGTGCTGGCACAGGAGATCATGTTCCGGGACACCAGCAGCGACGACCCCTCGCCGCGCCCGGCGCGCCTCTTCTCCGGTGTGTTGCGCGAGGAGGGCATCGAGCAGACGCTGCTGCAGATGCGCCTAACCGAGGAGGAGCTGGAGGAGCGCGGCCTGTTCGCCCAGGATGATATTGAGCTTCGCGGTGGGCCTAACGTGGCGCCGAATGTTATTGCTGCGTTACGCTACGGTTTGGAACAAGACCCTGATGAGCTGTCCTAAGAGGTTAAAGGAGCACAACGTGGCTACATTTTCGAACGTTTGGCGTCGGCGCGTCGGTACGCCAGCGGTGCTGGCGATGGCGCTGGTGGTAGCCACCGCGTGCGGTGGCAAGGACGAGCCATCGGAGGAACCGACCACGACGGAGGCACCAGCCTCCTCCACCGTTGAAACCACGGAGTCGCCGTCGGAGTCTGAGTCTGAGTCCGCGAAGGCTACGACGGAGGGGACGTCGACAAGCACCACGAGCACCACAAAGAAGGACGATAACGGCGTTGCTGAGGTCGCCAAGCAGTTCTCGACGCTCGCTCCGCCCGAGTTCTTCGAAAAGCTAGACAGCTGCACCCCGACCGGGCTCCCGGACGCGTTCGATTGCAGCAGCTCCGAGATGGGCCAGTTCCAGTTCATGGAGTCCGAGTCCGTCGCCACCACGAGTACGCAGGTGCTCACCGAGCTGCGCTCGAGCGAGGTCGTGGAAGACACCGGCCGTTTCGTGGTCGGCTGGTCCACGGTTGGGTCCTCCGCCGTGGTGACCGTCATTGATAATGACAAGGGCCAGATTATGAAGCAGCTGCTCACCATGGACCGCGAAGGCCCGCGCGAGCACATCTACAAGCTCGGGCTGGCGAAGCGCCCAGAGGGCGCGACCTCCCCTGCGGAGGCAACCACCTCCACCGAGTCTGACTCCTAGCTGCAGCTGTTCACCGGCTGGCCGTGGGCGAACGCGTCCATGGCCTTCACGGCGTCATCAAGCGTTTTGACTGCCGCGACCTGCATCTCCCCGCTGTCTGTGCGCATCACTTCCGCGCAGTTGCCCTCGGGCGCGAGGAAAAGCTCGGCGCCTGCGTCGCGGGCACCGGCGATCTTGTGGGAGATGCCACCGATCGGGCCGACCTCCCCCGACTCATCAATCGTGCCGGTGCCGGCCACGAACTTCCCGCCGTTGAGCAGACCCGGCGACAGCTTATCGATCACCGCCAACGAGAACATCATCCCGGCACTCGGCCCGCCCACATCGTTGAGGTTGTAGGTCACCTGCACGCCGTCGGCCGGAGCGGACGTCATCAAGATCCCCAACATGGGCACCTTCTTATCCTCCGGATTCGTGCCGAGGGTGATCTCCTCCGTGTGCGGCGTGCCGTCACGCAGCACGTCGACGCTGAGCCGGTCGCCGGGGGCGTGCTCGCGCACGATGCGCTGCACCTCCCGCGGCTGTGAGACGTCCTTCCCCCCGACCTTCGTGATGATGTCTGCCGCCTGCAGCGCACCGTTCGCGGCGCTGCCCTCCATCACCTCGTGAACCACCACCGTGGTCGGACGGCCGAGGTAGTTCATCGCGGCGATCGTCGCCGCCGACTCCGAAGCAACGAATGCCTCCTGGTTGCGCTGCTTCATCTCCTCCCGGTTCGTATTCGGAGGCATGATCTGCTCCAGCGGCACAATCGTGTCATCCGTGGTGATCCAGCGGGTCAGCGCCTGCACCAGCGTCATATTGGTACGCACGGACACCGTGGTCATGTTGAGGTTGCCCTCCGTTTCGTCGGAGTCCGCGCCCTCAATCTCTACGACGGGCACGCCCTCAACATCGCCGAGCGTGTTAAACGTCGGCCCCGGCCCCTGCGCCGCGTACGGCACGGCCAGGGAGATATCGGTGCCAGGAATATGGTCGAGGCTCAGCGCCGCGGCCAGCACCGCTAGCGGAATGGCACCCCACACAATCGTGGCGAGGCGGCGGCTGCGCGGCTGTGCCTGTGCTTGTTCTTGCTCGGCGTTCATCACGCCCACAAATCTTAGATGTTCGCCCACAGCGTTGCGATTTTCCCGCTTGCAGCCGACACAACCTGCGCACACGACTGTAGGGTGGTGCCTATGAGTAATGGATTCGGATTTACCTTCCCCAACAACGACAACGACGGTGACAACGGTGACGACGAGCGTCGCAACCAGCAGAACAACCCGTTCGCCGCGTTCGGGTTCGGGGGCAACGTTGGCGGTGGCCAAGGTGGCTTGGGCGATATTTTGAACCAGTTCGGGCAGATGCTCTCCGGCATGGGCTCGACGATGAACGCCCGCACAGAGGGCGAGTCCGTGAACTTCGAAATGGCACTGCGCATGGCACGCCAGCACGTCGGCGACAAGGCTGCGGTCTCCGCGGGGGATCGCACCGCGGTTGAGGAGTCAGTACGCCTCGCCGACCTCTGGCTTGACGACGCCACTACGCTTCCTTCCGCGAACGCCCAGCCGCGCACGTGGAACGCGGACGACTGGCTGGTTGAAACCATGCCGATGTGGAAGCGCCTGGTCAACCCCGTTGCGGAGCAGATGAACCGCGCACAGCGAGACACCATGCCCGCCGAGGCCCGCGAGATGATGGGCCCGATGGTCGGCATGATGGAGCAAATGAACGCCATGAACTTCGGCGTCAAGCTCGGCCACGCCCTCGGCGACCTTGCCGAGCAAGCCCTGACCGGCTCCGACTTCGGCCTGCCCGTCGCACCAGCAGGGGTCACAGCCATTTTGCCGAAGAACGTCACCGCCGCCGCCAAGGGCCTCGAGATCCCCGGCCAGGAGGTCCTGGTCTACATCGTGGCCCGCGAGGCTGCCCGCCAGCGCCTGTTCAAGCACGTGCCGTGGCTCGTCGAGCGCCTGGTCTCCTCCGTTGAGGAGTACGCGGCAGGCCTAGAGATCGATACCTCGCAGCTGGAGGAAATGGCTCGCGGGTTGAACCTGGAAAGCGGCGACCCGCAAGCCATCCAGGAAGCACTCCAGCAGCTTGAGGGCGCGGACCTCTCCCCGCGCGTGACCTCCCGCAACGCCTCTGCCACCGCCCGCCTAGAGACGCTGCTCGCGCTCGTCGAGGGCTGGGTCGACGTTGTCACCGACGCTTCCCTCGCGGACCGCATCCCGTCGACGCCACAGCTCGCCGAAGCATGGGCGCGCCGACGCGCAACAGGTGGCTCCGCCGAGCGCGCATTTGCGAACGTCGTCGGCATCGAGCTGGGCGCCCCGAAGGTCCGCGAGGCCGCCGAGCTGTGGCGCCGCGTCGAAAACGCCGTGGGCCAGACCCGCCGCGACCAGGTCTGGGACCACCCAGACTTCCTGCCGACCCCTGAGCACCTGTCCAACCCGGCGGCGTTCATCGATACCCTGCTGGACGATTCCTCCGACGACAACTTCGACGAAGAACTCGCGCGCTTGGAAGAGGAGCTGCGCAAGAACGACGAGGATTAGCCTTCCCCGCCGAACCGTTGGTAGGCCTCAAGGTAGCCCTTCGCGCGTTCCGCGAGGGGTGCTTTGTCTGCCCACGCCCAGAACTTCGGGCCATGCCCCGGGATGAACGTGTGCGTCAGCTCGTGCACGATCACTGCGTCGAGGACGTAGCCCGGCACGTGCTGCAGCCTGTCACTAATCCGAATCGTGCCCGTTGACGGGGTGCAGCTTCCCCACCGCTTCGTCTGGTTCGACACCCACCGTATCGAGCCCACCTTCGCCCGCCCCTCAAGCACCTGCTCGTTGAGCGCCTCCGCGCGTGCTTGAAGGTCGGCGTCGCTGACGTGCTGGTGGCGAGTCTTCCTCCGGATCTTCCGCAGCATCTCGGCCACCGCCTCGCGCTCCTCGCGCTCGCTGAACCTGGCTGGGATGCGGACTTCCACGACGCCGTCGATAAGCCGGGCCTGCACAGTGCGCGTGCGCCGCGGCGAGCGAATCACCCGATACTCAAACTCCGACTCTTGCATGCCGAAGATTGTATGCTGTACAACCGACACAGCCACAGGGGCATCAGGGGGAAGCATGTGTAACCAGTCGGATACTGTCATTCAGCTGGCCATGGGGGTACAGGTACTCAGCAGGGGCCCGCACGCGCTGCAATTCGGGCTCGACGCCACACGCAGCGGCATCATCGAAGTCAGCAACGCCCGCGCAGTCGCCGCGGCCCTCGACGCGCTGTCTACGCCGCGGCCTCTGCCCGAGGTGGTTCGCCGGCTGGCGGTTTCCATGGACGCGGATGGCGCGCGAAGCCTCATCCAGGACCTCATCGCCTACCGCGTCCTCGTCGAAGTCTCCCGCCCCGCGGTACTGCTGATCGGC
Organism: Corynebacterium sp. CCUG 61414; assembly: GCF_024453945.1. Classification (NCBI taxonomy): domain Bacteria; kingdom Bacillati; phylum Actinomycetota; class Actinomycetes; order Mycobacteriales; family Corynebacteriaceae; genus Corynebacterium; species Corynebacterium sp. CCUG 61414. The sequence continues at coordinate 88,187 of NZ_JAGPYU010000006.1, forward strand.
ACCTCCACGCTGGCCAACACGCTGGCAGAAACACTACGCACCAGCGGCATCCACGTGCGCTCCCCCGAGCCCACCCAGCCACTCTCCCGCTTCCTTTTCGACGCCCCCTCGCCTCTCCCGCTCATCATCGTCGACCAGGCGCACCGCACCCGGACGCTCGCCGCGTACACCCGACACCGCACCGGCCCCGTGATTCCGGTCCTCCAGATCGACGCCCGCGTCCTCGTCGGCCCCTACGCCGTCGGTGTCGAGGGCCCATGCCTGATCTGCCGCGAGCACTACCTCCTCGAGCGCGACCCGCAATGGACGGCGATCGCCGCCGCGGCACCCGCGGGCGTGCGCAACCCGGACCCGGTCGTGGTCCAGGCAGGCGTGGCCGCCGCAGCAACCCTGGTCCGGCGCATCTGCCAGCTGCCGGACCCGCCGGGCGTATCCGCCCCGGAACCCCGCACCGGCGACACCCTGCTTGCGGACCCGTTCAACCGCACCCCGCTGAAAACGCTTCGCCTGCAGCCGCACCCAGACTGCCCGCTGTGCTTCTAGGTGTTTGTCGCGTCTAGCGGAACTCCGCCAGCGTCTCTAACACCTCAGCGCCGTAGCGCTCCACCTTCACCGGTCCCACCCCCGACACGGCGAGCAGACCCTGTTCGTCTTCCGGCATGGTCTCCGCGATGGCGAGCAGGGTGGCGTCGGAAAACACCATGTAGGCGGGCTGCTTCGCCGCGCGCGACGTCTTGAGCCGCCAGCGCTTCAGCGCCTGGTAGACGTCCTCGTCGATGTCGGCGTCGCAATCCTGGTGCCTGCCGAGCGCCTTGTCCGCCGGGGCGAACAGCACGTTGCCGCACACTCGGCAGCGGCGCGTCTGCTTCAGCCGCTGCGGGGTGTCCTCCGCCTCAAGCTCGGGCACCAAACCGTCCAGAAAGCGCGAACGCGACCGCGACTTCCTGCCGCCCTCCTGCCTGGCCAGCGCCCACGACAACTGCAGGTGTTCCCGGGCGCGCGTCACGCCGACGTAGAAGAGCCTGCGCTCCTCCTCGATGTTCTCGTCGCCCGCCTTAATCGCGTGCGAGATCGGCAGCGTGTTTTCCACCAGCCCCACGAGGAAGACCGCATCCCACTCCAGGCCCTTCGCCGCATGCAAGCTGGCGAGCGTGACCCCGTCAATCGCCGGTGGCTGCTTCGCCTCCGCGCGCTGGCGCAACGAACGCAGCACGTCCTCCAGACTCGACGCCTCCTTCGTATGCACGATCTCCTCGATCAGGTCAACGAGCGCGCGCAGACCCTGCCAGCGCTCCCGAGCCTGGGCACCCTCCGGCTCCGTCGGCGTCAACCCGAGCGGGGCGAACGCCGCCTTGGCCACCACCACCGGGTCATCCGGCAAGTCGTGGCGCCGGGTTGCCGCCACCAGTGTCTGCAGCGCCTCGCGGATCTCACCGCGCTGGAAGAAGCCCTCCCCGCCGCGCACCTGGTAGACGATGCCCGCGTCCGCAAGTGCGGCTTCAAACGCCGCCGACTGCGCGTTAATCCGGTACAGCACCGCGATCTCCTTGGCCGGCACCCCGGAATCGATCAGACGCTGCACCGCCGCGGCAACCTCGCGGGCCTCCGTCGGTTCATCGTCGTAGGCGTGGAACGTCGGCTGCGGACCGGACTCCCGCATACCGATCAGCTCAAGCCTGGTGCCCGCGGCCCTGCCCGTCGCGCGCGAGATCACCGCGTTAGCCAGCTCCGTGATTTCGGGCGTCGAGCGGTAGTCGCGCTGCAGCTTCACCACCGTGCCGTGCTCGTAGGTGCGCGAAAAGTTCAGCAGGTAATCCGGGGTCGCACCGGTAAAGGAGTAAATCGTCTGGTTCGCGTCCCCCACCACCGTCAGGTCATCGCGCTGCCCCAGCCAGCCCTCCAGCACGCGCTGCTGCAGCGGGGTCACGTCCTGGTACTCGTCAACCACGAAGGACTGGTACTGAGAGCGGAACTCCTCCGCCACCGCGGGCGCGTTCTCCAGGGCACCCGCGACGTGCAGGAGCAGGTCGTCGAAGTCGATGAGCATGCCTTCCGGGCTCGTCTTCGCCTCCTCGTACAGCCGGTAGACCTCCGCGACCTTCTTCGGATCCGTCGGCGGAGTCCGGTTCGTATCCGCGATGCGGTCCACGTAGTCCTGCGCGCCGATCACGCTCGCCTTCGCCCACTCGATCTCCCCCAGCAGGTCGCGGACCATCTCCTTATCCGACTCCAGCCCGGCTGCGCGAGCCGCCCGCCCCACCAGCGGGAACTTGTTGTCCAGCAGCCGCCACGGCAGATCCCCCGCAATCTGCGGCCAGAAGTAGCGCAGCTGCCGCATCGCCGCCGAGTGGAACGTGCGCGCCTGCACGCCGCCAATGCCCATCGTGCGCAGACGGTCGCGCATCTCCCCTGCCGCACGCTGCGTAAACGTCACCGCCAGCACACGGTTCGGGCTCACCGTGCCCTGGTCAATCATGTGCGCGATGCGGTACGTAATCGTGCGCGTCTTACCCGTCCCGGCGCCGGCCAGGATGCACACCGGGCCACGAGGAGCGGTCGCTGCAATCCGCTGATCCTCATCCAGCAAGCTCAGATCTACAGCCACTTACGTTCCTCTCCGTTCCTCGTTGAACTCTCCACGAGCCCATTGGTCAATCATCCGCCGCGCAATCGTCCCCGGCACCGCCAGCGTGACAGTGCCCAGCTCGTCGCGGCGCAGCCAGCGCAGCTGCGTCAGCTCCCCATCCAAGGGGCCCACAGCATCAACATCACTTGTCGACGCCACCATCCCCAACATCAGCGCACCCGACAGCGCCCACGGCTGCGACCCAACATAGCGCACCGCCCCGACACGACGCCCCGTTTCCTCCCACACCTCACGCGCGAAGGCGTCCTCGATGGTCTCACCGACGTCGATGTATCCCGCAATCAGCGTGAAGTAGCCCGGGCGGCGCGCATTCTCCCCCAGCAAAATCCGCTCCCCGTCCGTCGACTGCACCACCCCGATCACCGACGGGTCAATACGCGGAAACAGCGGTTTCCCGCTCGCACCACGCGCAACGATGCCCGCCTCGCCCCAGGCGACTTCGCTGCCGTCGCGCGGGTCGAAGCGCAGCTGGCGCTGGTTACGCAGCAGACCGAACCCGCGTGCAACCAGATACTCGCTTGCGTGGCTGCGGCAAGTGCCGAAGCGCTCGCCCAATGCCTCAAGCTGCGCCTCGCTCACCAGCACCGCCCACACATCGTCGCCGACGTGCACCGTGTTCTCGGCGTGGGGTTGGGCGGAGTGGGCGTCGAAAAGTGTGGGCGTGTCATCAGCTCCAAGCACAAACCTGCCGGCGGCATCGAAGGCAATGAACCGCTTCATAGGCCGCCTACTCCGTCGGGCGCGTGCGCTCAGTCAGCGGGGTCGGCTGCGTCATCTGCACGAACAGCAGGCGGTCGCCGGGCTCAACCGTCTCGGCCTCCGGGGCGTCGATGCGGTAGAGCTCGCCGGAGCGCACCACACCCAGCACAATGTCGGCGAGGTGACGCGGGTTCGCTCCGACCTCGTCGTCCGCGATCGGGCGCTCCGCAACCGCGAAGCCCTCGTCCGGGCTGAGCAGGTCCTCCATCATCTCCACCACAGGTGGCGTGACCGTCGCGATGCCCAACAGGCGGCCCGCCGTTTCGGAAGAGACCACCACCGAGTCCGCGCCCGACTGCATCAGCAAGTGCTGATTCTCACTCTCACGGACGCTGGCAACGATCATGGCGCTCGGCGCCAACTCACGGACAGACAGCGTGACCAACACCGCGGTATCGTCCGAGGACGGCGCCACCACAACTGAGCGCGCACGCGCCACACCAGCGACCTTCAGCACGCTCGAGCGAGTGCCGTTGCCGTGGACGGTGACCAGGCCGCGCTTCTCGGCGTTCGACAGCACCACGGCGTCATCATCAACAACAACGATGTTGCCCGGGGCGGTACCGCCCGCGAGCAGCGCATCCACCGCGGACCTGCCCTTCGTGCCGTAGCCGATAACGATGGTGTGATTGCGCACTGTTCTCCTCCATTGCTGAATCTGTAGCGTCTTGCGGGAATCCTCCGTCAACACCGACAACGTCGTACCGACCAAGAGCATCAGGAATGCCACACGGCACGGCGTGATGACCAAGATATTCATCAGGCGCGCGCTTTGCGTCACCGGCGTGATATCGCCGTAGCCGGTCGTTGAGAGCGAAACCGCCGAATAGTACAGGGCGTCGATAAAGGTCAGTGGCTCGGTGTACCCCTCTTTGTCGAAGTAGACCACCGTCGCCACGGCCAACACCAACATGGCCGCGTAGCCGAAGCGCCTTGCCATCAACGCCCATGGAGTGGTGCGTTCCGCCGACGGAATCCGAACGACATCCAGCAGGGTGTGCACCGGTATTTCCGACGGATCCGCATCCGCACGGAACCGGTCACTCCATGACAACGCAAACGGCAGTTTCACTCCGCTATCCTTCCTCGCTACTACGGCGTGAAACTGTACCGGAAGTTGCGCCGTTTGCTGCATCTTCCAACAACTTCGTCAGCTGCTGCGCATCCGGAAGCTCCGTCGCGGTGAAGTCCTTTCCATCGCGGACGTAGAAGAACACGGCCTTCACTGGGCGGCCGTCGTTGGCGATTCGCTTCCACGCCTCCGTGTACACGGCAAGCTGCAGCTTCGCTGCCTCCATCGCCGCACCCACCGGGCGGTTGCCGGTCTTCCAGTCCACCACGACCCAGCCGTCGCCGTCCGCAAAGACCGCGTCCATGCGGCCACGCACCACCGCCTTGCCGAGCGCCAGTTCAAACGGGCACTCCACGTGCGTCGGCGTCTTCGACGCCCAGTGGCTGTTCTCGAAGTTGGCTTTCAGCTTCTGCAGCGTCGACGGGTCCACCTCAAACTCGCCCATGCCCGGCAGCTCGTCCTCAGTGAGCAGCGGGTGCGCACCGTAGAAATCCTCGATCCACTCGTGGAATGCGGTGCCGCGCTTCGCGTACTGGTTCGGCTTGAACGGCACCGGGCGACGTGCCCGGCGCGCGAACTGTTCCACGTCCGCCTGCATGGCCACCACGTCTGAGGCGGTCAGCTCACCAGGCAGCATGACGGGCACGTCCGGCGACTGCGCCGCCTTGTGTTCCTCAATGAGCGCGGTGGCGTCGCGCTCCCACAGCTCGTAGAGCTCGCCGGCCGCGGGCGCGATTTCGGTCTCGAGCGCGTCCCTGACCAGCTCACTCGGGCGAGTGGCCTGACTACTGGCAGCGTGCGCCGCTTCGTAGGACTGCACAGGCCACGTGCCGACGGCCACCTCCGGCTGCTGTACCGTTTTCTCCGCATCCTCGTCCTCGACCTGCTCCGGCAGCTCGAGGCCCTCGAACGCCGCGAAGTGCTCGTACGGCCCGTTCGTATTCTTTTTGCCGCCCAGAGAGATGTTCGACCCGGTAAGCAACAGCCTGTTTTCCGTACGTGTGATAGCCACGTAGAACAGGCGCGCCTGCTCCTCAGCGAGGTCCTCGCCGATGTGCTTGCGCCACGCATTGGCAGCGTTCTTAAACTGCGTGCGGTGCTCTACCTCTGCGAACTCCTCGTAGATGTCCGGGTCACCGAACGTCTCAGGCTGCAGGAATGGGATCTGGGCGAGGAAGGTCTCAATCTTTGAGCTGTAGGTGTCCTTATCCGCGTGCAACACAGCGACAGTATCCCACTCCAGGCCCTTCGCCTTGTGCACCGTCAAGATCTGCACTCGGTCCCCGCGCACGGTGACGTTGCCCGGCGCAAGCCCGTCCTCCTGCTGCTTCGCCAACTCGAAGTAGTCCAGCAGCGCTTCCACGCTCGTGCCCGGGTACTCCTCGACGTAGTGCAGCAGCTGGTCCAAGTGCACCGTGCCTGCCGACGAGCGCCGCGCCAGCACCTCAACGCGAATACCGAAGACCTCGATGATGTCCGCGAACAAGTCACTGAGCCGCTTGCCCAGCGAATTGCGCCGCAGCTGTCGCAGCCGCGACGCCAGCAGCTGCAGGCGCTTGTAGCCTTCCTCGCTGTAGCGCTCTGGCTCGCCCAGGTCCGCCACCGCGTCCGCCAGGCCCGCGGGCTTCGCCGACTGCATCTTCAGCGCCTCCGCCTCGAGTGCAAGCTGCGTCAGCTCCTCGATGAGGCGCTCCTCCGGGTCCGCGGGCACTGGCCTGGCTGCTTCCTCCTCCGCGACCGGGCCGTCCGCGCGGGCTTGCAGGTTCTTGGCACGTGCGGCGAGCGCCTCCATATCCGCTAGCCCGAGCCCGACCGACGGCCCACCCAGCACGCGCAGTGCCGCCTCAGAATCCTCGGGGCGGACCAACATCGTGGCCACAGCCAACGTGTCCTGCACCTCCGGGGTATCCAGCAGGCCGCCGAGCCCCACGATCTCATACGGCACACCACGGGCCTCAAGCGCCTGGGCGATCGGCTGCGCATGCCTGTTCTTCCTGGTCAGCACCGCGGCCGAGAGCTTACCGCCCTGCTCAAACTGCTGCTGCAGCGCGTCGGCAACGAACTCAATTTCTTCCTCCTCCCGCTGGAAGAACTGCATCTCCACGTCGCCTGCCGCAGCGTCCTTGCGTGGCTCCAGAGGCGCGACGGCACGATCTTCCCCGCTGCCAAGGATCGCGGTGGAGACCTGGTTCGCCATCTCAAGCACCTTGCTCGGGTTACGCCAGGAGATGGTGAGCTGCTTCTTCTGCGCCGGCACACCGCCCGCGGCAGGGAAATCCTCCACGAATGCCGCGAGGTTTTCCGACGTCGCCCCGCGCCAGCCGTAGATTGCCTGCATCGGGTCGCCCACCGCAGTCACCGTCAACGTGGGGTCCTGGCCCTCGCCAAACAGGCTGCGCAGCAACACTCGTTGCGAATGCGAGGTGTCCTGGTACTCGTCGAGCATGACCACGCGGTACTTCTGCCGCTGCGCAGCACCGACGGACGCGTGCTGCTCCGCGAGCGTGGCCGCAATGTTCATTTGCTCGTTGAACGTGACCACACCACGCTCACGCAGCGCCGCGTTAAGCTCCTCAACCAGCGGCAACATCAACTGGCGCTGGCGCTGCTTGTTGCGCCACCCCGTCATGGTCTTGCAGAATTCGGTTTTGCTCCGCGGCGACTTCGGTAGCGATTCCGTCTCTTTCAGGAAGATCTCCGCGGCCTCGTAAATATCGTTTGGGTCTGCCAGGGCGTTGCCCATCGCCGTGGTGAGCTTCAGTAGGTCCTCCACCACTGTGCTCATCGCGGGGGCAGGGGCACCTTCCGCGATGAGTGGTTTGTTGTAATTGCTCACGACTTCGACGGCGATCGCATGCAGCTCAGCCTGCGTAATCAGGCGCGCGTCCGGCTCTACCGGGACGAGCAGCCCGTAGTCGCGAACGAGCTCGCCCGCGTACGAGTCGTACGTAGCAACAGTCGGCGCGATAACCTCCAGGCTTTCCGCCAGCGCGCCCGAAGGATCGAGCTCCCGTACGAGCTCCCGGTGACGAGCCAACGCCTGCAGCCGGTTCCGGATCCGCTGCCCCAGCTCGCGGGCCGCCTTGCGGGTAAACGTCAAGCCGAGGACTTCCTCCGGCCGCACATACCCGTTGGCGACGAGCCATACCACGCGGTCCGCCATCGTCTTCGTCTTGCCCGCGCCAGCACCGGCCACGACCAGCATCGGCCCCGGCTCGGCACCAATCACGTCGGCCTGCTGGCTACTAGGGGGAAATGCGTCCCCGAGCGCCTGGAAGAGTTCCTGGGGTGTGAAATCAGCCATTGTAAATCATCGTCCCTTCGATCTGGACCGGGCACAGCGCGCGCACAGCGCAGTAATCGCAGTGCTTGCCCGCCTGCGCTTCGAGTTGCGGCCCTGTTGTCTTGCCGGGCAGCGGTGCAATGAGTTCGGTGAAGTACTCGAGTTCTTCCTCTTCTTTGCGCGGTTGCTCGCGCGTGGTTGCGGCGTTCGTTCCGTGCTTCGAGTACACGAGCGCCGCCCCACCAACGTCCAGGCCCTCTTGCCCATCGGTGGACGTCACAACGCGAAGATCGTCGCCCTCACCGATGAGTTGCCCATGGCTCAGCGCAAGCTGGTACGCCATAAGCTGCTCGCACTCCTTCGCGCTATCTACGGAGAGCATCGTCGAGCCAGTCTTCAGGTCAACGATGTGCACGCTGCCGCTTTCTTCCTTATCCAGCCGGTCGGCTCGCCCGCGGATATGGACGTCTTCTGCGACCTGGACGGAGATCGGCACCTCCATGCCCACAACCTCGAACTTCTTCGCGCGATTTTCCCACCACTTGTTGGTTCGCTCCAGCATCGCCTCGAAGTCGCGGACTTGGGCCTCGGCCTGCCACGCGGGGGCGTCAACAATCGCGCGGTACGTGGCCAGCGTGTGCATCCGCGCCTGCTCTTCCGGCACGCCTCGGCCGAGCGCCTCGAAGTAGGCGTGCACGATCGATCCGATCACCATCGGCATCGAGCTATCAAAACCGAGAGTGCGCTCGAGCACCGAGCTCATCGGGCACTTCAACAGCGCCTCAATCCTCGACGGCGACAGTGAACGTTGCCCTTCAACGGGCTCATCCGTCGAAGGCTCCGTGGTGGTCCACCACTGCTCCGGGTCCGCGAGCGGCACCCCGGCCTCCACCAGCCGCGCAATCTGGCGCGCGGCCTGGCGCCGGTCTGCTTCCGTACTGTGTTCCTCGTCCGCGAGTGTGCGGCGTAGCTCCCCCAGGAAATCATCGCGGGATAGTACGCGCACAACCGTGGCCTCCGCACCGTCATCCCCAGCCGCGGCGTCCTCCGCGGACAGCGTCACCAGCTGCGGGGAAATGCCGGTTTCCTCGCAGAGCTCCTCAATGAACCGGGACGGCTCGATGACCTCCTCGCCGTCAGTCTGGTCGACGGCCGTGACCAGGACGCGCTCCGTCGCGCGGGTCAACGCCACGTGGAACAGGCGACGCTCCTCCTCGAGGCGCTCGCGCAAGTGCGACACCGGGGTGGCGGGATCCACGTCGTGGTCAACCAGGTCCACCAGATCCTGCTGGCCGAAAATCGAGCCGGTCTCGCCCAGGCTCGGCCACTCGAGGTCCTGCACACCGGCAACGACAACACGGCTAAACTGCCTGCCCACCGCGCCGTGCGCGGTCAACAGCGCCACTGCGTCCGGCGTGGCCGCTCGGCGATCGCGCACACCGGTGGGCAGTTCCTGCTCCAACATGCTGTTCACGAACAGCTCGAGCCCACCCTGGGTTTTACGCTCGGTGAAGTCACCGGCGGCGTCGAACAACGCCATGACCGCATCCAGATCCCGGTCAGCCTGCGAGCCCGTCGTGCCGCCCCGAAGCGCAACCGCAGTGAGGTGATCTGCCAAACCCGTGGCGTTCCACAGCGCCCACAACACCTCCTCGACGCTGCCGTCAGCGTCGTAGACCTCCCTGGCGGCATCCAACACCTGGCGGATGCGGTGCAGCATCTGCAGCTCACGGTCAGTGAGTACCTCGCCGAAATCCGGCAGCTCTGCCTTGGAAACAACAAGGTCACGCAGCGTTTCCTCCGCACGCGCCTCTGGTTTCCAACGCCGCAGGCCGCGCAACAGGCGGCGCAGCGTCACCGGGTCCGTACCACCGATGGGCCCAAGCAGCAGGTCACGCCACTGCTCAACCGTCAGCGGTGTGTACAGCGACTGCAACCCAAGCAGCAGCGAGGCAACAATACGTTGCTCGCTGAGCACCACATCCGTCGGATTCAGGGCGACCGGCACGCCCGCGTGCAACAGCGCGCGGCGGAATGGCTGAATCATCCCTGACGAACGCACAATGACCGCCATATCCCGAAACGCGACCTCCTCCTCGAGGTGCGCGCGACGAAGTGCGTCCGCCACCGCCGCGAGCTGCGCCGTCGGCGTCTGCGCTAGCGCCACCGAGACCTCCGGCGCACGCCGCGTCTGCCCCAAGTCAATCACCGTGTGCTCAAGGCCCCCCAGCGTGGCAAAGAACTCCGGGCTTGCCCCGCGGAACTGGTAGACGGACTGATCCAAGTCACCACCCACAACCCCGAGTGTGGCCCCCTGCAGCAGGCGCTGCACGAACTTTGCCGCCGCGGGCGAGAGATGCTGGGCGTCGTCCACAATCACGGTGTGCCACGTCCGTCCCAACGGCACGTCGAGCGCCCTGGCAATCAGCTCGGATGCCGAGTAACGCACCGTCCCGGTCAGCGCCATGACCTGCTGGTATTCCTCCAAAAAGTCGCCGGCCGCGCTCCAAATCCCCTGCCCGTAGCGGGCTCCGAGCACCTTGAGCTGCTCAGCGTCCAGCCCGCGCTCGATCGCGCGCAGCAAAAAGTCACGCAGCTGGCGCGCAAAGCCCACCATCGGCAATGCCGGGCGCAGCTCCGCAGGCCAGCTCCCCCGGCCATCCTCAACATGCCCCTGCAGCAATTGGCGGATGACCGCGTCCTGCTCCGCGCCAGAAATCAGGCGCAGCTGTTCCTGCTGCTCCCGCAGCACGGCAAACGCCAGGGAATGCACAGAGCGCACCATCGGGCCGTCGGCAACAAAGTCAGTATCAGCGAGCCGCTCCGAAATCTCCGCCCTGATCCGCGCGGCGGACTCCTTCGAATCCGTCAAGAACAAGACGCCCTCCGCGTCCGACTGCCGCTTCGCCGACGCCACAAACGTATCGATGAGAAAGCTGGTCACCCCCGAACCCGCCTGGCCGGTTACCTTCCATAACCCCTCGGTGGGAAGTGGCTGCGACCACGTTCTATCGTGCGCTTGGTGTTCGCGCGGGACTAAAAACGCGCGGGGTGTGGTGGACTGCTGGTCATTCATGCCCACCATTGTGGCATGTTAGCGGGACATAAGGAGCTCGGAAACCTCCGAAAATTTCGAACGCGCGTTCGCATTCTGGAACGTTCCGTCGTGCTGCGCCATCCGCATCCGGAAATCCAACGCGCGCCCCGCCAGGAACACAAGGTCCGGAATGTGGGACCAGCGCTCGACGATTCGCGGATCGACAGCCCCGGCGAGCAGGGCGTCGACAATTACGACGGCAGCCGAATACCCCCTCGGGCGAAGCCGCGCCGAAGGTACAAGATCCGTCAGCACGGGCGCGGCGTAGCCCGAAAACAGCGTGTGGGAGAGCACATCCACGTGCGCCACACACAGCCCCTCAGCACTGGCATCCTCGTGCCCCTTCCACGCGCCGCGATCCGCCTCTGCGATCACGTCAGAGCTATCGCGTTCGGGCAGCTCCTGCACCACCTCGGCCTGCTGCAGCGCGCGCTCCAGCGCAAGCGCCGCCGCCACGGCCTCATCCACGCGGGCCGCCGGCGCACCCGGCGAGAACTCGTTGGCCACGAAGCCAGCCACCACGAAGCGCCCGTCCGTCGCACGCACCGGACGCGCAACGTGCACCCCCTCAAGGTGGTCAGCGATGCGCTCACGCACCTTGCCCGACCACGCCGCCGTCGGCGCAGCCTGCGAAATCACAATGCGCCCAAATTTCTTCGCCTCACCCCAGGCAGCATCAGGTGTCGACGCCGCCTCCCCATCAACCTGAAACGCCGACAACACATGCTCGGGAATAGTCACAGCGCAGCTCGCCTTCCTCTCGTCGCCTGTTTATAACTACAACAACTACAGCACTTACAACACTGCCGGGCGCGGGTACGGCCACGGGTTCGACCTGCAGGTGTCCTGGTTATCCGGGTACACCTCTTCCTTATCAAAGGAGTACAGCTGCGCATTGTTCAAGCTCAGCGTCTGCTGCATCATCACCGGCGCCAGCACGCCATTTTCCGGGCACGGCTCGTGGTGCGCGAAGCCGAGCGCATGGCCAACCTCGTGATTGATCAGGTACTGGCGGTAGCGGCCCAGATCCCCCTCGTAGGGCGCAGCACCCCGGACCCAGCGGGCCTCGTTCAAAATGACCGTGTCCTCACCGGTCACGCGGGTGCGGCAGCTGGTCTCCATTTCAAGGTGCACGCCGCACAGCTCCCGCGTTGTCGCCGCGGACGCGAGCCGAATCTTCAGCGATGGCTCATCGGCCGCCGTGACGTGTTCAAACCGGAAGCGCGGGTCGTTGGTCCAGCCACGGGGGTCGCTCAAGGTGGCGTCGACAAGCGCGGCGACAGCCTCATTGCCCCCGTACAGTGCCGTGTCGAGCCCATGCTCCACCTCAACAACAAAGCGGACCGTGAGCTCATCCCCCTTGCCAGCCTGCATCCCAGGGTGGCCAACCTCGTAGAAGGTGCCCTCGCCAGTCTCCGTGAACGGACCTCCCGGCGGCAACTGCAGTACGTCCTGTTGGCCCTCCGGCAGCACACTCACCGTGCGCGAGGCTTCGTCACCGTCAGGCTGCTCGACCGCGCTGTCACCAGCGCTTCCCGCAAACACCTCCCCGTCGGGGTTTTGCAGCATGTTCACAATCACGAACACCGTCAGCACAGCCAACACCGGAATCGCGTAGGCGCGCCACCCGTACTCGCGGGCGAAGCGCACAAGCCGACCCTCCGCTTCCGGGTCTACCGCGGTGAACTCACCGTCGTCCTCAAAGTCCCAATCCTCGAAAACGTCGGTGTCGTGATTGTTCTTCATGGTCGTAAATGTAGCGGGTTTTAACGCATGAACCCAACGGAACGAGCCTGCGCAGAGCCAAGCTCAACGTACGCAATCTTCTCGGTGCGCACCAAGTACTTCTTACCCTTGTCATCCTCCAGCGTCACCGTCGGGGTCTGATCCTCAATCGCCTGCTTCACCGTATTGAGCACATTCTCGTGCCCCTCAGCAATCGCGATGGAGAGCTCACGTGCGGTGTCTGCAAGACCGATCTTGATATCCATATGTTCGTTTCCGTCCTTATCGTTGTTCATCTTTGCTCATCTTCACGGATGTCAATCCATTGTAACGGCCTACAGCTAAGATGAGGGCGTGTCCAAATCAGCTGCTAGAGAACAGTCACCCGATTTTCATGAGCTAGGGGTCGCCGCCGAACTCATCGATGCCCTCGAGGAGCTCGATATCCATCGCACATTTTCCATCCAGGAACTTGCGATCCCCCTCGCGCTCGACGGCCGCGACATCATCGGCCAAGCCCGCACGGGAATGGGCAAAACCTACGGCTTCGGCATCCCGTTGCTCGACCGAGTATTTGACGACGCCACCATCGCCGAACTCGACGGCACACCCCGCGCCCTCGTGGTCGTCCCCACCCGCGAGCTCGCCGTGCAGGTCGGCGACGACCTGGAGCGGGCAGCGAAGTACACCCCGGTGCGCGTCGCCACCATCTACGGCGGGCGGCCCTACCAGGAACAGATCGTCGCGCTGCACAAGGGCGTCGACGTCGTCGTGGGCACGCCCGGCCGCCTCATCGACCTCTACCACCAGGGCGAACTGCAGCTCAGCCACGTGGCGATCCTCGTCCTCGACGAAGCCGACGAGATGCTCGACATGGGCTTTTTGCCCGACATCGAAACGCTGTGGTCCGCCCTACCTGACCAACTGCAAACGATGCTGTTCTCCGCGACCATGCCCGGCCAGATCCTGCAGCTGGCGCGCTCCAAGATGAACACGCCGATCCACATCCGCGCCGAGCAAGGCGAGGAAGCCGCCTCCACCCACGAAAGCACCAACCAGGTCGTGTTCTACGCCCACCACATGGACAAACCCGAGGTGCTCGCGCGCGTCCTGCAGGCCAACGGCCGCGGCAAAACCATCATCTTTACCCGCACGAAGCGCTCCGCCGCGCGCGTCGCCGACGACCTCGGCCAGCGCGGCTTCTCCGTCGGCGCCGTCCACGGCGACCTTGGACAAGGTGCGCGCGAGGCCTCCCTGAACGCCTTCCGCGAAGGGGACGTCGAAATCCTTGTCGCCACCGATGTTGCAGCGCGCGGCATCGACGTCGACGACGTCACCCACGTGATCAACTACCAAGTCCCCGACGACCCAATGACCTACGTCCACCGCATCGGCCGCACCGGGCGCGCAGGCCACTCCGGCACCGCCGTGACCATGGCCGACCTCGACGAAACAGCGAAATGGGAAGCAATCAACGAGGAACTTTCCCTCGACAAGCCCCAGCCCCCAACGTGGTTTTCCACCTCCGAAGAGCTCTTCGAGGCCCTGGACATTCCGGACTCGGCTTTATCCACGGTGGGCAAACCGCGTAAAGTGCTCGGAGCACGCCCGCAACGCTCGGGCGAGAGAACACCCTCCACGAGACGTGGAACGAACCGCTCAGGAAGGAAACGGCGTTGAGTCAGCCCCTACGTCGCACCCGCAACGACTTGATCGCTACCGCAGTCATCACCGCGATCGCAATCATCCTCCTTGCCATCGCGTTTTTCACCGCACCGATCCGCAGCTCTCACCTGGAACCGGCGGCGGAGGAATATGAGAACGCGGGACGCCTCGCCGTCGTCCCCTCGAAGGTCGAGGAAGCCTTCCGCCTTCCGGACACCTCCCCCGGCGTCCAACCCGTGATCGCTGCAGGCATGATCATCACCTACAACGACGGCACCATCACCGCCACCACGCCGGCCGGCGACACCGCCTGGACCTACACACGCCCGAACGATCTATGCCTGCTCGGTCATGCGTGGGACAAGGTCGTCGCCGCATACCGCGACAATGCTGGCTGTGGGGACGTCGTCACGATTAACGCGCTCACCGGCGAGTACGCAGGCACACGCTCCGCCATCGCACCCGAGGTGATCACACGTGTGCAGTCCAACGACCGCGTCGGCTACGTCAGCTCCCACCGCGTCGAGCTGTGGCGCTCCGACATGGTCAAGACCGTCGAGTACGGCTACAACGAGGCCCCACAGGAGCCGGACATGCAGCCCGAGTCCTGCACCATCAACTCCGCGCTGACCCGCACCGACATTATGGCGACCACGGAGTACTGCGACGACGGCCCCAAGCTCAAGTTCCAGAACACCACTCCCGAGGACTCCCGTGAGCCCGAGATGTACGAAAGCGTCGACATCTCCGAGAACGCCTACCTCGTCGCGGTGTCCCAGGACGCGGCCGCGATCTACGACCCGGACAGCCACAAAGTCCGCACCTACGACAAGGACGGCAACGACCTCGCCGCCTCCGAAATCCCGCCACTGGACGGCCCGCAGAAGATCGACCAAATTGTCGACGTCCTCCCCGTCGCCGACCTGCCCCACCACATGACGTACCACGAAGGCGACACCCTGCTGCTCATGGAACCCTCCCGCCTGAGTGTTACCGGCGTGTTCCAGGGCGCGCTTGGCACCGGCTTCCCAGCCGGCGAGCGCCTGCTCTACGCCTCCGACACCGGCATCGCCGTCGCCAACTGGGACGACAACAAGGTGGAGAAGATCATCCCCGTCGATCGTGGCGGATACACCGGCCCCGTTTACATCGACTCCGCCGGCACCACGATCGTAGAAAAGCGCGGCGAGGAGATCGTCGTGCTCAACACGAACCTCTCCTAACGCCGCGCAGCACCCCGATCCCCCGCGCCCGTCGCCTGGTAGCTTTGGTAGCTCTGCTAGCGGCGGGCCTTTTTCAGTTCGTACATCGCCTCTTGGTAGGCCGCTGACGCCGGGTGGAACACCGTAATCAACACGAGCACCGCCGGCAGCGCCGTCGCCGCACTGAGTAGGTGCGCGCCCCCGAGGAACATATAAAACGCCACACCGAGCAGGATCGCCTCGATGAGCACGATCGCGCCCGAGCCCCTTGGCCGCCCCTGTAGCGTCGAGATAGCCACAAACGCAACAAAACCGAAGACGATGGCAAGGAACACCGCCGTGCCCAACGCCACGTAATGGCTTGCTTCCGCGCTCGATTCAATGCTGCTATCGCTAATGCCTTCAATCTGGGCGTAGATCAGCATGATGATGTAGCCGAGCATCGCCAAGCACTGCAGCAACACGACGACCGCCCCGAACCGCAGCATGCCCGGAACGCCAGTGTGGTCCAATGAGTTTTCTTTGCTGTTCACACAACGGAGTCTAATGATCAGGGCCAGATTCCGACACCAGTTGCGGTGCAGACGATTGCCGATTTGACCTTAGCGAACACATATGTCAGCTAATTATTTTCTTATATATGCAGCTCAAGAGCGTACAGCTCATTGGTTCCACGTTTTTGCCGTGCGTTATGAGCGGTAACCATGAATACAATTCTTATGATTCCAGTCACATTTTTGGCCAGAACCCTAGCGGAACGGCGAAATACATGCCATCATTTTCGAGTAGCAAAAATTACGGGCTGGTGTCACAGCCCTTAACCCTAAGTCACCACAGGGTTAACGCCAGGTCTGGAAGTGGAGTCCCGCACAATGCGGAGCACTCGCCCGGGCAATGGAATCAAACTTAGTTTGCAACACGCCCCAAAAGGGTTGTGAATGTGGTGCGCAAAAAATACATAGTCACGACACATTCTGAACTTGAAGGAGTACTTATTATGGATTGGCGCCACGAAGCCGTTTGCCGCGACGAGGACCCAGAACTCTTCTTCCCTGTCGGCAACTCCGGCCCTGCACTCGCTCAGATCGCCGAAGCCAAGCTTGTTTGCAACCGCTGCCCAGTCACTTCCCACTGCATGAAGTGGGCACTGGAGACCGGCCAAGACGCCGGCGTCTGGGGTGGCCTTTCTGAGGAAGAGCGTCGCGCACTGAAGCGCCGCAACAAGGCCCGCGCGCGCAACCGCGCACGCCTGTCGGCCTAAGCTCTACGGCTTTTGCCGGTGCCTCTCACAGAATTTCCTCGGGGGATTTCACCGCACTGCGGCAACAACGATAAACTGAATACTTCGTAACTAGGTTTGCACCTAATTCATCGCATTTTAAAGGAGGCACCATGAGCAAGCGTGGCCGTAAGCGTAAGGACCGTCGCAAGAAGAGCGCGAACCGCGGTAAGCGTCCAAACGCATAAGAACGCGAACACTCCCCATCGGCAAGGACCATGAGTCCACGCCGGTGGGGAGTTTTTCGTGCCATGAGCTCGTGTTGCTAGCTGCAGTAGTTGCCTGTGTGTTGGCTGGGCACCACATTCCTATCACGGGCACGCGCGACCAGGGGATTCCGATTGCCAGCCAGAGCAAAACCCGGAATCTGGTGCGCCGCCCTCACACCTCCCCACGCTCCTGAAAAATAGTTCCCACCCCCGGGAACTATCTCGTTCTTCAGCCCCACTCCGGTCGACCAACACCTATGTTTCCCCAGCTCACGACGAGTGACCATAAAGATCGTTCCCGGCACCACAGACCTGCAGGGAACAATCCCAACCCCCAACCACAACGAAAAGGGCCCATGCCACCAGGAACACTCCCGGTATCACAAGCCCCACGGCCCACTACCCTTTGTTTAGAAGTGCAGACCACCAGACATCGCAGCAGCAACACCACCACCAATTAACAGCAGCAGCACCACAATCGGAGCAACAATCGCCGCGATATTCGTCTCACCAGCAGGCGCACCACTTACATCACCAGCACTCGGTGCTGGACGCTGCGTGGTCAACTGCGAAGACTCATGCTTACCAGCCTTCGCCGTCGTCGTCGGCGCAGTCTGCGCATTGTGCTGCGGTTTACGCGGCGCACCAGCCATCGCATCACCATCAACATCAGCATCCATGACCGCGGCAACATCAAACCGGCCAGCAAACGCCTGCGAACCATCCTCATTGACCACACGCACATCCAACGGCAACGACGATGTCTTGACCACACCCACCGTCACCGGCAACTCCACCGTCGCCTCTCCTTGACCAGCAACCGTGACAACCTGCTCGGCCTTCCCAGACGGGTAGACAACCTCAACACGCATCCGGGCCGCATCCAACCCAGGATTTGCAACCTTCAAGCTCACCGTATTCTC